>DASSZI010000045.1:0-56623 GCA_035713565.1 Acidobacteriaceae bacterium | reverse complement strand
CCCAGAGCGTTTCCGCACCTGTCAACCGCGTGGGCTGGCTGCTAATTGCAGGGTCTGAAGACCTGGGATTGCCGGAGTTGCTCATGCAATTCGCTCCATCGTTAGTTGGTGACCGCGCCCCGCGAGGCAGAAGAAACGCTGCCGGCATATTTCCGGAAAACGCCGCGTTCAAAATGCGGCGCAGGCACCTTCCATTTCTTCATGCGCTCGGCAATTTCCGCGTCGCTCAATTCCACGCGTAATTCGCGTTTCGGAATATCGAACACGATGATGTCGCCGTCTTGCACCGCCGCTATAGGACCGCCCATTGCAGCTTCAGGAGAAACGTGACCCGCCATAAGTCCACGCGTTGCCCCCGAAAAACGCCCGTCCGTCAGCAGCGCAACCGTGTCACTCAATTCCGCGATGCCTGCAATGGCCGCTGTGACCTGCAGCATCTCTCTCATGCCTGGGCCGCCTTTTGGTCCTTCATAGCGAATCACCACAACATCGTTCGGCTTTAATTGTCCTGCACGCAGTGCGGCGAAACATGATTCTTCGTTATCGAAGACGCGCGCAGGTCCACGATGGTGCAAGCGCTCATGCCCCGCGACCTTGATCACACAACCTTCCGGCGCGACGTTACCTTTCAAAATAACCAGTCCACCTGTCGCCTTTAATGGTTTGCCTGTCGTGTGGATGACCTGCTGGCCCGGTTTTTCCTCGGCCAGCGCAGCTTCCTCCGCAAGTGTTCGACCGGAGACGTTCAGCGCAGTGCCATCAATCAACTTTTCGGCGAGCAGGCGCTGCGCGAGTAGCCGGCTGCCTCCTGCCTCCTGGTAATCGGTCGCGACAAAACGTCCGCCCGGCTTCAAGTCGCACAGCAGCGGAGTCTTGCGGCTGATGCGATCGAAGTCATCGACGGAAAGATCAATCCCAGCCTCGTGCGCAATCGCGATCAGGTGCAGCACCGAATTGGTAGACCCACCCGACGCAGCGACACTGGCTATAGCATTCTCCAAGGCTGTGCGCGTAATGATCTTGGATGGGCGCAGGTCGCGCTTCGCAAGTTCAAGCACAAGCGCACCGGCCGTTCGGCAGGCTTTGGTTTTTTCTGGGGAGAGCGCAGGAATACCGGAAAGATTCATGGGCGAAATGCCAAGAAATTCACATGCCATTGCCATGGTGTTCGCTGTGAACTGCCCCCCGCATGCGCCAGCCCCTGGGCAGGCGCTGGTCTCGACTGCTTCAAGCTCCGCAGCATCGATCTTGCCCGCCGCAAAGGAGCCCTGTGCCTCGTATACATCTTGGATCGTGAGGGTTCTCCCATTGAGGTGACCCGGTGCAATAGAGCCGCCATAGAGCATCAGCGACGGAATGTCGAGACGTGCCAGCGCCATGACCGTGCCGGGCATGTTTTTATCACAGCCCGCGATTGCAATTAGCCCGTCAAAGAGATTGCCGCGTGCCACGAGTTCCACGGAATCCGCAATCACCTCGCGGCTGACCAGCGAGGCTTTCATTCCTTGCGTTCCCATCGTGATGCCGTCGGAGATCGTTACCGTGTTGAACTCCAGTGGCGTTCCACCGGCATCACGAATGCCCTGTTTGACGGCCTCTGCCAGGATACGCAAGTGGAAATTACAAGGTCCGATTTCCGTCCATGTATTTGCGATTCCAATGATGGGCTTGGCCAGGTCTTCTCGTGAAAATCCAACTGAATGGAACATGGCTCGCGCACCCGCACGGCTGGGTCCTTCAGTAAGAGCAATACTGTTCTGCTTGGGGTTGCGATTGCCGTTGCTGCTCATGCTCGTGACTCCTGTCGATTTGTGTGGGGGCGAGGTGCGTACCAGAAGTCTTTGTCGTGCTGACGCTCGTAGTTAGCGAGCGCATCCCTGTGGCGCATCGTTAAGCCAATGTCGTCCAGACCCTCAAGCAAGCAGGAGCGGCGGAAAGCATCAATGGTGAAAGATTCCTGGAAACCTTCATCATCCTGCACTGTCTGCGATTCCAGAGAAACAGTTAACGTATATCCCGGCTTCTTCGCACGTTCCAATAACTGGGCGATCTTTTCCTCCGGCAAAACCACCAGCAGGATGCCGTTTTTCGCCGCGTTCGAAAAGAAGATATCGGCGAAGCTGGAGCTGATGACGCAACGGAAACCATAGTCACTCAGCGCCCAGGCCGCATGCTCGCGGGAAGAGCCGCATCCGAAATTGCGTCCCGCGACCAAGATCTCTGCCCCCTGATATTGCGGCTGGTTCAGCGAAAAGCTGGGGTTCGGAGTCCCATCTGCATTCTTTCGCCAGTCAAAGAAAAGGAATTCTCCATAGCCGCTGCGCTCGATGCGCTTGAGAAACTGCTTGGGAATGATCTGGTCGGTGTCGACATTGACGGCATCGAGCGGCGCGACCTTGGAAGTGAGTGTACGAAATGGTCTCATAGTCCTGAACGAAACTCCCATTGGCGGACATCTGTGAAGTGGCCGGCGATAGCCGCCGCTGCAGCCATCGCGGGGCTCACCAGATGGGTACGCCCGCCGCGTCCCTGCCTGCCTTCGAAGTTACGGTTGCTGGTGGAAGCGCAGCGCTCGCCGGGCTCAAGAACATCGGGATTCATCGCCAGGCACATGGAGCAGCCTGGTTCTCGCCATTCGAAACCAGCGGCACGAAAGATCTGGTCCAGACCTTCACTCTCCGCTTCGGACTTGACCCGCTGCGAGCCGGGTACCACCATGGCACGCACTTTTGTATGCACCTTATGACCGCTGACCACTTTGGCCGCCGCTCGAAGATCTTCAATGCGCGCATTGGTGCAGGAACCGATGAAGACACGATCGATCGGAACCGATTCCATCTTCATTCCCGGTGTCAGCGCCATGTATTCCAGAGCGCGCCGATAAGCGCGGCGTTCAGAGTCCGACGGCGCGGCCTCTGGATCGGGCACCGAGCCGGTCACCGAAACGACCATGCCAGGATGCGTCCCCCACGTGACGTAGGGCGTCAGATCTTCGGCGGATATCACAAGCTCCCGGTCAAACTCTGCGCCGGGGTCTGTTGGCAATGTGCTCCAGTGCGCGACAGCTTCGTCCCAGGCATCGCCTTCCGGTGACTCGGGGCGGCCTTTCAGATAAGCGAACGTTGTCTCATCCGGCGCGATCATACCGGCGCGAGCTCCCGATTCAATACTCATATTGCAGAGCGTCATGCGGCCTTCCATTGAAAGCGAACGGATCGCCGATCCTGCGTACTCGAGGACGAAGCCCGTTGCCCCATCCGTACCGATCCGGCCTATGATGCCGAGCGCAATGTCCTTGGCTGTCACCGCAACCGGCAAATCGCCTTCTATCAGAATGCGGAAGGTTTTCGGCTTGGACTGGGGTAGACATTGGGTTGCCAGCACGTGCTCCACTTCGCTGGTGCCGATGCCGAACGCCAGAGCGCCGAAAGCACCATGAGTGCTAGTATGGCTGTCTCCACAAACGATCGTCATACCCGGCTTGGTAAATCCCAGCTCAGGTCCGATGATGTGAACGATTCCCTGTTGTGGCGAATCGATATCGTAAAGTTGAACGCCGAAATCCTTGCAATTGCGCCGCAACGTGTCGATCTGCTTTGCGGCGATATCATCCTGGATAAAGAGTCGATCTTTGGCCAAAGTCGGAACATTGTGATCGATCGTCGCCAGCGTACGATCCGCGCGGCGAACCTGACGACCCGCCATTCGCAGTCCTTCAAAGGCCTGCGGAGACGTAACCTCATGCACCAGATGCAGATCGATGTAGACCAGGGATGGCTCGTCTTGTGGTGCGGCCACCACGTGCGCATCCCAGATTTTTTCAAAAAGTGTCTTTTTGTTATTTGCCATATTTATTGAATAATCTTTGCCAATTGTCGAACAGCGGAGTGTTCACACAAGAGAGAAGCAGGATTGAATCAGACGGCATGCAGAGCCTGTCTACGGTCAATTATTTCGTTAAGTTCCTCGAATACAGCCCTTCCCATTTCGCGCGTCGTCACGATTTGCTGGTTCAGCCCATGACTGCGGGCAAGATCTGCCGTGCGCAAGCCACGCGCCAACACGCGCTCCACTGCAGTTTCTACCGCAACGGCGTCCTGCTCAAGATTGGCGCTGTGGCGCAGCAGCATGGCCGCAGTCAGGATCGCACCCAGCGGATTTGCCTTTCCGGTACCTGCAATATCGGGCGCGGAGCCGTGCACCGGCTCGTACAGATTGACATTGCCTCCTATAGTCGCCGATGGCAACATCCCGAGGGAGCCCGTAATGACCGCTGCTTCATCCGACAAAATATCGCCGAAAAGGTTTTCGGTAAGAACCACATCGAACTTCCTTGGCGTGTTCATCAAATGCATCGCGCAAGCATCAACATACTGATGATCAAGCGTCACGTCGGGGTACTGCGCGGCCACTTCCGTTACCGTAGAGCGCCACAACTGCGACACCTCCAGAACGTTTGCTTTATCGACAGAGGTAACTTTTTTGCGCCGCTTTTGGGCCAGTTGGAAGGCGATCCTAGCCACACGCACGACTTCATCCCGTGTATATCGCATGGTGTTCAGGCCAACGCCGCCTTCGCGGTCCCACAAGCGTGGATGAGCGAAGTAAAGGCCGCCTAGCAACTCGCGAACAAAAAGTATGTCTGCCCCGTTCGTCACTTCCGGCCGAAGCGGAGAAGTGTCACTGAGCGAGGGATAAGCTACTGACGGACGCAGGTTGGCATAGCCACCGAGAGCCTGACGCAACTGCAGCAGACCCGCCTCCGGCCGCTTATCAGGAGGCAAAGAATTGAACTCATTGCCACCGACAGCTCCAAGCAGTACAGCATCGCTGTCTAGCGCTGCGTCCAGCGTCTGCGCAGGCAAAGGGGATCCATGCTGACGGATGGCAACCCCGCCAATCGGCATTTCAACAAATTCGAACGAGTGCCCATTCAACTGTCCGACTGATTCCAGCACGTGCTTTGCTTCACGTGTGACTTCCGGCCCGATCCCATCGCCGGCAAGCAAAGTTATTTTCATCTTCATTTCTTCTTATCTCCAGATCGTGTAGCGGCGTGGAAGCCAGTGATGACTCAGGACTGCGGAGAAGCGGACGTCACTCCCGATACTTGTAGATTAGGCACCTGCCGAACGTAACCGTGGACAAGGGCAATCAGATCCTGGTCGTAAACTGCTTTCTTCCGGTCGGCAATTTCGATGAAGCGGACGTACGCCACATCCAATTCCTCACGATTCAGCACCAGCCCAAGTTCGCCCAGCCGGTGTCCCAGAGCATGACGTCCGGAGTGCTTACCAAGCACCATGCAATTTGCCGGAACTCCCACAAGTCCAGGGGTCATGATTTCATAGCACAGCGGATTCGATAGGACACCGTGCTGATGAATTCCAGCCTCATGCGAAAAGGCATTGCTGCCTACGATGGCTTTGTTGGGAGAAGGTTTAAAGCTGATGATTTGCGTCAGCATTTGGCTGGTCGCATAGATCTGTTCGAGCTTGAGTCCGTGCCGATAGGAAAGCTGATCCTGCCGCACATAAATCGCGGCAGCGATTTCTTCCAGCGCAGCATTCCCGGCGCGCTCGCCGATTCCGTTGATCGTGCATTCCACCTGGCGAGCGCCTGCCTGGAGTGCCGCCAGACTGTTGGCAACAGCCATTCCCAGATCATCGTGGCAATGGCATGAGAGCATCACATTTTCGATTCCCTGCACCGTCTCCCGGATGCGCCGGAACATTCCGGCATACTCATTGGGAACGGTGTAACCCACAGTATCGGGCAGGTTGATGACAGTCGCTCCCGCGTCCACCGCGGCCTGCACCATCGCGCAGAGAAATTCCGGATCGGTACGCGTTGCGTCCTCGGGCGAAAACTCCACATCCTCCATATAGGAGCGCGCCAGGCGAACCGATTCACCAGCCTGATCGAGCGCCTGTTGCCGGCTGATCTTTAATTTGTATTGCAGGTGAATGTCCGAGCTTGCGAGAAAAATGTGGATGCGGGAACGCTCGGCGTGCTCCAGGGCGCGCGCCGCCGTGGTAATGTCTTCTTCCTTGGCTCGGGCCAGTGAGGCAATTCGCGGACCGCGAACGCTGCGTGCAATCTGCTCGACGGCGGCAAAATCGCCGTCGGAAGCGACGGCAAAGCCAGCTTCAATGACATCAACTCCAAGAGACTCGAGTTGACGTGCCATCCGCAGTTTTTCCGCCATATACATACTGCAGCCCGGTGACTGTTCTCCGTCGCGCAGTGTGGTGTCGAAGAAAAGGACTTGCTCTCGATCCATTCCGTTCGCCTCGTCTTGGATATTGCTCCCGCCTGCGAAAGCAGGCTCTGCGAAACTATCCATATGTCAAAGCTAGCATAAGAAAGTTTAATGTGGACTATCGCGCCTATTAGAATTACTTATAGACAGACTCACGGGAGGCGGGGAGTAAACAGGCATGGACCTTTTTCAACTGGAAACGTTTATGGCTGTGGCGGAGGAGCGTAGCTTTTCCCGTGCGGCCCTACGGTTGCATCGCACCCAACCCGCCATCAGTCAGGTCATCCGCAAACTGGAGCAAGAAGTGGAAGAGGTACTGTTCGAACGTGCCGCTCGCAACGCGACCTTAACGGCAGCAGGCGAGGTTTTACGCGCCTACGCCGAACGGCTCCTCAATCTGCGCGGGGAGGCGGCAACCGCGTTATCGGAGTTTCGTTCGCTGCATCGGGGCAGGCTCCACCTGGCAGCGAACGAATACACGTCCCTGTACCTACTTCCTGTACTCCATGCTTTCCGGCGTTTGTCGCCCCAGATCAAAGTGACTGTACAACGATCCCTCGCAAGCCGGATGACGGAGGAACTCATGCAGCATGCTGTGGAATTCGGCATCATCTCCTATCGTCCGGATGACCCCCAGATTCGCTCTATCGTCGTCTACCGGGACGAATTGGTCTTAGCCGTGCATCCCCGTCATGCATTGGCGCGCACCGGAAAGGTTTCCATCCGCGACTTGGGAGCAGAAAATTTTATCGCTCATAATATTCCATCTCCACTCCGCCATAAAGTTGTGCAGACTTTTCGCCGCCATCGCACTCCGCTCAACATGGGCGTGGAACTCCCTAGCCTGGAAGCCATCAAACGGTTTGTCGCCATGGGGAACGGTGTCGCCCTGCTGCCAGGATTGACGGCGCGACCGGAGATGGAGCGCGGCGAACTGATCCAGGTCACCGTGCCGGAGCTCGTACTGGAGCACCGGCTTCGTCTGGTACATCGCCGCCAGGCAGCCCTGTCGCACGCCGCGGTCGCCTTTCTCAAAGTAGTGGAATCCATGGCCAAGGAACACGGGGATCCGTTCGTTTTCCAGGTGGAGCGCAGCTAAAGCGTAGCCGCCGGAATAGTGGACGCAACTTACACGTCCAATTCGCCGTCTACACACAGAGACCGGTGTTCGTCCCCCAATTTGGAATACCCGGTGGCAATGTCCCTGAAGGGAATCGAGCGATGAAAACTGGCCAAAACAGGACTATTTCCAAGTATCTCCTCGCCACGAGCATGGCCGTTCTTGGCATTGCGCTTTCGCCTCTGCCGAACATTTGGGCACAGGCGTCCGATGTTCCGGCGCAGACCACGAACGGCGTTGCGGCTCCTCACCCAAACCAGCAGCTCCAGATGGCCGAGAAAGTTGCGCATCCGCCAGGCCCAACGAGACAGCTCGAACGTCTGGCGCGAAAGCTGAACCTGACGCAGGATCAGCAGCAGCGAATGTTGCCCCTTCTGCAAGACCGGCAGCAGCGGATGATGAAGCTCAGGAAGGATAGATCTTTAAATGCAAAGGAGCGGCGGAAGCAACTTCGATCCCTAAGGAAGGAAACGCGCCGGAAAATGGAAGCGATCCTGACGGATGCGCAGAAGAAGCAATTCGAAAACATGCACCGGCGCAACCGGTAGGGCGGATCGCAGTTCCAATCAACAGCGGGGCAGCGCCTGTTCCGGGTTGCTTCTCACAGGATCGCCAGTCCACGTTTCCAAGTGCGAGCGATTTTTCATGGCCGAATCAGACGTCTTTCCATGGCGCGCTCTATAATCCGTGTTGATTCCCAGTTTCACCACAGGAGCAAACCATGGGTTCGCTGGAAGGCCGCGTCGCTCTCGTCACCGGTGCCTCGCAGGGTATTGGCTACGCCTGCGCTATGACACTTGCCAGAAAAGGCGCGCAGGTCGTTTTGGCGGCCCGAAATACAGCCAGGCTCAAGCAACTTGCGGCAGAGATTGAAGCGTCCGGTTGCAAAGCGGCGCCCTTTGAATTGGACTTGAGCAGCGAAGAATCCATTAAGACCGCAACCAAAGCGGTACTTGCCCAATTCGGCAAGATCGAAATCCTCGTAAACAATGGCGGAATCACTCGCGACAATCTGATGTTGCGGATGAAACTTTCGGACTGGGATTCCGTGCTGGCAACCAACTTAACGGGAGCGTTTCTCCTGACACAGGCAGTCTCAAGCAGCATGCTCAGGGGTCGCTGGGGCCGCATCATCAATATTGCAAGCGTTGTGGGACAAACCGGACAGGCGGGACAGGCAAACTATGCCGCAAGCAAGGCTGGACTTATCGGATTGACAAGATCGTTGGCGCGCGAACTGGCCTCCCGCAACATAACAGTAAACGCGGTTGCTCCCGGATATATTTCCACGCCAATGACAGATATATTGAATGATCAGCAGCGGAGCGCAATGCTAGCGCAGATTCCACTTGATCGGGCCGGTTCGCCGGAAGAAGTAGCGCACGCTGTCGCATTTCTCGCATCGGAACAGGCTGCGTATATCACCGGCCACGTGTTGGATGTAAATGGCGGCATGTACATGGGCTGAGGCCGTTCCAGCAAAGCTGGCCGTCGACGGCGGATCGCAGGGATTGCGTATTGCTTCATTCGTCTGGTGTGACCTCAAAATCCGGACATCGCGAATCGGCTAATCTCTCGGAAGGAAGGACTCGGCTATGCACCTCTCACGTTTTGTGTTGAATCTTTCGACTTTGTGCGTTCTGGTCGCAAGCGTACTTCCTCTGCGCGCACAATCTTCACCGCGCCCGCCGCTTTCCGGGCCTGAAAACGTTACTTTTCCTAGCGAAGGACATCCTGTCCGTGCCGTAATGTACAAACCTGCCGGCAAGGGGCCTTTCCCGGCCATCGTGGTGATCCACGAATGGTGGGGGCTGAATGACTGGGTCAAGCAGCAGGCACAGATGTTCTCCGGGCACGGGTATGTGACACTTGCCGTCGATCTTTACCGGGGGCAGGTTGCCACCGATCCTGAATTGGCGCACGAGCTCATGCGTGCTCTGCCCCAAAGCCGAGGTGTTCAATCTCTCACCTCTGCCGTCACCTATTTGAAATCGCAAAAATTCGTCAAAGGCGACCGTATCGGCGCCGTGGGCTGGTGCATGGGCGGTGGTTTCGCATTGCAGCTTGCCATCGCAGATCCTTCCTTGCGAGCGGTCGCCATTAATTACGGTGCTCTCGAGACCGACCCCGGGCAGCTTAAAAAGATCCGGGCCGCGATGCTCGGAAACTTCGGGTCTCTTGACAGGGGAATCACACCGCAGGATGTCCAGACATTTAGTTCGGCTATGAAAAAGCTTGGCCACCCGGTCGATTTCAAGGAATATCCGGATGCCGGTCATGCCTTTCAGAATCCTAATAACAAAGCGGGATACCGGGCCGCCGATACTGCGGATGCCGACAGACGCATGTTTACCTTCTTCGCAAAAACTTTGAAACAGTGACGCTCTGACGGACCTCCCGGTGCCTTGGATCGAAGGCTCACTCTCAATCTGCCGAAGAAAATGTTTCACTCCCCAGAAATTTCTTGCTCCTTGTTCGTCAGATATGTTAACTAACTTAACAATATTTAAGACGCGTTCTGTCAACGAAATGGTTCAGCAACATTCGTTGAGAGGACACGCACCATTTCACCTCAGCGCGGAGACTCCATGGAAGTGATCAAGATCGGCAGCACCATACGCGGTGTGCGTTTGCAGAAAGGTATGTCGCAGGGAGATATTGAAAAACGCACCGGGCTTTTGAGGTGTTATCTTTCGCGCGTTGAAAATGGGCATACGGTCCCTTCGCTGGACACGTTGTATAAAATTGCCGGTGCGCTCGATGTCCCTTTAGCCCATTTCTTTGCGGAAAATGCGTTGAGCTATCAAATGCCGAGTCAGCGGTTCAGCGACGACGAACTGCGCTTTTTGACGCAGATCCGGCGCTACTCCGCCAACTTGAACGAAAGTGATCGCAGACTGCTGCTCGCCATGGTTAAAAAGTTTGCCGGTGTTGACAATAATTGACGGAGGTTCTGGAAAAACTCGCGGAGCCGGTTACGATTTCCAGAAGCGGACGATTCCGTATGCTAAAAGGACGAGGAGCCCTGCGAAAAAACCAAATACAACACGCTGCCTGCGGAAGTAGGGCCCGCGTCCAGTTCCCAAAACAGGAGCCAGCGGAACCCCCGCCGCAAGTCCGGAAAGGAAGCCCCCTAGGTGCGCCATGTTGTCGATCTTGATTCCACCTGAATACATTAGGGTGGAGGCACCGATCGCAAGGTTGATCGCGGCGAAGTAGATAACGCTGCGGCGAAGCCGCTTCAGTTCTGCGCGAGGAAACGGCAGATGCGGGGAATTTAAAAGCAGAATTAAAATCCCAGCAATTCCGAAGACGGCACCCGATGCGCCGGCGCCGACAACACCGGGATTTACGCCAGAACTCAACAGGTTCCCCGCACTTCCGGTCAGCACGTAGACGGCGAACATCCCGGCCGCACCTAGCAATGGTTCACCAAGCAATCCCAGGTTCCATAGACACCACATGTTCGTTCCGATGTGGATGATTCCGACATGCACAAAGGTTGCGGTCAGCAACCGCCACCACTGGCTATACAGAATCTCATTGGCGCCGCGATTCGCTCCCCAATGAAGGATCTGCTCCGCCGTTGGATCCCACCAGGAAACGCCCCGCAGGCTCATCAGCAGGTAAACGGCAATATTGATGCCAATTAGCACGTATGTGGCTGGCGCGTATGCCCAGCCCGCTAAAATCCGCTCTGCTGTCTTGGAGCGAGCCGGTGCTCCGGTGTAATAACCTGATTGCAGGTCATAGTTCGGCTGCTGCATCCCTGCCGATTCCAGATTTGCCGGCGCAGGTGGCAGAATCTCTGCGGCTGCCCTGCTTTGTTCGTCGCGACTGATCAGATCGAACTCCCCTCGTCGTCGGGTCAGACTTATCACCAGCCTACCGGGCTGCGCCATGGAATACAAACTTCATTCTTGCTGGCGAACTGGTCAGAATCCGAATGCATTAGACTTGAATTTCCGTTCGACGTCATTCGATCCAAGAGCGTGTAAATATGAAGCAAATTCAACGTGCACTGTTAAGCGTCACAGACAAATCCGGGATCGTTGACTTGGCGCGCGCGCTCCATAGCTATGGAGCCGAGCTTGTCTCGACCGGTGGAACGGCGAGCGCTTTGCGCGAAGCTCAACTTCCGGTGGTCGAAATAGCCGAGCTCACAGGATTTCCCGAAATGCTGGACGGCCGCGTGAAAACGCTGCATCCTCGGGTGCATGGAGGGATTTTGCACATTCGCGACAATCCAGAACACCAGAAGGCCATTGCCGCCCATGATATTCAGTCCATCGATATGGTCGTGGTGAACCTTTACGCATTTGAGGCCACGCTGCGCAAGCCTGGCATAAGATTTTCCGAACTCATTGAAAATATCGACATTGGCGGCCCGTCGATGGTGCGATCTGCAGCCAAAAATTTTGAGGATGTTGCTGTTGTTACGTCCCCGGCGGACTACTCAACTCTCATCGAGGAGTTGGCCGCACACCAAGGCAAGCTTAGCCGGGCGACTCGCTGGCGGCTGGCGCAGAAGGCCTTCGCGTTGACAGCGGCCTATGATATTGGCATTGCCAATGCCCTGGAAGCGATTCCTACCCTTTATGCGGAGGATCCACAGCGGCCGCCCATCACCTCGGATTTCCAGACTTTCCCCTCCACATTGCGGCTTGCCTACCCCTTAGTAATGCCGCTGCGATACGGAGAGAACCCGCATCAACGGGCTGCGCTGTATTCTGACGGCACTCAGACCGGAATCGCTGGCCTGCGCCAATTGCAGGGAAAAGAGCTTAGCTACAATAACCTCGTCGATCTGGACGCCTGCTGGGATCTCGTCCAAGAATTCAGTGATCCTGCCGTCGCGATCATCAAGCACACCAACCCGTGCGGAGTCGCTACCGCTGGATCTATCCTCCAGGCGTACCAAAAAGCGCTGGCCACAGATCCTGTTTCTGCATTTGGAGCGGTCATCGGCATCAACCGGGAAGTTGACGGGCAGGCGGCTGCCGAGATCTCCAAGCTCTTCGTTGAGGCTATTGTGGCTCCCAGCTTTAGCTCGGCGGCCAAAGACATACTCGGGGCAAAGAAGAATCTTCGGCTCGTGGAGGTTCGATCGGGTAAATCGGGAACCACAATGAAACAGATATCCGGCGGATTGTTGTTGCAAGGTACAGACGACGCGCGTATCCGGGCAGACGAGTTGCAGATCGTGAGCAGGCGGAAGCCTACGCAGGACGAAATTGAAGCCATGCTGTTTGCCTGGCGTGTCTGCAAACACGTGAAATCCAATGCCATCGTATACGCGCGCAACGGCCAGACTCTGGGCATCGGTGCAGGCCAGATGAGCCGCGTGGATGCGGCAAAATTTGGCGCGATGAAGGCCGTGCTGCCGCTATCCGGATGTGTGGCCGCTTCGGACGCCTTTTTCCCCTTCCCGGACGGCTTGGAAACTGCAGTCGCCGCCGGTGCAACGGCTGTGATCCAGCCGGGGGGATCGGTGCGGGACGCCGAGGTGATTGCCGCCGCGGATCGACTGAACGCAGCAATGGCGTTCACCGGAATTAGACATTTTCGCCACTGAAGCCCCACTTCGGCACGAACGGATGGCTACCACAAGAGGCTCTGAATGCCCTTTCCCGCTTCGCTGACTCAGACACTCAACGATTTCCGCGTCGCGCCTTATCCCTCCGTCACCGGCCCCACACAGCCCATCAGCATCAGGTCATTAGGCGAATTTGCATTTGCCCTGATCTGGGCATGCCTTCTGCTGATTAGTTTCATAGGCTGGGGAAAGCTCCTGAGCAAGGTACTCCGCGTGCGAGGTTTACCATCCTCTGTTGCGTGCTCTCTCGGCATAGCTGTCATCCTTTTTACCGGAGGATGGCTGAACCTGTTCCATGCGGTATACCCTTCTATACTCATCGCATTGGCTCTGACAGGAGTTTTGCTGTACTTCCTGATGCGCAAGGAAAGCTCCGATGCCTACAATTGGCTCAACTTCTGGAACGTGGCATCACGCTCCTCCCGTGCCCTCATCGTACTCACCTTCCTGCTCCTCGTGCTGCGTGTAGCTGCGACCGTAAGATTAGCGACGTACCACAACTACGACGATGGAACGGCATATCTTGCCTTCCCGCAAAAGATGCTTAACGCTCATCAATTTGCTGCAGACCCGTTCAGCGACAGACGAGTTATCTCTAGTTTAGGAGGATCCTATCTACTTCAAGCTTTTGTAGTCGCGGCAACTTCTCTTGCGAACGTGGGCATGGCGGACCGCAGTCTGGGATTGATAATCATGTTCTTCGCGATCTTCGACATTGGAATTGCGTTTAGCTCTTCTGTGGGAAGGATTGCTTTCATGGCTTTGATCGCTTATTTGGTCCCACAGGAAACCTTCAATCTTACCTTTACGGTTCTGCCAATCCCTATACTCCTCGCTATGATATGGGCAGTCTATAAGACGCTCAAAGCTGCCGAGACAGAGAACTGGCGATTTGCTGCGATTGCGGGCGCGATCGGCGGCGGAGCAATCTGTTTGAAATCCACTTTCCTGCCCTATGTGGGATCGCTTGCCTTATTTCCCTATCTTCTGTTCCTCTGGAACCGAAACAGAGCACAATCGATGAAATTGCCCATGATTGCAGGCGCGGCTTCTCTTGTAGTACTTGCGGCCTGGATGCTGGCGATGAAGCAGACGAGCGGAACCTTCCTGTTTCCGCTGCTCGGGCACGGCACTGATTACTCAAGCTATCATTCCCTTCCGCACCTTTCACGGTTTGCTGGCAAGCAAGCCCTGATACGCACATTCCTGCAAGGGGCGGCTCTTTTGGTGCTTGCTGCTGTCCGCTATTTAGCTGGTATCCGGGATGTTGAGTCCGGTCTCACCTTCAATGTCCTGATTGCCTCCGCCGTTGCCATCACCGCTCTCAATTATGAGAGCGGTGCAGACTACATCTGGAGATACAACTTCCCGCAATTCTTTACAGCTTTAATTATTTTTTCGGCCGCATCCCTGGGGGCTAAGGGTGTGTCGCTGAGCCATTTTGGCATTCTGAACCGCAGCGTCGCTGTCGCCGCATTTACGCTTTGTATTTTCTATTACGATGTCGGTGGGGGCGCATTAGCACCTTTCAGTCAAATGGCAAAACAGCTAGCTCAATATCCCTGCGATCTGCGGGCCAGCCTTTCTGGAACAAGGCTGACAAGTCCGGAGCTACGGGCCAGATATGACGAAATCGAACACGCATTTCTGCCGAATTCCGTCGCTCTGGATAACACTTCAAGAACGTTCCTGCTTGCCACCTCCCGCAAAGGTAGAACCGTTTTCATTGATGACTGGCCCGGCGCGGCCGGCCCTCCCCCGGGCTGGCCTTTCACGAACAATCCAGAAGATGTTGCCCGTTACCTGCGCGGCAACTCTGTGCGCTACATCGTGTTCGATCATGCCTACGCAGACTGGATGGACATGATTTCCTGCCAGTCGCTTGTCAATCAAACCCACTATTCACAACTCGATCACGCCCTCGAACGACTCACCTTCGTGGCGCATCATCAGTTCAGACAGCTTCAATCCATGCATCATTCCCTCTACGACGATGGGCGAATTTCTGTTATCGATCTCGAAACCCCTGCGGGACACGACAACAATGACAATACTGCCTGGACTCTATACACGAGCGACACCCAAATGTGCTCTGTAATTGCGCAACGTTACACCAGCACGCACGCGTCGTACCCCTATTCAGCCAGCGCAATTTGCAAATAGCACCAAAGGAAAATTAGGCCTGGATACTCATTTTGTAATTGAGGGTTTCAGATGCTCCCACCGTTGCACCACGCTACTCCGCCTTCTATAACTTCGATTCACCAACATATCCCGGCTTTTCCGTCCGTCACAGGAGGGCTGCACCCTATCACGGTTCGCTCGATCGGCAGTTACTTCCATGCGCTGGCGTGGGCATTTCTGCTTCTCGTCTCATTTACAGGATGGGGAAGGTTGCTGGCGAAGCTTGCAAGGCTGCAATGGATTCCCGTCTCCGTTGCATGCTCGCTCGGGATTGCGACAATGATCTCGCTCGGCGGTTTCTTAAATTTGATTCACGCTATCTATCCGGCTACGTTGCTGACTCTCGGAGGGGTTGGTGCATTTGCCTATGCGCTCCTTCTCAAGGAAACGCCGGAAGATTATTGCTGGGGCAAGCTTTGGCAGTGCTCCTCCCCTGTATCTCGTATTCTGATTCTCCTGGGGCTGGTAATTCTTGTGGCTCGTGTTGCGGGTACGGTGCAGTTGGCTAGCTTCAACATAACCGACGACAGTTCAGCATATTTGGTCTTTCCTGGAAAAATGCTCGCCTTGCACCAATTCGCGTTCGATCCCTTCAGCGATCGCCGCTTGCTGTCTAGCCTCGGCGGAGCATACTTCCTTCAGTCCTTCGTCATTAGCGGAACTTCGCTGGCCCACATCGAAATGGCAGATCGCACCTTAGGACTGCTCCTCCTGATTCCTTCGTTACTGGACTTAGGGGTGGCGTTCGGACTCCTTCCTTATCAAGTCGCGGTCATGGAGGTCCTGGTCTCTCTTGTTCCGCAAGAGACATTCAATCTCACCTTCATCGTCCTCCCGATCGCGCTGCTACTGAGCATGGTTTGGATATTGCTGGAGATTGAAGCCGTAAACACCTCCTCCACCTGGAATTTCGCTCTTTTACTCGGCGCGCTCGGAGGAGCCACTGTTTCCGTAAAATCGACGTATCTTCCTGTTGCGTGTGCGATTGCTATCATTCCGTGTATTCTTTCAGCTTTCGTACGTGAATGGAAGCGCGCGCTGACTCGTGCGGCATCCGTAACAGGTGGTGCTCTTGCCGTCCTTCTAAGCTGGATGATAGCTATGAAGCTGTACAGCGGGACTTACCTGTTTCCAGTTCTTGGCCATGGTCTGGATTATTCCAGCTATATCCACGTCCAGACATTGCACCACTTCACCGGAACACGCCAACTGATCAAGCTTTTCTCTCAAGGCTTTGCTCTCGCCGTAATGGCCGGACTGATGCTGCTCGCGGGCCATGGCAGCAAGCGGTCGCGTCTAGCGAGTTGCATACTGATTGCATGCGCGCTGGCAATCACTGCCTTTAATTATGAGAGTGGAGGTGACTATATTTGGAGATATAACTTTCCTCAGTTTCTTTGCTCTGTCGTGACCTTCTACGCGGCTGCTGCAGCAACCCTGAATCTCTTTCCACATTCCGCCATCTCACGAATCATCTACTTCACCGGACTTGTGGCACTGGTATCGATGGTTTTCTACTATGACGTTTCTGGAACTAACCCGCATCCGTTTCGCCAGTTCAGCTTGGAGCGGCAGGAATATGCGCATGCGCTGCGCGCGGGCCTTGCAGATCAGCCACTCGAAAGCGCCTCCATTCTGGATGAGTATCGAAGAGTTCAACGCTCGCTGCCAAATAACGGCTTACTTCTGGAAAATGTCGCTTACCCATTTTTATTCAATTACAAAGCGCATAGCATTTTTGTGATGGATTGGCCGGGTGCGGCAAGTCCGAGTCCTGGCTGGCCCTATACCGGCTCTACGGAAGAACTGGCAAGCTACTTAAAGAAGTCTTCGGTCCAATATGTAATCTATGACAACGCGTTTACTGCCTGGAATGATGCTAAGAGTTGCCAAAGCCTGGAAACTCCCGACCGTTTCTCAAACGAATTGGATGAACTCATGCAGCTTTCCGTGCTCGCCGATTCGCAACTCCATGCGCTCAGAACAGATTACAAATCTGTTTACGACGATGGGCGCATCTCTGTCGTCACTTTGAATGTGCCCCGCCAGAATATGGGAGTCAGTGCTGAGGTAGCGCCATCGAAAGACCGCATCCGAATAGCTTGTGAGACCGCCTTTGCACGCTATTTTTAGACGGCTGTTCCAGCCGGCGATTACTTTGCAGGAGAGATCGATGCTGTGCTGCAGACGGAGTACCACTGCTCAGGTAGACACGTCCACGCGCGACCATTTCCAGTCTCATCGAGACTACGCAAAATTATCAAAAGCCGGGCTTGAGTCTCTGCTCCAGTAAAGACTACAAGATTGACATGAGGCATCACCTGAGCCCGAGCTGTTTGCGAATGGAGCAGAACTTCGTACGCATCACCTGGTGAATCCTGGATGGCGGGCGTAAATTGATTTGTGATCTGCTCCAGCCGGGAACCCAGGGGCAGGTACGATTCATACAGCCAGCCTCCGTTCAGCAACACGGCTCGAGATCTGCGGAAATAACGGGTTCCGGCCCAGTAATAGGGGAAGTAACTCAGTCGCTTTGGGTTCGGGGCATCGGGTAGGCTTAATACCAGCCCTGCCATACCCCTCTTGGGTGCCGGTTTCGCTTCAATCTCCGCCATCTGCACCGCCGTAGGTCGTATCCTGGAATTGGCGAACAAAAGAACTCCTATTCCGTAAACGGATGCGAACGTTATGACGCGCAGCCGTACCAGGTACGAACTGGGAACGTGCGTGCTGGCGGCGGCCATAGCTCCAATCCAGACCAGGATTACCAACCGTTGCGAGAAATAGTTTGCTCCGTTCACAACCGGCGGCATTATCGGAAGAATCAACAAAAAAAAGAGCGAACTCACAAGGATGAGGTCCGCTGGAAGCACCGACATGCTGCGAATCCTGTGGGCTATTCCCTTGGATGCCCATATAATGGCAAAAACTAAAAGACAATAAAGCGATGCTCTGTATGCAAGGACCAGAGACCCAGATCCGGAAAACATCGCAAGGGTACTTAGTTTGACCAGCTTACTGAAAACAGCCGTACGATCGTACTTTTCCAGAAGATTGGCCACTGTACGATGCTTAGCCGTGAACAGCAGAATGTAGAGCATCGTGGTCCACGAAAGTAGCATGTAGAGAACGTTCGACCGCTGGAGTGGAACAGAGCGTGTTTCAGGCCCTTTCGATCCATACCTCCGTGAAAACAATTGCGACACGACATCGATGCCAACCAAAAGGTAAACAAACAATGCTGGAACTGGATGAGTGAGGACCATGAGAACCACGGCTGCAACAAACCCGAGCCATAATCTGTGGCTATGCCGGTCTACAGCGCGATACCACATTCCCAGGGCCCACAGCGCGATGCCGATCGACAGGCAATAGTTGTAGAATCCCATCCCTAGAGGCCAGTTCAGCAGGAGTGGAACAATGAACAAAGAGACTAGATCCCCAGCAGGTCCCAGGTAGGTGGCCAGATAGCGAAATCCAAATGCTGTCACGATGATGATGACGCACACCATTAACTTTTCAGCAAGAACGTAGCCGCAAAAGTGCGCCGTCACGATCAGAAGATAGTAGTAAAGAGCGTAGGGCGGAAAAAGGTGGCGTACAGAGTAGTAGGCTGAAAAATGAGTTGAATCTGATAGCAGGTTACCGAGTACAGAGGCATAGTATAAGTGCAGAGGCCCATCGAGGGACGGGAAGAGTGGCAACGTGAGGACCCAGGCGCAATAGGTGCCAACCAGAACCGCGAAGATCCACAAGGATGCCTTCTTTGTTGCGTCTCGCTTTACCGTGTCCATGCAGTCTCTTTGGCAATGCTTTTTGGATGATTACGTGCCATTTAAAATGTTTCTCGTAGACTAATAAGTCATATGCGGTCAATATACAGGTGCTTGAAGGGGAAAATAATGCGCAGATTGGCGTTCGCACTCGTTTGCTGGGCAGGAGCTTTACAGGTTTCTGGAGCGCTCGCACAGCAAGGTGCAGCGACTCCCTGGGCCGCCGCGCAAGTTACACCGCCCGCCAATCTTGCGGCACAATTGCAAGGGAAATCAACCAGTAAACCAGTAATCCTGCAGGTCGGATTCGCTGTGCTGTACCGCAGCGAGCATATTCCTGGATCCATATACGCGGGTCCCGCATCGACTTCGCAAGGTTTACAGACATTGGAGCACGCGGTCGCTAAACTGCCCAAGAGCCGCGAGATCTATCTCTACTGCGGATGTTGCCCCATGAATAAGTGCCCGAACATCCGTCCGGCCTTTGCTGCCCTGCAAAAAATGGGCTTTACACACCTGCACGTCCTGATGCTGGATACCAGCTTCGGAAAGGACTGGGTCGCACACGGCTATCCAGTCACCAGCCGGGTTGATTCCCCGAAATAGTCACTCGCCCACGTCTTAGTCGTGCCGGATCAACGATTCGCCAGTCATGTCCTTGGGCTGCTGCAGGTGCAGCAAATCCAAGATCGTAGGGGAGATGTCCCGCAGCGAACCCCCACTCTTCACCCTTACATTGTGGCCTCCTTCGGTAACCAGGATAAAAGGCACAGGGTTGGTCGTATGCGCAGTGTGGGGGCCACCGGCAATCGGATCCACCATCATTTCGGCGTTGCCGTGGTCCGCCGTCACCAGCATGGACCCGCCATGCTGCTTGATGGCCCGATATATTCTTCCCAGGCAGGCATCTACCGTTTCAACACCGCGGATCGTGGGCTCCATTTTCCCTGAGTGCCCTACCATATCGGCATTGGCGAAATTTACCACGATCACATCAAAGGCCGTGTCGCCGATCGCTTTCGTCACAACATCGGCTATTCCATCCGCACTCATCTCCGGGGCAAGGTCGTAGGTCGCGACCTTCCTCGACGGAACCAGAATCCGATCTTCTCCCAGAAAAGGCTTTTCAATGCCACCGTTGAAGAAATAGGTGACATGCGCATACTTTTCTGTTTCGGCGACTCGCAAATTACGAAGATTGGCTTCCGCCATAACATTGGCAAGCAGATTGTCCATCGACTCCGATGGAAACACCACCGGCAAGGTGAACTGCTTGTCATATTGAGTCATGCAGATGTACCGCAGGCTTTTGGGGACCTGAATGCGAGGGATCGCCGCATCGAGATCGTCTGCGCCAGGCAGATCCGCTCCACCAAGCAGCGTCAGTCCACTATTGCGGGCCAGCACGCGGGTAATCTGCCTCGCTCTGTCGGCACGGTAGTTGAAACAGATGCACACGTCTCCGTCTGCAACCGTAGCGACAGGCTCGCCCTTCCCATCTGCGCAGACAAAAGGTACGACGAACTCATCGGTGATGCCATTGTTGTAGTACTCGGCAAGCCGCGTGAGGGGGTCAGAGTGCAGGCCACCTTCCGCACGGCCCAGCACCATCGCATCGAACGTCTTCGCCTCGCGCTCCCATCTGCGATCGCGATCCATTGCATAGTAGCGGCCGGAAACGGAAGCAATCTCGCCGATGCCATATTCTCGCAAGTGTTGCTGCAGTTGTTTCAGGTACTCAATGCCGCTGTTCGGCAGCGTGTCGCGTCCATCCAGAAACGCATGCACGAAGAGCTTCGAAACCTGCTGCTGTTTTGCAAGTTTGAGCAGCGCATAGAGATGACGCTGGTGGGAATGCACGCCCCCATCTGAAAGTAACCCAAGCAGATGTACCCGGCGACCCCGCAATCCGGCGTATTGCATCGCTTCCACCAGCACAGGATGCTCAAAAAAGCTTTCGTTTGTCACCGCCTCATCAATCCGAGTGATGTCCATATGGACCACTCTCCCGGCTCCGATGTTCAGGTGACCTACCTCGCTGTTGCCCATCTGCCCATCAGGTAATCCGACGAAGTGGTCAGATGCACGGAGAAGCGTGTTAGGAAATTCGGAGAGAAGACGGTCGTAGTTTGGCTTCCGAGCCTGTGCGATGGCATTCGCGTTTTGTTCTGCGCGGTAGCCCCACCCATCCAGAATTGTAAGCACCAGAGGTTTGTGATTGGCCATTGTTTTTCCTGTTGTCGAACACGCCAGGCGAACCGTTTTCAAGCTTTGGAGTGTCTACTACCTCTTCGGCTGACCTTGGCTGCCGGGAGCGGCATTCTGCGGCGCAGGGCCGCCTGCACCATGCTGTTGCTGATATTGTTTGGCAAGCGCCTCCAGCTCCGCTTTGTGGCGCATCAAAACCTGGTGCCCTACTTCCTGCGCACGCGCCAGCACAATCCCTTGCGTCTTCTGCATAATTACCGGCTGGACGGCGACAAGGTGCTTGCCCGCAGGCGTTTTATAGAAAGCGATCGCCTTCTCCACATCCGGCTTCGAATAATATTTTTGGAAGTATGGCACCATCAGACTCTCAGCATCCAGATGCTGAAAACTCTGATTCATATCCGTCCAAAAGTCCTGCGGAAAAAACGAAGGTGCCTGCTGCTTCATCTGATCGATCATTCGCCCCACCATCAAAGTGGCGTTGCGGGTTGCGCCGGTCACTTGCAGCAGTTCCCGGATTTGCGCGGCCGTGGCGGGATCGCTCACCGGGGTCAGCCCCGGGGCTGAAGCATCAGAGGTTTTCGCCTGCGAGGAAGGAGAAGAAGCTGTATTCGTGTGTTGTTGTGCAACTAGCCCCGGAGACATGAACAAACCGAGCAGAGCGGATGTGGCAAAAGAACGGGTGAAAACTCGCAGCATTTTCAAAAAACTCAACTTTCCAGAGCTTGGGTGGGTATTTCAGAGGAATTCAAAGAACAGCTCGGAATACTTGTGGCGCATCACTCGCCATAATTGACAGATTCCAAGCCGAGGAACTGGGCCGCCTGACCGAGTTCCTCTTCGATGCGCAGCAGTTGGTTGTATTTCGCGATACGATCCGTGCGGGAGGCCGATCCGGTCTTGATCTGCCCAGCACCTGTACCCACAGCGAAATCCGCAATAAATGTGTCTTCCGTCTCACCGCTGCGATGCGAAATGATTGAGGTATATCCATAGCGCCGCGCAAGATCTATGGCTTCCAGCGTTTCGCTGACCGTGCCAATCTGGTTGACCTTGATCAGAATGGAGTTGGCCACACCCTGTTCAATTCCACGCTGCAGAATTTCGGTGTTTGTAACAAAAAGGTCATCTCCGACAAGCTGCACCTGGTCGCCCAACTCCTTGGTCAGGAACGCCCAGCCCTCCCAGTCGTTTTCCGCCAGGCCATCTTCCAGCGAGACAATTGGATACTGCCGAATCCAGTCCGCCCAGAAACGGCTCATTTCCTCGCTGCTGTATTCGCTCTTATCGGACTTTTTGAAAACGTACTTATTCTTGTTGGCGTCAAAGAACTCACTAGCGGCCGGATCCAGCGCCAAAAAGATCTCTTCCCCCGGAGCATAGCCAGCCTGCGCGATCGCCTCCAGAATCACTTCGATCGCTTCCGTATTGGATTTCAAGGAAGGAGCAAACCCACCCTCATCTCCTACCGCAGTGTTATAGCCCTTTTTCTTCAACACGCCTTTCAAGGTGTGGAACACCTCCACGCCCATGCGCAGGGCGTCTGAGAATGTTTCCGCGCCTGCCGGCATAATCATAAATTCCTGAAAATCGACATTGTTGTCGGCGTGGGCACCGCCGTTCAGAATGTTCATCATCGGCGTGGGAAGCGTGCATGCATGCACTCCGCCCAAATATCGATACAGGGGCATGCGAAGTTCATTCGCAGCCGCTCTCGCATTGGCCATGGACACAGCTAGAATAGCGTTTGCCCCAAGCCGGTTTTTGTTCGGTGTTCCATCCAGAGCGATCATCGTCTGGTCAATTAGGCGCTGATTGCTGGCATCCATGCCGGTCAGTTCCGGCGCGAGAACGCTTTCGACATTCTCGATGGCCTGCAGCACGCCTTTGCCCATGTAATGGGCAGAATCGCCGTCACGCAGTTCTACAGCCTCGTGTTCACCCGTAGACGCTCCGCTTGGGACAGCCGCACGGCCAATGGCTCCGCTTTCGAGCATCACGTCTGCTTCCACAGTAGGGTTTCCGCGAGAGTCCAGAATCTCGCGCGCATGGATCGAGGTAATTTCCGTCATACTGCTCCTCAGAATTTTATGCTGCAGCCGCTCATTGAGTAGGGGCCTGCGGTGAACCGGGATCGAGCTTCCGGTGGTCGCGCGGATCGACTCAACAAAATTTTCCATGATCCGGTCTCGTTTCCGCGCTCGAATACGGAAGAGAACGCCTCGCTATCCCACGACCGGCGCACCCACCTTTACTGCCCGCCTTGCACCAGGTTCGCAACCGCCGCCATAGCATCGATTGTAGCAGCAGCTTTTCAGACCTCTTTTCTGTCCGGACGACGCACAAAATTTGCTTTCTGGCTTTGGCCGATTCCCTGTCGGGTCCGGATAACTAGATGAATACCCGACGCAAGCACGTTGCGCTCCTTTTCCACGCGGCTCGGCTAAACTAATGCACAGCGTAGGTTTACCATGCGTCAAAGCTGGTAATAACAACCCGACCCTGCGTCCCTGAGTCGAACTTGTCAGGGAGTTGCGCGAAGCTGTTTTTGGCAGCGGCGAATGGCTAACACAAGTTAAAGAGGTGAAGTTTCGATGAAAGCAATTGCGGTTACGACCTTGGCAACCATCATGATCGCGGCTACCGCATTCGGGCAGGCGAATAAACCTAGTGCGTACCAGGGTGTTTCCCATCCGCCGGACGAAGCCATTGTGACCACGAATGATCTCGGCGCGGATTCCTCCTCATCCGACTCCTCCGTCGCGTCCGCCATACATCCTAAGCCCCACATGGAGGCGATGCCAACATCTCCCGCCGACCACACGTATGTGGATCACCCAGGCCTGGTGAGTCGAGAGGAAATCAAATCGAGTTACGATCCTAATGCCGACGTCGTGACGAGCGTTCCCTCCGGGCCGAATCAGTTGCCGGAAGGAACCATCCTCAAAGTCACGCTCAACCAGCAACTGTCCACTGCTACGACGCAGCCTGGTTCGGTCTTCACTGCCCGTTTGATTGAGCCGGTCAAGAAGGATAACCGCATTGTCATTCCCGCAGGCTCGACTGTTACCGGCCGTGTGACCTCGGTTAGCTCAGGCCGACGCATCCGCGGAGGCGCCTCCATCCGGTTGCGTCCGGACGAGGTAAACCTGCCTGACGGGACCCGATATTTCCTCCACGCCGAAGTTTATGACCTTGGCAGGACGGACAACGTAAGGACCGGATCTGAAGGCACCGTGGTCAGTACCGACCATGGCAAAAGAACAGCCGCGGAAGCGGGGTTGCTGGGCAGCGGAGCAGCTGCAGCCGGTTTTCTAATCGCAGCCGGTCCGGCGGCGCTGGTTGCTGGCGGCGCTGCGGTAGGTTACGTAGGCGCCCACTGGTTGCTGGAAAGCCATCAAGCCGTCTTACCTCAGGGATCTGAAGTCGTTTTCGGGTTGACTCAGCCCATGTCGCTCGTTTCCTTTCACGAATAGCTCGGACGCAAATCGGTCGGGATTTCTTCACCCTTCAACCTTCTCTTCCGCCCTCCCCATCTGCCGGGTCAGCGCAGCGCGTGCTCTGTGGAACGATAAATGCGCGCGCATGGCTGGCCCGTACTGCAAATCAAAAACAGCAACTGCAGATTCTTAGGGTGCTGCCGAACCGCTTTGCTCACCGGATCGCCATCCAGTGCAACGATGAAGTCGGCAGATGCAGCAGGGTCCGCAAGAGCACCGCTCCACAGCCCGTAATCACCTTCGTTGATCGTCTGGCGTAAAGGAAACGCAATCTGCTGAAGTGCTCCGATATGGGCCGAGGTGTACATCAGAAGAGTAGAGTGCGGAGGCAGCAGCATCAGCCTGCTTGCCAGCGCCTGCTCGAACGGCAGCCGCGTCATTGAGTTGGCTTTGGCTTCTCGCAGGACCAATGGAGTGTCGCGCATCAGCATTGCACTGCTGGCAATCACAAGAAGTACAGCGAACGCGCTGATCCACCGGGCCCACTGGGGACGCTTTTTTGCTGCGGCAACTATCGCAAATGCAGGGAACAGGGCGAGCGCGGGAAGCAACTCCATCCCGTAACGAGTGTTATAGAACGAGTGAGGCAGCCAGACCGGAAGAAAGATTGGGACCGATCCGTAGGCAACCGCGTACGCATAAAACGGTACGGGCATCCAGAACAAGACTGCGGCAGGTACAACATTGCGACGGAAGAACCGGAGCGAGTATGCCGTTCCCGCAGCCGCCATCAGCAGCAGCCAGCGCCCGCAGTACAGCGGAGCCGCCCCCATCTTGGCCGACTTTATGTAATAAAGGAGGGCGACCCCCAGATTGTGCCAACCAGGGTAGGGGGACGCTCCGGGCTTTGTAGTGCGCCGTGCAATCGCTGCCGCAGAATAGGGTCCGCGTAGAAAATCCAGCGGATCGCCATAAATACGCCAGTTGTACGCAAGCCATGTCGCGGGCGCGGCCAGCAGCAGCAGCGTGCATGCAAGGAATACGTGGGCATTGGCCCGTTCCCGCCACCAGCCATCCCTCACCGTCCAATAAACAGCCATCATCCAGGCGAGCGAACCTAAGATCCAGCCATCGTACCGGGTGAAAACGGCCGCAATCAATACGAAGGTAAGCTTGAGCAGAGCAACGCGTCCAGCCACCGAATCGGCCTTCCGCACAGCTGCCTCGAAGGCGGCCAGATGTATGGCGCTCCAGATCATCAGCGCGAGAAAAAGCGGCTCCGTCATGGCGGTGACCGACATATACAGCAAGCCTGGATTCAGCGCGAGCGCGAGGAAGACCACTGCGGCAAACAGAGGTCGCATCCACTGCCGCGCCAGGTAGTAGATGCCACTGCAAGCCAGAACATAACTTGCCATGGAGGGGATTGCTCCCGCCAGTCCACTCTGCCACCAGTCAGCGCGCTGCACAAAGGGGAGCATCAACAAATGAGGCAGAGGGAGCCACACGGAGCCAAGCTGCCGGAAGCCAGGATTGAGAGAGTCGAAAACGCGCCGGGCAATGTGAAGATGAGCGACCGCGTCGCCGTAAAGCAGAAGTAGGTTCCGCCGGGCACAATAAATCAGGGAGCTGGTAATCAGCAGGACCGCCGCAGCTGTGGCGAACTTCGTCTCTTCCTGCAGCGTAATCTGCGGCCGGTTCTCAAGAGCCGGCGCTGTATGCGTGCCTCGGCGCCTATTCGACATCGAGATGTGAGAGTTCTCGAAACAGAGAAAAACGCTCGTCGATTTCTTCTCGAGTGACATGCTGCAGACGTTCCGTACCGAAGCGCTCGACAGCAAAGGATCCCATCACTCCGCCATAGAACATCGCCCGTTTGAACACTGCGGGCGTCAGGGAAGGCTGGGATGCCAGATAGCCGAAGAAGCCTCCTGCAAAGGAATCTCCTGCCCCCGTTGGGTCGACGACTTCCGCCAGCGGCAGCGCGGGAGCACGAAAGAACTGATTCTTCACCCGCGCCGGAAAAGATGCATCCCCAAAGAAGGCCGTAGAACCATATTCCCCATGTTTTACGATCAGTGTCTTCGGGCCCATCCTCATAATACTTTTCGCCGCATTGACAAGATTGTTTTCCCCGGCCAGCAGTTTGGCCTCACCATCATTGATCAGTAGCGCATCCATTTCCCGCAGAGTCTCCAGCAGCTTTTCACGATGCCCCGTGATCCAGTAATTCATCGTGTCGCCACATACCATCTCGACTCCGGGCATCTGCCTGCGCACCTGCAACTGCAAACCTGGATCAATGTTCGCAAGAAACAGATACTCGCTGTCGCGGTAAGCGTCAGGTATCTTTGGCTGAAAACTCTGAAAAACATTGAGATCTGTGCGAAGGGTCTGTGCCTCGTTCAAGTTGTCCCGGTACTCGCCAGTCCAGTGGAAACTTTGGCCGCGAGCATGCTCAATTCCACGTGTGTCGATGCCGTGCACCCGAAATACTTCTTCATGCCGCGCGGTAAAGTCTTCCCCTACTACTCCGATGACACGAACCTGTGTGAAAAAACTGGCTGCAAGCGCAAAATGTGTCGCCGCGCCCCCCAGGCAGCGGTCAACAGTACCATGCGGTGTGCGGATACTGTCAAAGGCTACGGAACCGACTATAAGAATAGGCATGGTGCGTTGGCTCCCTGGATAAGACCAGTTGGTTGGCTGCTATTTGCTTTGCGGCTTATCGCTCGGCTGAATGTATTTATCAAGCAGAAGCCGCAGCCTCTGTTTCGTCGCCAGTGAAATGACCGAATGCCTGGTGATGATTGCGTCCTTCAATGCCGATTGACAGTGGCAACTCCGCTTTCCCGGCAAGTTTGCAACTGCGGCATCCAGCACTTTCTGCGCCGCTGCACTGTTCTGGTTCAGCACGGCAACGATCTGATCCGTGGTAACGGAATCGTGTCCAGGGTGCCAGCAGTCATAATCCGTCACCATAGCTAGCGTGCCGTAGCAGATCTCCGCTTCGCGCGCGAGTTTCGCTTCCTGCAGATTCGTCATACCGATGACATCCGCACCCCAGGACCGATAAAGGTTCGATTCTGCACGGGTGGAAAACTGCGGTCCTTCCATGCACACGTAGGTACCGCCCCGGACTGCGGTCACTCCACTGCTGTCACATGCGGCCTGCAGAGCGTTGCCGATCTCGCAGCAGACCGGATCGGCCATGGAAACATGGGCAGCTACGTCCGGCCCGAAAAAGGTGCTCCGCCGCGCGTAAGTCCGATCGATGAATTGGTCCGGGATCACGAAAGTTCCCGGCTTGTGTTCCTCTTTCAGAGAGCCCACGGCGGATATAGAAAGAATTGCGCATACGCCAACCTGTTTCATTGCGTAGATGTTGGCTCTATAATTGATGTCTGACGGTAAGAGAAAATGACCGCGTCCATGGCGCGCCAGGAATGCGACTTTGCGGCCATGCAGTTCTCCAAACGTCAGCCAGTCGGACGGGTCGCCAAAGGGTGTGCTCACCTGGTCTTCATGTACATTCGTCAGCCCAGGCATGTTATACAGTCCGCTGCCACCGATGATGCCAATCTCCGCACGAAACATCTGGGGAATCACTCCTTTAGGTTCGCTCAGGTGCGTATCTGCTAACCGTGCTGCGGCAGTCTGCGATCACAGCCTGGTTCGTCAGCAAAAGGCTAAGTATAACGTGGACGCTTTATCGCGTGCTTTGTCCGGCGAGCACAATTGCCCGGTCTCCGGATTTCTCCACAAGCTCCCGGCGGGCTTGAACCGTCTGCAAAGCTTCTCGCATAATCCCGGCGGTAAACAGCCGATGGCGCAGAGCGGAGGTCAAATCCCTTTGCGAGGTTCTCTTCCCGGCGACCATACTGTTCGCGTTTCCTTCAATGCTGCCCATCATGACAAGTTGCAGCTTGCGCGCAAGATCGAGCGGAAGGCTTTCGCTAACGTAGACGGTTCGGCCTGTAACCACAATCAGAACCGGACCTTCGGGCGTATTCCAGATCCGGGTGAGTGCATTGGCGCCCTCGCTTCCCGAATCGTTTCCATCAGCCCGGACAGCGTTATTGTATTTGCGAGAAATTTCCTGCGAGTAAACCTTTGCAAAAGCTCGCGCGGCCTGTGGGGTGGTCCAGCGGGATAGATAAAGGAGCGCGAGTGAAGCTGGTGAATCCTGGCCCGCTCCGGCCTTTGCCGATTTACTTTGCGCCGCGTAATAAATGCCTCCGCGCCAAGCTGGCGTCAGCGCCTGGGCCGCCTGAGCACCCCCGAAAAGCTCCGTCAGAATCTGCACATCGAACTCGCCCATCACGCCGACATCATAGGGGCGGTACTGAGCGCCAAGGAGCGGATGAATATCTGGCATTTGCAGCAGAGGCACAGGCTTGTGCTCCAGGTAAACCTGGGGAGTCATAATTTCGTAACTGGAAGAAGGTGGGTGATCGAGCATTCCAGCAAAGGCCCCCTTCTTGCCCTTGGCTGCGAGCACCGTCCGGACAAAGTTCAGGCCTGCCACATACGGAAAGATCAACGATTGCTGCAGGACCAAAGGAGCATTCGCTAGCGTTGGCGAATCCGCGCTGTCTGCCATCGCCTGGTCCATCTTATCGACGACCTTGGGTGCGGTCAGTATGTTCTTCCCCGCGGGTGCAAGAGCGTAATCCAAAAAAACAGCCATTGCCTGTCCCTCCACCACGGCGTCGCGGGCTGTGTCCTCCTCATCTCTAGCAATGTGCCGGTTATCCTGCGTCACGTTGGTTGGGATGTCCGGATCGCTCTCCTGGCCCCACTTTCTTAGATCTACGTGTTGATCCTGCAAAGCATGGGTCAGTTCATGTGCCAGCACCGGTTTCTGCTCCTCCGGTGGAATCCAGTCCAGCAGGCTCACCGTTTTGGTCTTGTCATTGTAATAACCCGCAATCTGCTCGCGAAGGAGCTGGATCAGAAACGGCTTCAATTGAAAATCTCGGTCCAGCAAACCAAATTTTTTCAGAACCAGTTCGCTGCGTTGCAGGCGTTTGGCGTCACGATCGTCCTGCAGTTGCTGCAGCAGATACTGTTCAACTTCGTCCCGCGTGACCAGTTGCCGGTGGACAGAGTGAAGGACCGGCAAACCCGTTGCGTCACTGTCGAACTTCAGAATCGAATCCACTGAACGGAAGAGCTGCTGCGCCTGCTCGGGAGTAACGTGGGTCTGCTGTTCGCCAGAGGCAGGCGAACTGGTGTGCGGTTTT
Source organism: Acidobacteriaceae bacterium (assembly GCA_035713565.1). Classification (GTDB taxonomy): domain Bacteria; phylum Acidobacteriota; class Terriglobia; order Terriglobales; family Acidobacteriaceae; genus JAKAAZ01. The sequence goes on along the minus strand of DASSZI010000045.1, from coordinate 26,794 downwards.
GTCTTCTGCGATGGCTGATTCGGAGAATTGGAGCGGATAGGTGGAGAACTTTCTTGCCCCATCCCAGCGATTGGAGAAGCTGTAACAAAAAACGCTATTCCACACAGAAACATCCTTAAAACGCATCGCCCGCGGATCATCGGTAGAAAGCATTTCCCCATCATGTACCCTCATCGCGGGGCTGCTGTTCACATCCCCGCTATAATTTTGAGTGTACCGTTGGACAGAAGACCTAATGTTGGAAGCTAACTCCACTCCGGCTCTCAATGCATCCGGTCCAGAAACTCCGGCCGTTGGATCTGCATCTCAGTCCCGCATCCCGGCTTCCGCACCCACACCGCTCGCGGATGCGATGGGCGCGTTAGCTTCGCTGCAGCTTGCTGAGTATCGGGGTGCAATCACCGCTGCGGAATTCTCTGAAACTGTTTCCGAATTGAGTGCTCTGTTGAACGGGGCATGCGTTTACGACCTGGGCTGGCGTAGTTTTCTGCGCTGTGAAGGTGAAGACTGCGTGCGCTGGCTGAACGGAATGGTCACCAATTCTGTCGTCGGGCTCTCTACAAATCAGGGCTGCTACGCCTTCGTACTGAACGCGCAGGGCCGCATCCAGGGAGACCTGTACATCTATCGCGGGGCCGACGCACTCTGGCTGCAAACAGATGCATCGCAACTGGGCACACTCGCAGCATACCTCGAGCGATACATCATCATGGATGATGTCATTCTTCAGCATGCGGAGGAGTGGACTGCTGTGGGCATTGCCGGACCACAAGCGGCGAACATCCTGGGGCTGGCTGGCTTTCCCATCCCTCCCGCAGGCGCGATGCAGATGGAAAACACATTATGGGGGGGCCTGCGAGTTATGGCGATCGGGGGGTACAGCCCGCTTGTTCCTCGCTATGAAATCTGGTGCAAGCCAAAGGACGTGCTGCAGGTCTGGAACGCTCTGACAGCTTCCGGCGTTGCGAGATGTGGCGCAAAAGCAGTCGAACAGCTGCGAATTCTGGAAGGTACACCTGCATATTCCATCGACATTACCGATCGTGATCTGCCTCAGGAGACCGGCCAGACGCGGGCGCTTCATTTTTCAAAGGGATGCTATCTCGGCCAGGAGATTGTCGAGCGCATACGCTCACGCGGCAATGTTCATCGGAACTTCAGCGGCTTCCTGGTGCAGAATAACTGCCAACTGCCAAAGCCGAACCCCAGAATCCCGCTGCTTGCGGAGAACAAGTCCGTAGGCGAACTCTCCAGTGTGGGATCCATTAGCTTTCCCGATGGCACAGAGCGAGTGCTCGCTTTGGGTACCATTCGCCGGGAGGCGCTGGACAGAAAACTCGAGCTCAACGCCGTGGGCTGCGCCATCACGCCAGCCTCGCTTCCATTTGACTTCAAACCTTCCGCAATCCAGCCTTGAAACATGACTCCGCCCAGGAGCGGAGCTAGAAAGATGAGCGATTCTCATGCATGAAAAAGAACCGCAGGTGACATTTACCGACCGACGGAAAATATCCTCCGATGGAGAGATCCGCCCGGAAGCCGCCGCACAAAGCGCAGCCGAGCACCGCGAAACAGAGCGCAGGGAACCGGAACAGCGGCACTCCGCAGTAGATGCTGCGAGAAGTGAGGCAGCTGGCTCGACGCAATCCCCTGCGGCATCTGCAGCTTCTCAAGGGTCCGGCACCAGTACATCGAGCCGTGCGCCCGAATCCAGCGAAAGCTCGAGAGTTCAGGATGCGGCCATGCCCCCCGGTCCTACCGCACAGGAGAATGCCGAATCCAATGCGGCGTACCAGCAGACCACCAGAGAACTCGACGACCTGCTGCGCGCGAAGTCTCCGGATTCTGCCCGTCTTGGCCCCGTCGGGTTTGAGCACCTGGTCCAGTCGATGTACATGACCGCCATGATGGCAATGGGGGCAGGCACTCAGCCGGGAGAAAAGCCACGCATCGATCTGATGGGCGCACGCCAGACGATCGATCTCTTAGGTGTCTTGAGCGAAAAGACGAAGGGCAATCTGACAGACTCGGAACACCGGCTGCTCGACAGCGCTTTGTTCGAATTGCGCATGATGTTCCTGGAAATCACGAATGCGATCGCGCGCAAAGCGTCAAATCCCGGACCTCAAGCAGCACCTCCACCCAAGCGGCGGTAAGCTACGATTTTTCGAGTTTCAGCCTTTTCGGTTCCCTCGCAGACAAAGCATGCAAGCAGAACTTATCCTCCTGGGCAGCGGCACTTCGATGGGTGTTCCTACACTCGGTTGCGGCTGTCCCGTATGTACCTCCACCGATGCGCGCGACCGGCGGACCCGTCCCTCCATTGCGATCCAGTTCCATGATGGGGAAATTGGCCGCTGCGTTCTCATCGACACGGGGCCGGATTTTCGGCACCAGGCCCTTCGTGAGAACATCCGCCGCGTGGATGCAGTGCTGTACACACATTCTCACGCAGACCACATTCTCGGTCTGGATGACCTGCGTCCGCTCAGCTTCCAACGCCCGGAAAAGATTCCTTTATATGCCGACGCAACCACCACACAAGTGCTTCGCCACGTCTTTGGATACACGTTTGCTGAAAGCAACCAGTACCCGCACAAAGCGCGAGTGGAACTGCATCCGCTGGACGCCCACACGCAATTGTTTGGAGCCGATTTTATTACCGTCCCGCTGCTGCACGGGACATTGCAGACCGTAGGCTTTCGATTTGGCAATGCCGCATATCTTACAGACATGAGCGACATTCCTGAGGCCAGCTTCCGGCTTCTGCAGGGCCTGGATGTGCTGATTCTGGACGCGCTGCGCCGCACCCCGCATCCCAGCCACTCCAATCTGGACTCATCCGTGAGATTTGTGCAGAAGATCGGTCCACGACGCGCGTGGTTCACTCATATGTCGCATGATCTGGGCCAGGTTGAGACGGAAAAAGAACTCCCTCTCCACATCCGCCTGGCCTATGATGGCCTGCGCATCCCGATCGAGCTATAGCGATGCAGATTTTCCGCTCCTTACAAGAAATACCTTCGCATTATGGTCCATCCGTCGTAACCATAGGCAACTTCGACGGTGTACATCGTGGCCATTTGGCAGTGCTCTCGGATGTCACTGCACGCGCGCGTGCTCTGAATGCTCACTCCATCGCGATCACTTTCGAGCCTCATCCCGTTCGCGTGCTGCGTCCTGAGAGCGGTTTGCGAATGATCACTCAACCAGCCCAGAGACTGCACCTGCTGGCACAAACGGGGATAGATGCTGCCTTGATTCTGCCCTTTACCCAGGCCCTTTCAAGGTTGACTGCCCGGGAGTTTGCCCGCGATGTGCTGCGCGATGCGCTTGGCGCAGTTGAAGTCCAGGAGGGAGAAAACTTCCGCTTCGGCGCGGATGCTCGCGCGGATGTGAATGAACTGGCTACGCTTGGCGAGGAGTTTGGCTTCGAGGCTCGCGTGCATCGACCCACGCTTTGGCGGCGTCAGGTTGTCTCCAGCAGTGCCGTGCGTGCTGCCATCGGACAAGGCAACCTGCGCGCCGCGCGGCAAATGCTGGGCCGCACCTTTGAAATTATTTCCAGCCCCGCGCCAGGCCGTGGCTACGGCTCAACCTATACTGTTCCCACCATCAACCTGGCTCCGTATTCTGAATTGCTACCGGCCAACGGCGTCTACGCGACATGCTTGAAGATCGATGGAGAGCAATTTCCCGCGATCACCAACGTCGGCGATCGGCCTACCTTTGGCTGGGATTCGTTTGCCGTGGAAAGCCACATCTTGAACTTCCATCCGATAACGCTGGACGAAACTACAGAATTGCGGCTCCAGTTTCTGGAGTGGATACGCTCAGAGCAGAAATGGCCATCCGCTGATGCGCTGAAAGCACAGATCGCGCTGGATGTTAAAAGGGCACGCCATTACTTCAGCCTGGTGAAAGCCATCTGCCACCCTGCGGGCCAGGTATTTGACGCAATGAAAGACCAAAATATGTCGCCTCCCCGATAATCCGGAAACAGGATTCTTATCAGGGAGGCACACTGCTGAACCGAAAGTGCTGCAGCAGTTTACTTCTGACTTTGCGCCTGTTTGTTTACGCCTTTTGAGATTTGTGTCAGCTTGGAATCCGCAGCTTTTTCTTCGCTCAAGGTGGCGTCCAGCAGCTGAACCATCTCGCTTTTGCCAAGCAGTTGGGCAAAAGCACGAACGGAGCCGTATCCGGCCATTTCATAGTGTTCAACACGCTGTGCTGCGGCAATCAGACCAGCATCGCGGACGGACCCTTTCTCCGCATCCTCGATCATCTCAGAACCTTCGAGTAGAACTCCCTTCATCCCCTCGCAAGTCTTGCCCGTTCCTTTTTTACCTAACATCTCGAAAATCTGTTCCAACCGCTGCACTTGTCCCTTTGTTTCCTCTAAGTGGCTTTCAAAAGCCTGCTTCAGGTCTGGCGTAGATGCGGCTTTCGCCATCTTCGGCAGAGCTTTGGTAATTTGCTTTTCCGCGGAATACAAGTCCTTGAGCTCATCCAGCAATAACTCTTCGATCGTTTCCAGACTCATGGGTCACCTTCGAACTGCAGAGATTTAATGACTGGTCTGTTGGATGCACTGAATCAGCGGAAGCGTTTGGGAAGAAGATCGTCTGCAGGAAGGAGCCCGACTCAGGCTGACTTCAGCCAGTGAAATTCATCAGCAGAGTCCGTCGGCTGGCGCGATTCTCCTTCGCCGACGACAAGCAGAGGAAATCGCGAAAACCTGCGCCTCTGCTGACATTTCTTTCAACGCCCTCAGGCAGCGAAACATGAGATTGCCCGAGCTACTAGCAGCGTCAGCAGCAAGAATGCCGCTAAAAGGTTAGATGCGGATTCGACGGAGTCGAGCGGATGGATCGGTGATCTCTAGCGCAACAAAAGCACAAGAATCCTGCCGTCGCTGGAGAAGCTGCCACCTGTAGCGGTACGGGCTGCATGTACAGGGTGCGACGGCATCACGTAAGCAGCAGCTTTAAGCTGGCCCGCGTCGTTCAGGCTCGCCAGAATATAACTACGCTCGCGGTCCACATCGGGATCGATGTGATGAGTCACGCCGCCCGTGCGCTGGTCCCTCTCAAACCCGTGATCGCGGGTTGCAGAACCTACCCAGAATGGCAGGCCATCTACCGTCACCTTTGTTTGCCATAGACGCATGTGATTGCGCGTAGCCGCGACCTCAATTGCACTGGCGCGTGCATACGCCAGGTCTTGCGAACGGCCAAACAGATACAACGTACTCATAGGAACATCCCGATAGGACCGGCGCGACAGTGTGTCGATCAGACCGTGAAGTAACGCGTCCTGCGGATCTGCGTCCGTAGAAAACCAACCTGCCTTTGCAAGGTCGCCTTGCACCTGTTGCCGGGTACCCAGCAGCGCGATATTTACCATGTCGCCGGAGTCGCCCTTCAGATCCTGAACCCGCCGGGGAATGGCCGCAAAAAGATTCGGCGAGATTCCCGAGAGAAACGCCTTCGACATCTCTGGCGAACCTACGGCCACACCGCGGCTTCTGACTCGGCGGATCGCGACATGGAAACTTCCGTCGCCCGTCAAATCTGGACTCAGGTTTGCTCGCAGATAAAGCGGGCCGGAGGAAGGCGAGGTCCACAATCGAGCCGCTCCAATCAGGAAAGGAAATCCAGCACTGCCCTTTCCAAGCCGCCCAATCAGTGCTCCGCCATTTGCGTTACTCAGAGGGTAGACGCGCAGCAGATCGGTCCAGCCACGTGCAACTCCATCCGGCCCAGCGGTGTGGCCGTCGCTCAGTCTGAGGCGCCCCGTCGCACGGAATTCAATCTCATCCCCCACAGTCAGTTGCACAGGGGCAAGCTGCCACCCTTCACTCGTCACCTCGACGGTATACTTCGACGCGGCTTCCGCTCGATCTGCAATGCGGGAACTGGTGAGAGGAATTGCTTGGACGGGTTGCAGAGCTTCTGGACCGCTCTGCTTTTGCGGAAATTGTGACGGTGTTTGCAACGGAACGGCATCAATCGGCCTCAAGTCGCTGCATCCAAGCACCAGGACGAGCCACGCTACGCAGTGAATCCAGCGCGGAAGAGACGGATCGATGCGCGACATCCGCGGCTTCGCTGCCCTGCAGGCACAACGGAGTCGGCCTGCCTTGGTTCGCGGGGGTTTCGGGTACATAGCGACGACACCTGTTCAGCGCACATCTAAATGGAGCAAGTACTTCGGTTATGCATGCGGCACACAAATTCGATGACAAAAAATATACATTCGTGATTATGCAATTGAAAAAATCGCGAAGAACCGGCAAACTCGTTTTAGCCCAGCGCATCCGATAAGTGAAACTCGAACGTTCAGATGCGGCCGTTTACCTGTCCGTCACACCAGAGCAGGCAAAGATTCAGTTGTATGTTTCACATTCGACATTCAGCCAGCGACGAACTCAGCGACACAGATCAATGAGGTTGGACGCATTCCCGAAGGAGTGGATCGGAATATGTCTCTAAAATGGCGCGTTACCTGCGGGACACTCACCCTGGCCGCATCGCTGTTGATTGCAGGCTGCGGAACCACCGGCAATGCCAATGTGCGTTCGGTGAACGCGTCGCCTGGTCTGACGGACTACAACGTTCAGGTAGGAGTGACGGGAATAGCCGCCAGTCTTCCCTACGGCACAGTAGGCGTGCAACCGGCAGGCCAGTACGCGACCGACGACTCTTCCGGGAATTACCGCCAGATCGGTGCGGGCCTTTCGCAGAAAATCTCCATCTATCAAAAGCCTGGAACGGATCTGACTACCTCCACGCAAACCATTGTAAAAAACGGCTATTACACGATTCTGAATCTCGGAACCTATCCTAATATCAGCCTGATGCCACTCACGGATGACAACACATCTCCGGGCGCGGGCAAATTCAAACTGCGCGTCGTCAACGCATCCTCCACCGCAGGCCCGGTCGATATCTACCTGACCCCTCCAGGCGGCAGCATCAGCGGAACTCCGGTTGTGAGCGCTTTCCAGTCCCGGCAAGTGACCTCTAGCTACCTCCAGCTGGCGCCGGGCACCTATGAAGTCCAGGTCACGCAAACCGGATCTACCACGGCCATCGCGGCAGCCCCATTTTCTCCCACCGGAGGGGAAGTGCATAGCGTCTTCGTGCTCGACCCTGCACCCGGATCGAGCAATTTTGGCGTTCTTGTGACGAACGACCCACTCGCCAAATAGAACCAGGCCCGGCAAGTTGAACCGGGCCTGCTGGTTTTCCTATTCAGATGTCGCGTGCCGCGAACGGCTTGCGGCTCCCGAGGTACTCCCCTTCTCGCTGGCTGTCTCAGCCAGCGCCTGATCGATAATTTGATAGAGCCGGGTCCTATCAACCACCTCCACAAAGGGAACTCCGCTCTTCTTATTTGTCACGACCCAGATGGTGGGAGTATGCTCGATGCCAATCCGCTGCCCAAGTGCATAGTCGGCCTTGACCTCCGCAGCCAGTTTCCCCTGTGGATCGACAACAAACGGAAAGCCGAGATTGTGCTGTTGTGCGAATTTCTCCGCGAAGGCCCGCAAATCGGCCTGAGTCTGGATGCTGGCCTGATTCGCAAATACCGCATCCCGGAATTCATCTCCCAGCTTCTTGGATTTGGTGTCAAACCAGCGCGCATCTACTGCGGCATCAAAACTCCACACGTGCATTGAGAGTGGGAAGTCGTGGCGTACCCAGGGAATATGGTACTTCTCCGACGCTTCCTTCAGCAGCGGGTTGGCGCGCGCGCAATCTGGGCACTCCATGTCCTCAAATTCAACAATGGCCACCCGAGCACCCGCAGGCGGCTTGAGGGCCGTGGCATCATGTACTTCCGTAGGAGGCGCAACCTGCGCATAGACACTGGCGCCGCTGGCGGCGAACGCAAAAAATGCAAAACAAAGGACAATACGCTTCAAAGTCTGCCTTCTCAGATCGCTGGCTGCGATGTAACAGTATTTTACTTGGTAGCTGACTTCGGAGGCCGCTCAGCCAAAACCTGAAGTGCGCTTCCGTGTCCGCCGCCTTAGCCAGGTTCCTGCGGATGTGGAGTCATTACATGGTACTGCGATTTGGCCTGCATCGTTTGGCCGTCTGCGAGGTTCGCTTGTGCCGGAAGCCATATCGCAACCACCGTGCCAACGTTTTCTCTGGAACGCACCCGCAGGCGGCCTCCATGCTTCTCCGCAATCTGCCGTATAATCCACAGTCCCAGACCGGTGCCGCTGGATCCCTTGGTGCTGAAGAATGGCGTGAATAGCTTTTTCATGACCTCAGGCGACATTCCGCTGCCTGAATCAGCCACCCGAATGCTGTAGCCCCGCTGCAGACTGGATCGCGTGCCGGGACGAATGGAGACGTGAAGCTTGCCGCCCTCGGGCATGGCGGCAAGGGCATTCTCTACAATATTGATCAGGATCTGGCGCATTTCGCCCGGATGTGCCGTGATGACCGGCTCATCGCCGACAAATTTACATGTGACGGAGACTCGCGCTGCCGTGATGCGGGCTTTTTCAAGCGTCAGTACAGCTTCCACCACTTCTCTCAGGTTGACTCGAATCGGCTGCGCAGACTCGCGATAATACGTTAATGTGCGGTTCGCGATCTGGGCCACCCGCTTCAATTCATCTTCAGCCAATCGAACGGAGGGCTGAAGATCGGCGGGCAAAGCCGGGTGGGTACCGATCAGGTAGATCAGATTCATGACAGCTTCCAGGGGATTGTTGATCTCATGACTGATGCTTGCCGAGAGCCTGCCAACCGCCGCCAGCCGCTCCGACGCGACGAGTGCCTCCCGGCTCGTGTGCATTTCCTGCAGGTACTGTTTGACCTCTCTCGCGAGCGGTCGCACCTTCCACTGAAACGCGACTGCGGTCGGTATCGACGCGATCGCGCATGTGATTTTGACTGCTGTGGATAACGGATAAACCGGCCACCAGATCGTCACCACTTCCATCAGGTGAGTAAGCCCACAGGTAAGAATGAAACCGCCAAACGCGAGGAGTATCCAAACATACGGCCGGAGCTGAGACCGCACCAGCCAGGCCAGCAGGAAAAGCGACTCAAACAACACTACATAGGAAACAAAAATCGCGGCGTCTGCGGGCGCATTGGTCCAGATCAGCCATGGCTGTGCGAGGTAACAGAACCGGTGCGGTAGGTAGCGGGTTGACAACAGGGTGGGAGCGTATCGAATCGCAAGCGCCGCTACCGCAGTCAGACACATGACCACCAGTAAGATGGTAGTACGCAGGGTTTGCTTCACGCAGGATTCTCCGGCTCCAAAATCTGCAGCGACGCTCGGGCGGATCAGGGACAGGGATGGGATTTCGCCCGAACGTTTGAATTGCAATCCACGAGAGGCTCTCTTCGTACGCCAGCGTTTTCTGCAAAGCACGAATTCTCCTCGATCATAACAAAACTCAAGGTAGAAATCGCTGGAGTTCGCTATACTTGGGTAGCGCGGAGAGATGGCCGAGAGGCTGAAGGCGGCGGTTTGCTAAACCGTTATAGGGCCAAAAGCTCTATCGAGGGTTCGAATCCCTCTCTCTCCGCCAGACGCGCTCATTTCCCCAGACTGTCTTCTTGCCGGCCTATCACGTAAATCCACGTAGCCGCCAGCCACATTGGAAGCTCGCCTCTGTGGAAAATATTACAAACAGCCTATTGACAGAGATTCACTTCAAAGGTACAATCGCGCTCAGAAGTTACCTCTATTATTGGGCCAGGCTCCCCCCTCCTCGGCCATTTTCAATAGCTCACTGATTCCACACGAGTTCATGAATATGCTGGCGAGCTCCTAACGCCCTGCGTGAGTCATCACTGCGGGTGGCCAACGGGGGGTTGGCGATTTTATGAAGCAAACTTCAATCTGGTATTTTGTAGCCATCTTGGGTCTGGTTTCGGTTTGCCAACCCGCCAAAGCACAGAATTCAGTCGCAGTGTTCGGGCCGGTCGATGTGCGACTGGCTCCAGGCAACACCACGGGCCAGCCCAATAAAAACTCTCCTCCGGTCGCTTTTAACACTTCAACCTTGAACCTGACTTGCCCGTCGGTGCCTCAGGCGGTGCTTACCTCTTCCCCCTCCACCGGCACCACCAATGCCAATCTTTTAGTCGACAACTACATCAATCTCACGGTTACGCCAGGCGGAATCGGGACGGCCATCGGAAGTCCCGTGGACATCTGCGGTGGCGGAACCTCCGATACCGGAACCGACCACTCCCAGGAGTGCTACGTATCGGGATTCTCCTCGGCCGTACCAAACCTGGTCGGCCTGGACCTCGACAAACTGGTAGGTACCTACGGCGTTCCAGCGCTCAACATCAGCAGCTATCTCGTAGCAGGCCCACAGCTGGCAACATTCGACCTGGTGGACCTGGGTGATTACGTAGCGAGTTCATCTCTTTACCTGAACACGAACTGTAAGCAAACGGGAGTTTCAGGGCAGGTCAACCTGACAGGGAATGTAATCTCGGCGGCCACGAACTTGACGCAGAACTACCCCATCGATTCAACGTTGACCCAGAAGTTCCAGTTCGTTTACGACCTCTCCAAGGCGCAGAGTGCGGGAACATTATCGATCTCGGCTGGAACAATCCCCTACGTGACGGACAATGCCTTGAATCCCGCCGACTTTCAGACCATGGTTGCCGGCACGTCGTTTGCCACTTCCTCTTGCCTGATTCACAACGGCGAACTTATCGACGGGATAGCGGTATGCTCGGTCTACACCCTGGAGTGCACCTCGGGTTCCAGCACCACCCCAAGCGGCGCACAGTGCCCGGTTTCCTCGCTACCGAATGAGCTATTCAACGACATTTTTGACGGCCCCAGCCCCGTGCTCTCACCGCAGGGCCATCAAGGGATCGGTCTTCTGATGGCCAGCGAGGACTGGACGGGTAGTCCGTGTACGTTCGACCCAGCTTCGGGTCTGCAAGATCTGCCCTGCCCGCAAAACCTGATCACCAGCTTCAGCGGTCCTGGGCTATTTACGCTGCTCAGCTCTACGTCTCATCCCAATTCCACATTCATCGCAGTGGCGGGAGTTCCTGAAGACTTGACCACAGTCACGCTCCAGAATCAGCATCCGGGCAATTGGGTCAATACTCGAAGTTTAAGTGTGACGCTGTCCAGCGTGCCCCCGGTCGTGCCTGCGCCGACCAGCTTCATTCCTTCACCGATCCAGAGCATTACCTATGGAATCGCGCAGGCCGGTAGTATTCAACCTACTCCGGCCCAGCCAGCCAGCGGGGACGTCACAGTCACAAACGTCGTTACTTGTCCACAGCAGGCCACCGTGGGCGAAGCAGTTGGTTTCGCGACGCCATCGCAGACGCTGACGGTGCCTGCCGACGGCAATTATCTGCTCCACTACTATGCTCAGGATTGTGCCGGGACCAAGGAATACCAATTTACGAACACCGCGGGTAGCTGGTCTACCTCCTACTACACCTATTCCATCAATGTGGACACGGTTGCGCCCATCGTAAATTCCGGACCCACACTGTCTCCGGCTGCCAATACTTTGATTCTAGGCGACTATATTCAGGGCCAATCTGTAACAGCTAGCTACAGTTGCACGGATGAACGTTCCGGAGTGGTCACCTGTGGTGGGCCTGGGGCTCTCCTAATCTCGCCTCCAACACTGAGCACAGGTACGCTCACCAGCAACGTACCGACTTCAACTGCCTCCCTTACTGGCACCGCCCAGACTTATACCGTCCATGCGGTCGATGCTGCCGGAAACCAGTCGTCCACATCCGTCAACTACACGGTCATCGCCTACGACACCGGTATCCAGATCACGCAGAAGGGCACCAGGGTCGATGTGAGTATATCTCCCATAAGCGGGCATCCGGCTACAGGTTCCGTCGAACTTTATCTGGGAATCACCCCTTACCAGTCAGCGAAGCTGACCGGAGGCGGCGTGGCACATTTCGACGTTGGTGTTACAGGTACCTATTCGGTGAGTGCAGTATATGCCGGAAGTTTGTCTGCGCCGATAACACTTACCTTCTAGCAATTTGATGCAGCGTAGTTCTGGTGGGGGCTGACGCGAAACACGGACACACGTCAGCCCCGGGCCAGCCTAATTGTCCTTGGGGAGAACCTCAATGCGCCGGAACTGTCAGGCATTGTCCGGCTGTGCGTCCGAATTACACGGTGTTTAGCTCGAGATTCAGGTCGGGTGTGACCAGGGATGTGGTGGGCCTTTCCCAGGCATCCAGCCGCGTGATCGTGAGCACCGTGATATCGTCTTCCTGCCCGAAGGCGATCGCCGCATCGGTCGCTTCCTTCGCGGATGGCCCAGACGCAAGCAGAGCGTGCAACCGCGCAAAACCATAGAGTTCGCCGCTTGCGTTGCGTGCCTCGAGCAATCCATCCGTATACAGGCTCAATCGATCTCCCGGGTGAAGCATCACGCAGTCTTCACGATATGCTGCGGAGGCCAACACCCCGAGTGGCAACGACCCTTCCACTTCAAGCTCCTCCTGGTTCAGAAAAGGTGGCAGATGGCCGGCATTTGCAATCGTTACCTGGCCGTCTCGATTGAGCCGCAGAATCAGTGCCGTGACGAAGCCTCCTTGCAACCGTCCACACAAACAATGGTTAAGCTTCTCAAGCATTTTCAAGGGACTCACTTGCGTCTCCGATAACGAGCGCAGAACCCCCACGATGAGCGACACGTTCATCGCTGCCTTCAGGCCTTTGCCACTCACATCCCCCAGTGCCACAATGGTCGATCCCGCTTCTTCGCGGATGATCTGGAAGAAGTCTCCGCCGACCTCCAGCGCAGGTTGATAGGCACTGGTGACCGAAAAACCATCAAGCGAGGGAAGCTTATCCGGGATCAGCACTCGTTGAATTTCACGCGCGCTCTGCATCTCCCGTTCCAGCACCCGCTGTCGAGCCTGCTGCTCCATACTGCTCCGATAGACGGCGTACAGAATGGAAACGAAAAGCATAATCGCTGCCAGGTTGGCCGCAGTGAACGTAACAGCATTGAGAGTAAAGAGCGGTCTGTTGATAGTGGCAAAGAGAGTCCAGCGTGTAAAGCGCTGCCCGGCAGTGCTGATGTCTGCGATCGTGTCGATCATCTGCGAAACGAGGGCACTAACAGCAAAGAACCAACGCGAGCCCTCCAGCGGCTTTCTATGGCCGATCGCGATAATCACTAGGGGGAAAACTTCGGCCAGGAAGATAAAGGAGGTCAGCACAGCATCCAACCGCTGCATCGACGCTCCGGCACTTCCCCAGAAAAATGCGAGCCCTCCGTCTACGATTCCCGCCGCTAACGTGGCAATGGCTAGTCCGCTCGTCCACCGCACCAATGTCCGATTGTCATTTAGGCGCAGCAGCCAGATTAGGAGGAACCACAGCGAGACACGATTCAGCACGTAGACGGGTTGGTTCAGTCCCCAACCCCAAGCGTACGAGATGGGGATTTGGACCGGGAACACACCCCTGAGAATCGAGAGAACGACTGGCGTAGCAGCAAAAATTGCGAGCCAAAGAAAGAGCCGTGCTTTGCGATTTCTGCTCCACAGTAAAAGACTGATGAGTGTGACAACCCCGTAGAGCACCATCAAGGTGTAGTCGTACAAGAATTGTTGTTCCGAGTCTGCTTTATAGGCGGCCAGTTGCGCAGCAATCGAATGGGCGTCCCCCAGCAGTGGTACCCCGTTCATACCACCCAGCGAACTGGGATCTACAAAGAGAAGCGGCGACTTCCAGACGCGAATGGAAATTGTTCCTGTGCTGAGCGACGGAACAACGAAGGTGCCATAGGGCGAGCTGTAATACCAGCGTGGATGTGGAGGCAATTTTCCGCGCGATCCTATCAACTCTCCGTTCCAGTAAACCTGGTAAGCGTCATCCACGGGGGGAATCAGCAAAGCGTAAATATTTCTTTCAGCATTGATGTTCTCGATGCTGACATGGCGACGGTACCACGCAAAACCTGTATATCCTGGATAGCCTTGACTCCCCCAGGAAGTGGAGGCTTCGGTAGATTTCCAATGTGAATCATCAAACGAAGCGGAAGCCCACTTGGGGTTGTCGCCTAAATGGAACTGCCAGGAGCCATCTAGCCGGACCGTGCCCTTGCCTAACTCCTGAATTACTAGGGTGTTTTGATTCTTCCGATTTTGCGCATGGAGGAGTAGGGACGCGGCAAGAAAGAAAACAAGTAGCGCCGCTTTTGCGACCCTCAACATGCGTCGAGAATACCACCGCCACTTGTAATCCCAGGAGAAGTTCGATCGAAGGAGTCCGCCCATGAGAAGAGCCGGACAGGCATTATGGACTTACGGTGAACGGATGGGAAAATAAAGTGATGACTTCGGTGCGGATGGACAAGTGGCTGTGGGCGGCTCGATTCTTCAAAACCCGGGCGTTGGCCGCCCGCGCGTGCGATCTCGGCAGGATTCGGATTAACAACCGGCCCGTTAAGGCCGCGAGGGATGTTCGAGCTGGAGAATTCCTGGAGATAACAAACGACGGTGGAGATTTCGAGGTTGAAGTACTGTTTCCGAGTGAGCTTCGTGGGCCAGCCGTAGTCGCCCAAACGCTGTACCGGGAAACCGAAGCCAGTAGGAAACTGCGTCAGAAAGTGGCAGAAGAGCGTAAAGCAATGCCCTACGTGGACATCTCGGCCGGCAGGCCTTCAAAACGCGACCGCCGCGAAATCGTTCAATTCCGGGGCAGACGCTGATCTCAAGAATTACGCAAAGTGAATCCCGGCTACCCGCTGATACGACTCCAGCCGGTTTCGATGCTCATAGGTATCCGTCACCGCGATCACTTCATCTGCCCCTGTGTCTCTCACCAGCTTTTCCAGTCCGGCTTTTACTGTTGAATCCGATCCCACAATCGCTGCCCCCAGTTTGTCCTCCACGGCAGCGCGTTCCCAGTCCTGCCAGAGAAACTCCATAGAATCCACGGGCGGCAGCAGCTCCACCGGGCGATTCCGGATGAGCTGCAAAAAGCGCTGTTGTGGTGTGGTGAACAATCGTTTCGCTATGGCATCAGTTTCTGCCGCAATCACTTGTACTCCGATCATGAGATAGGGCCTTTGCAGAATTTCGCTTGGCTGGAATTGCTCTCGATATTGTTGTGCCGCCCGGTATAGAAGTTGAGGCGCAAAGTGCGCCGCGAACGCAAACGGCAATCCCAGGACTGCAGCCACCCGTGCACTGAAGAGGCTCGAACCGAGCAATGTAATCGGCACATTACTTCCCTCTCCTGGGATCGCCTTCACGACTTGATTCGGCTGCTCCGGGCCCAGGTAGGTCCGCAATTCCTGAAGCAACGCCGGAAAGTCCTCTCCGCTCTGGTGTAGATCCCGCCGCAATGCCCGCATCGTGGCGAAGTCACCACCTGGAGCACGCCCCAGTCCCAGATCAATCCTTCCGGGATAGAGGGCTGCGAGTGTCCCAAATTGTTCCGCAACCACCAGTGGCGCGTGATTCGGCAACATGACTCCGCCGCTCCCTACCCGAATCGTGGTCGTCGCGGCTGCGACATGCCCAATCAGCACAGGGGTGGCCGAGCATGCGAGACCAGGAATGGAGTGGTGTTCTGCCAGCCAGTAGCGCTTGTATCCCATCTGTTCTACGTGCTTTGCTAGATCGACCGACCGGGCAATTGCACTGCCCGCAGACTCGCCGGCTTGCATGCCAACAAGATCCAACACTGAGATTGCTAATCCTGTACCCATGCATATTGGATGAACCAGTTCAGAAAGCGATGCGATCGGGAGTGCGGGGGACGAAGGCAAGTAGAGAAGAATGCAGTGCTCTAATCCTGTTTTCGAGGACTCTCGTCAGCCCTTTCTTTGGCGTAGATGGTGTGGGTGATGCGAGGCGGCCCACTGCCACGGTGCAAACTGAAGACCCGATCTCGGAGCGCCCGGTCGGATGCAGTGAATCGTTCCCGCTGACGAAGGTAATCGATCCAGGACTCCATCACAAAGGTTTCATTGAGGTGGCGAAGATTATCGGCATCCTGAAAAATGCCCCACCTGATCGCTCCGTCCCGTAATCGAACATCCTTCAGTTCGTGAATGGCCTTGACGAAAGCGTTGTAATCCTGTGGATCGACGATATAGTCGATCAGAATGCGCACGGGACCGTCGGACATTTCTGGCTCCAGCGCAAGGGGAACGAAAACCTTTGAGCCAAATGGACTCAAGTCAGGCAGTTCGCCGCGCAGTATGTGGAGTCGGCTGCTTAAGGGTAGCGTAATCAGCAGGCCGCCTGCGGCTACTGCAAGGGATACAGGTGTCGATATATGTTCAGCGATCGACCCCCAGATGATGCTGCCGATCGCCATTCCTCCAGAGAAAACCATCTGATAGATGCCCAGCGCGCGAGCTTGTACCCAGTCCGGCGCTGAAACCTGCACGGCGAGATTCAGCGTGGACATAGTACTGGTCCAGGCAAAACCCGCGAAAAGAAGGACGGGGATGATAATCGACGCGTATCGGACGAAGGCGAGTACGACCAGAGTTGCGATGAACACGCCGGTCGCAATCAAGATGATTTGGTCAGCGGAGAACTTGCGCCGGACTCGCGGCAGGCTGGTGGCGCCAATTACCGCTCCAATTCCCATGCTGCCGTTCAGAATTCCGTAGCCAAGTGCCCCTTGGTGCAGAGCATGGGCCGCGACGACCGCCAACAGTGCCCAGACCGCACTGACAAAAAGTGTGAAGAGGAAGACCCTCATCAATGCGGCCTTCAATGGCGGAGCATATTGGATGTAGCGAAGTCCGGCTCGCATGGAGCCAAAAATTCGTTCCGCAGGTAGGGCGCTTTTGAATAACGGGCTTCGCTTCCATTGATAGAGGACAAGGATAACTCCTGCGAAGGATAGCGAGTTGAGCAGGAATGTCCATGCTGCGCCAGTCTCCGCATGGGCAAAAGCAGCGATACCAAGTCCACCCAGCGCCGGGCCGACGGCGCGGGCGAGATTAAATCCTGCGCTGTTGAGCGACACTGCCTCGGGGAGCTGCGTGCGGGGTACCAGTTCCGGCATGATCGCCTGCCAAGCTGGACTGTTCATGGCTGCGCCGATGTTGAGCGAGAACGTGAGAACAAGGAGCACCCAGGGTGAAATAACGTTTGCGAAAGTTAGCAGACTGAGCAGCGCGACTGCGGCTAGCATCCAGGCTTGCCAGAAGAGCAGCAGGCGTCGACGGTCGAAAATGTCCGCCGTCGCCCCCGCCAGTAACCCGAGGATGAGTACCGGCAGGCTGGCTGCCGTCTGCATCAGCGCGATGATCAGCGGAGACGCTGTAAGCATGGTCATCAGCCAGGTTCCAGCAGTGTCCTGCATCCAGCCACCCAGATTCGAAATGGTGGAGGCGATCCACAGATTGCGAAAGAGCGGAGATTGCAGCGGCTCGAAGCCTGTGACTTGCTTTGCGTTTATCGGGGTATTTCGGGATATCGGCGGCGGATTGGGTGTATTGGATAGAGGCATGACCGACGGACTTGCATGGTGCAACGGAACAAGAACTTACTCCATATCTTACCGACGAATCATTCTTTCCCATCAGAGTGATATCAAGAGAGTGGGAGTAGGTGCATCGGGCAGCTCCTACCCTGAGCACATAAAAAGCACACACATTCGATCTGCTGGAGCTACAAGATTGAAGGATTGGGTACTTGCCGGCCGATTGTACCCGGTAAGGGGAGATCCAACGAGTAAGATCGAATTACGTTGCAACACTGCACGAAGATCCGCAATGAACCGAAGAAATTTCCTAAGAACCGCTGCTGCAGTCCCGCTCCTTGCTGGCGCTGCTCCGCTTTCCCTTGCCTCCATTACTCCGGTTGAATGCGGAAGTCGCACGGGGTTGCCGGGAAGCGACACTCCCGTGCGAGAACGTTACGAGGCGACGCTGCAACGCGTCCTAAGCGGAACTTACCCGGCATATACACAGGAGTTCCTGCTGGCAGATGTTCGCCCTACTCCTGGACGTCGATTTACCGAATTCAGCGGCGATCTTTCCGGGAGATACGTCGGCGCGCTGGCGACAGCTGCCCGCGTTTATCACACCAGCTTCCCCGACTTGGATCTCCTGGTCGAAAGAATTGTTGCGCTACAAAAACCTGACGGGTACTTCGGCAGTGGATTCCATTACGAGAAACCGACAGATCAGGATCTGGCTCTGCTCTGGGGCAATGGCCGGCTGCTGGTAGGCTTGCTTGAGTACTATCGCTACAAGCCTTCCGAGTTCGTCCTTGCCGCATGCACGCGCCTCGGAAATTTTTTGGTGCGTATTAGCCCGCTCATGCTCTCCAGAGAAATCCGCGATGAATTCGGAGCGGCGCACTTCGCATCGAGCTATATCTGCTGGACCCAGCAAACTGAAGGACTTGCCAACCTTTATCGAGTCACCCGCGATAGCCGCTATCAAACTCTGACAGAAGGGATTGCCGCTGTCATCGAGAGGCGTCCCGGGGATCATGTCCACGGCTATCTCACCAGCCTGCGTGGTGTGATGGATCTTTATCAGACGACGTCGGACGCCAGGCTCCTGCGGCAATGCGAAGCCGCATGGCAGGACGTCGTTCAGTCGCCAGACTTACTCATCACGGGAGGCGTTCCCGAAGGGTGGAGTCCAAACAAGCACCGGACCGAGGGATGCGCGGAAGCTGATTGGCTGCGCCTCAACCTCTCACTTTGGACGGCCACGGGCGATCCGAAGTACCTGGTCATGGCAGAGCGCACTACATTCAACGAGCTCGCTTCCAATCAGTTTGATACCGGCGACTTCGGACATCGCGTTCTATCTGAAACCGGCTTTCTGGCAGACGGAGCGGTGCGAGCTTGGTGGTGCTGCACCTTGCATGGGCTGCGTTACTTTCCGGATCTCCAGAACAGCGCGTTCCGCAGCGCCGGTGGGGCGTTATGGTATGACTTGACGATTGACAGCCATCTGGAGACCGCCAGCCTCTCCGCGACCGCAACGTCATCGCTCGCCCACAATGGCACCGTCAAGATTACAATCACATCCGGCGGCGACGAACCGGTCTCGCTTCGCATCCGCAAGCCGGATTGGGCAAAAGCCGTTGCCACCAGTCTCAACCACGCTGTAGAACAATATCCTCTTCACGATGGGTATGTCCACATACAACGCCGCTGGAAAAAGGGCGATGTTCTTACAGTCACCTACGCGATGGCACTTCGCCACGAATCCAGTGGTCCGGAACGGATCGCGTACTTCTACGGACCTTGGCTTGTGGGTGCATCGGCATCGGATAACCCGAGGTACTTCAATGACCTCACTACCAGGAATAAGCTCTCAAGCACAACAGATGGGGCGCGATCTGCTGTAGAGCAGCCTAGCCGGCGATTCACCGTCCCACTCGCCGCCACCAACCTTCAGTACACGCCCGCTGAGTTCCCCGATCAACACGAATCCGTCGTATTGCGCGCCCCCGCTGAACAGACCGGTCAACTCAGTACATCCTGGGAGCTCCGTTTTCTCACGACCACCAGTCCGAGCGAGGACCCTGAGGAAGTTTAGCGGAAACCCTCTCAGACTGATGGGGTGTTCCCCAGGGTTTGTACGCCCACGGCAGTGGAGCGCATACGCGAGACAGTCAAGCTGCCCAGGTTATGGTTGTGCCACGACCTGGGCATCCACGGGTTGGCCTGCGATGGGGCCTGTTTGAAGGCTATTATCCAAAGATCGTAGCAGCTTGGATGAGGCTGCAAGCTCCTCATGCCCTGCAGTAGGTTGACCGAGTCTCATCAACACCTGACCCCGAAGATAATGCACACTCGCGCTGGACGGTACTATGGCCTCAGCTCGAGTCAACATCGCTAAAGCTTTTTGATAATGGCCTGTCCGCTTGTATATCTTCGCGAGCCCAACATAGGAATTAACGAGTGTAGGATCGTGCTGTAATGCTTCGCGGAAATACCTTATAGCCTTTTCGGTCTGTCCAGTTTGGGCATACAGCAGCCCAAGGTTCTCGTAGTTATATGGCACACGAGGTTCCATTTGAATATCACGCAGCATTTCGGCTTCAGCCAAACCATATGCATGCTGCTCAAGGTAAACACGTCCCAGGAAATAGTGAACCAGTGGCAGCCCTTCATCCGCGGAGGCTGCCGCCTTGAACTCTTTCAGGGCTTTGTCTTTCTCATCTTTTGCGAGCCATGCCTTCCCCAAATACAAATGTAACTCCGGCGTATTCTGGCCAATGTTGATCATTTGAGTGAGCGCCCGCTGCTCCAACGCGCCATTGGAAGATTTACCTGCTGCGATGCTGAGCACGTATAAGTAGTTGAGATTGGTGATTTGGTTCTGCCAAAGTGGCTCCAGCATCAGGGAAGCGTGCTGATAATCATTGGTGAAGAAGTAGCATAAGCCAAGAAGATATCGCGCCTGGATGGAGTCCGGAGCAAGCTGCGTTGCAATTTTGAATGGCTCGATGGCTGCGGAAAATCTATTCTGCCGATAGTAGGCGAGCCCTATGTTGAGAAAGATCCCTGGGTCATTTGGAGCAAGGGATGCTGCGTGGCGCAGTTCAAGCAATGCGGCATGCCACTTCGCTTGGCGCATGTACGACACACCTAGGTTGGTGTACGCTGCTGCCGATCGGGGGTCGATGGCGATCACCGTTTTGAAGTCATCTTCGGCCGCCCCGAACCGACCAGTCTGCATTGCCTGCACGCCACGGCTGAAAATCGAGGCTGGATCCGTTTCTCGCGTGGCCCGGTTTTGGGCTGAATTAGTCCCTTCGAAAGCTAACAGCGGTAACAAGAAACACAGACCTAGACTGTTTGGCTTCATTGATCGGCGCCATCGAAACACGCGATGCTTAAGCACGGTAACCAACCTGACTGAACTCAAGTATGGGGTTACTCCAGCAAGATCCGCTAAGAATCCCTTCGCAGGAGCTTCGTTCAGATTAACACCCATCCTCAAGAGCCTTGCTCGTTAGGTCGCAGGTTGTACAATCCGCTCTCATTGTGAAGTCATGGCATATCTTCTGAACTGTGGGAACGGTTGTCCAATGCACTACAGCTCTCGCTTACGCCAGGTGATTCTTCAAAAGAAGAACTTTCCCGCTAATTGCAATATTCGTGGATTATGTGCGCTCGTGACAGTTAGGAAGGGAGACGTTGCGCAGTTCGCCGCCCCATAGCAGGCTTGATTGTTTACGCCACTCCATTCCGTATGATTGAAGGCGTTGAAAGCTTCGATGCGGAATTCAAAGTGCATCGCGTTATTCCGGATGGGGAATTCTTTGAACAGGCCTAAATCGAAATTCGTTGTAGCAGGCAAAGTCAGAATATTGCGACCCGCGTCACCATAAGTAAGTCCCCGCGGCGCGGCAAAGGCATCACTGTTGTAGACGCGCGGCCCAAGAATGCCTGCAGGATGGCGGATCTTGACGTGACCATGAATATTGCCAACTATATCGGGATAGGAGGTATACGTGCTCACAGAATTTCCGGTACCGGCATTGTCGCTGTTCGGTCCGATGTTATTGATGCTGAATGGAGTTCCCGTTTGGGAGCTGGTGATGTCCGACAGCTCCCAATCACCGAGGAATTCACGGACGAGCCCGGGATGTTGCATTTTGAAGAAGGGCAAGTCATAGACCACGCCCACCTGAAGCATCTGCCGCTGATCGAATGCTGAGCTAGCCATACTTGCTTTGATATCATAGGCGTTTGGGATGTTCGAAGGGCCGGATCCAGTGGAAGCATCGTCAATGCTATGACTATAGGTGTAGGCCACGCTTCCATTTAATTTTCCGAAATAGCGGCTAAGCGCTACTTGGAGGGAATTGTAATGCGACTGTGCCGTAAACTCTTCGCGGGTGATGTTAGCAAGACCTACAAAGGGACGGTAGGGGTTGGGATTATTGCCACACGCGATATTCAAGTGGATGAGAATATCCGCGGAAACAGGGTGTCCGTTCACCGTACCCGTACTACAATCGTTTGCTGAAATCGGTTGTCCTGGGCCGTAGGGATCTTGGGATAACGGAACGGGATGGAGTTGATTACCCTCGCGCTTCAACGTGAGATCTCTACCTATATTCCCAACATAGGATACGCCAAGAACAGCTTTCCCCGGCAGTTGTCCCTGGATTGTCAAGTTATATTGCTGAACGTAGGGCCAGAGCGCATGTGTAGGTATAGATGTCACATAGAGAGGAAACAAAAGCCCCGCTCCTCCCGAATGAGTATAGCCGATGAAATTGTACTTATTCGGCGTCTGAACCACTGGTGCGGATCCCTCAAGTGATTCGGAGTTGGCTTCATTTCCGTTTGTATGCTCAAAGTAGAGGCCGTACCCTCCACGAACGGCCAGCTTACCGTTTCCAAACACATCGTACGCAAAGCCGAACCGAGGAGCCGGGTTGAAGAGATGTCCCTTCATGCATCCCGGACTGACGCCGTTCTTTCCACACCGCACTAATCCATCGAAGGGATTGCCACTCCCGGGAATGAGCGCTCCGGGCTGTCCCGTCACCAATCCTGTGACATCGATCTTTGGAGCGCTATCCGGTTTCCATGCCCCCGCTTCGAAGTTTCCCGACTTATTGCTGATATCTTGGTAGGTCCCAAACAGGCTGATTCGCAGACCAAGATTCAGCGTCAGACGCGGAGTTACCCTCCAGTCATCCTGAATATACGGTTCTGCTACTTTCCATCTGTTATAATATTTGGGCTGAGCTGACGTTTGCGAGAACTGTCCAACTCTTCCAAGCAAAAGATCTGCAAACGCATTGCCTGTAGTTACGGCCGAGGATGTGCTGAATGTGTACGTGCCCTGATTGTTGCCTGTGCTAAATTCGTTTTTCTGCGCGGCAATGAAATCGACGCCTGCCAAGATGGTTTGCGTGTTGAACGTTTTTGTGAGCTCATCACTGTAGCTATAGGTTGGATTGGCGTTTTCCCATGGAAAATATCCCGTACCAACTGTGAATCCGCCGCCGTATGCCGCATTCCCATATACATTGTAGGTTGGGAGTACCCCCCCGTATCCATTGTTAAAGAATCCATTTCCGGTGAATCCATCTCTGTTGTCGCTTCCAATGCCGGGTACATTCGAGGGCACGCCCGTAAGGTATATGTGGTCTGTAGTATAACTGGCCACAAAGTCGTTGAGGAGCGACGGAGAGAACGCCGTCGTTAGTCCGGTGACCATATCTACACCGGGTCCATCAAACTTTGTGTTGATGCTTGGGAACGAGCCGGCAGACCATAGCGCTCCCGGTGTTGTTGTATTCCATGAGTCATGGATGAATCGATAAAAGAGGTGAACGTTGTCATTGAAATGATGGTCGATTCGGAACAGAACTTCATCATAATGAGTTGGCAGAACCGGCGAAGCGAGGAATGTCGAGGTCGCTCCGCTCCCGAAGTTTGCTACTGGAAGAATACGAAGCAACGCGGCAGCATTCGGACGAACAGGTACCTTGTTCCCTGGAAAGTAAACGCCGGTAGCAGGGTTTACAGGACAATCGGGAAAGGCTTTGCTGTCGATTGTAGATCCGGGTGCAGGGCACAGATCGGAGAAATTTCCAGTACGCTCCTGTGTGGAGGGGACAAGTTGGTTATATATATTGCCAGGAACAATTTCTATGCGAAACTCTTGCGAATAGAAAAAGAAGGTGCGTTTCTTTCCGGTACCATAGAGCTTGGGAATGTATACAGGGCCGCCCACGGTGAAGCCAAAATCATGCTTCTTGTACTCGGGCACGGTTTGCTCAAAGTAATTCCTTGCATTGAAGGCATTATTACGTAGAAATTCGTACGCGTCTCCATGCAAGTGCTCGGTGCCGGACTTTGTAATCGCCACAATCGTGCCGGAGGAATCGCGGCCATATTGCGCGCCGTAGTTCGATGTTAAAACCTGCGTTTCTGCAATTGCATCAATACTGGGATAAACATTCAGCGTCCCATTGCTGCCGTTGTCCATAATGTTAGCGCCGTCAACCTCCCAATTGTTATAAACGGTGCGTCCACCATTCATCGAGTAAGCCACGCTTCCGATTACTCCTACAGTACCTTCATCCTGACCAGTCTGGTTGCTAACTCCCGGCGCGAGGGTGACCAGTTGCGCAAAATCACGACCATTCAAAACCAGCTGTATGGTCTGGGTCCCGGTGATCGTGGTAGAAACTTGCGCTGTTTCAGTTTGCACCTCGCCAGTTGAGCTGCCGTTCACTTCCACTTTGGAGCTCTGTACCCCCAACGTTAACACCGCGTCCACCTTAACTCGCTGAGCAACACGCAGGACAATTCCGGTGGACTCAAATTGCTTGTATCCCGTGGCGGAGATGTCCAGGTTATAGACTGCCGGCTTGAGACCAGGCACAGTGTAGACGCCGTCGCGGTCGGTTACCGTCTTGAACATGGCTCCTTGCGCGACGTCGGTGACGGTTACATTTGCATTTGGCACCACGGCGCCGGTCTGATCGGTGACGGTTCCGTTGATCATTCCGGATTGCTGCGCAAACATAGCGCACGGCATGAAAAGGAATAAGTACATGCACAGCTTACGAAGGATGGTTGTTTTTGACGGCATGTCGTCTCCAAACCAATAAAACTCCCCGCTGGGGCACCAGGGATAAAGATGTTGCCAGCCCTTATATCGTTTGAATAGGAATTCGTCAACAAATAAAATTTCGCATCGATTTGCTCTCTATTCCAACGTTTCCAGATCGGGTCATATTGGATTTGTGAATGAAGCCGACGCAGCCGGGTAGGGAATATGATGCTAGACGTAATAGATCGAAGGAGAATAGAGGGATGAAAACCGCTGAGGGTAAAGACTTGGATCGCAGAGATTTCATCAGGATAGCAGGCATTGGCGTTGCCTCACTTGGACTGACCCGCGCTAAACATTTGCTTGCGGGGAATCAAAAAATTTTAGGAGCAAACGACCGAATCCGAATCGGCTTAATCGGGGCTGGTGATCGCGGGCAGGAAGATCTGAAAAGCGCCTTGAGGCAGCCAAATGTAGAGTGCGTCGCCATAGCCGACGTTTTTTCCCGGCGCCGTGATGAGGTAAAAGCCTATCTGCCAAAGATTGACACTTATGAGGATCCGCGGCGACTCCTGGATCGCAAGGACATAGATGCAGTGATCAATGCAACTCCGCTCCATTTACACGCTAAGTATTTCCTCGCTACGTTGTCTGCCGGGAAAGATCTCTATTCTGAGAAAACAATGACGTGGGATATTCCGGAGGCGGTGGCATGTCGGAATGCGGCGAAGGCGTCCAAGCAGGTCGTGCAGATAGGGCTCCAAGATGAAAGTTCGGGCGAGTTGGCAGACGCGAAGAAATGGATCCGGGAGGGGGCGACCGGAAGGATAACAATGGTCGAGTCATGGATGAGCCGCAATACGCGAACCGGACATGGACAGTGGGTGAGGCCGGTTCCGTCCGACTGCAATCCCGACCACGTCAACTGGCAGCTGTTTCTCGACGGGCGTCCAGAAACTCCTTTTGACGCTTTCAAATTTATTAACTGGCGCTTATTTTGGGAGTTCTCCGGCGGCAATGTCACAGAAAACATGGTTCATCAGATAGCCTGGATTATAAGTGCCATGGATTTGAAGTTGCCCTGTGCGGCAACCATGATGGGCGGCGTGTTTTCAGAGAAGGATGGACGTCAAGTCCCGGATACGATCAGCGTTTCACTTGAGTATCCAGATGATCTTCTCGTTGTGTGGCAGTCTACCTTCAGCAATAGCTATTTTGGTATGGGAGAGCATTTTTTGGGGAGCAAGGGAACGATCGAACACGTGAGTGGTTCGAACAGCATGATCACTGGAGCCCATCTTGGGGAGGATCCACGGTTCAGCGAAGAGAATGCCCCAGGCCCGGTTAGTTTCTACCCTGAGAAAATCAATAATCATCACGGCATGGCTACTACAAGGGAAGATCCAGGCATCAATCACATGGCAAATTGGATGAGCTGCATTCGCGATCGTAAACAGCCGAACGCTTCGGTCGAAATCGGATATTTTTCCGCCATCGCTGTACACATGTGCAATCTGGCATACAAGCAAAAACGTCGAGTGACGTTACAAGAAGCAATGGCTGCTAGGCCGGAAGCATGGATGTGAAATATGCTCGATTCCCGGTTGAGACAAAGCACTCGGGCGACCGACATGAGAAATCGTACTAAGGTCGCATGTCATCCCTATTTCAGACAGTAACTCAGTTGGGGGAGATGAGATTCACGTCAAACGGAATCGAATAGTCCATTGATACGTAGTTCACTTCTACATCCCCGTCATTATCGAAATCTCCAAATGCGCGTCCTCGACTGCAGTGAGCTGAATTGATACCTGGGCCCGCTTGCTCATTCAATTCTTCGAACTTTCCATAACCTAGATTTCTAAAGACCAAGCACGGCGTTTTCAACGGATATTCTGGTATTCGCGCCTCGATTTCTGGATAAACGGAACCAGTGACAACAAACAAATCAGGCCATCCATCATTATCCAGGTCAGTAAATCCTGTGCCCCAGCTTGCAATGAATGTGCCATTCCTGATTCTTGTAAAGATAGTTGCGGGCAAGTGGCAAGCCACGCGGGCCACAATTCACTGAAATGCCCTTCCAACTGCACATCGGGTTGTTTTCTGGATCTGGAATTTTCTGGAGGTCCAGGTCGACGTAATTTGCAACAAACAAGTCCAGGTGCCCATCGCGATCGTAATCCACGAAAGTACATCCCGAACCCCAACGATCTTTGCCTTGATAGATGAGCCACGCCTCTTCAGTCA
>DASSZI010000044.1:0-3581 GCA_035713565.1 Acidobacteriaceae bacterium | reverse complement strand
GACCACGCCACGATGGCGCAGGTAACCAGGGCGCCTATCTACTACCTTCGCTCCTTTCCCGGGTAATCCGTGGCTGCGCCCACCGCTACCGTTGTCTTCGCGAAACCCGGTGGCCAGCCCATATAATCGAACCATCACGTTTTCGTTCAAAGGAGATTCGCGTCATGGCTGCTCTGCAATCCACGAAATACATCTGGCACAATGGGAAGCTCATTCCATGGGACCAGGCGCAAGTGCATGTAATGTCGCACGTTCTCCATTACGGTTCCTCAATTTTTGAAGGAATCCGCTGCTATAAAACGGAGCAGGGCGCAGCCGTTTTTCGCCTCGCGGATCACATGCAACGCTTGCTGGACTCCGCGAAGATTTATCGCATGGACCTGGACTACACGGTTGATCAACTGGTCGCAGCCGTAGTGGAAACTGTGGAGGCTAACGAGGTCGCGCCAAGTTATATCCGTCCCATCGCGTTTCGTGGGTATGGCGAGCTTGGAGTCCATCCCGGCGACAACCCCATTGAGCTCTACATCGGCAATTTTCCCTGGGGTAAGTATGTCCATGGGGATGCAGGCGCTGATGTTTGCATTTCCTCCTGGAGCCGCATGGCGCCGAACACGCTCCCAGCGCTGGCCAAAGCGGGCGCAAATTACATGAATTCTCAGCTCATCCGTATGGAGGCAGCCATCAATGGCTACTCGGAAGGGATTGCGCTGGATGTGAACGGGTATGTCTCGGAAGGCTCAGGAGAGAATCTTTTCGTCGTTCATCGCGGACAACTGCTGACATCTTCCCTGGGCAGCTCAGTGCTTGCTGGAATTACCCGCGCATCGATTCTGACTCTGGCACGCGACATGGGCATCCCGGTTGTCGAGCAGACAATTCCGCGCGAACTGCTGTATATCGCCGACGAAGTCTTCTTCAGCGGCACTGCAGCGGAGGTGACGCCCATACGTTCGATCGACCGCATATTGATTCAGGATGGCCAAGCGGGCCCCCTCACACGACAGCTCTCGGCGGAGTATCTCGGGATAGCTACGGGCAAGCGTCCGGACCGCTTCAATTGGCTGACCCCAGTGAAGGTTCCAGCACGCGAGGTCGTTACGGCGTAGCTCTCCATCTTCTTTGAAACTCTTCAGGGCAGTCGAAAGGCTGC
The DNA here is from genome assembly GCA_035713565.1 of Acidobacteriaceae bacterium. Lineage (GTDB taxonomy): Bacteria > Acidobacteriota > Terriglobia > Terriglobales > Acidobacteriaceae > JAKAAZ01. Next base: position 2,428 of record DASSZI010000044.1, on the reverse strand, counting down.
CCTGCAATACCCATCGCGTTGGGAGCGGGTTAGAGATTCTCCATCCCAATCCGGACGCTTCCGATCGATCGCCAGTTCCGGTTCAATGAGTGAAAGGACCCTCGCGAAGCAGTCGTTAAAATCGGCCTTGATAACGCCCGTGGGAGTCGAAACGTCATTGCTCCGATCCCGCGGTTTCACTGGCGGAGGCGGTCTTTCAATCGCAACCATCAATCTGCCGGTTCTTCTACCGCGCCTGGAGAATTGGCATCCAGCGGAGCGCTATTCGGCGGCACTTCGTTTCCAGTTAGCTCCGACCATCCAGGCAATTTCTGACTGCCAGTAATTAGTCGAGGGCCGCCAGATAACCCGAAATACATCCATGTCCACTGCAGCAGTACCAGCGCACGGTTGCGAAAGCCGATTAAAAAGTAGATATGCACCAGCAGCCAGGCCATCCACGCGGGAAAGCCGCTCAAATGCGCGTGAAACGGCCATACTACATTCGCCACGGCGGAGTGGCGGCCTATGGTCGCCATATCCCCCTTGTCGAAATAGTGGAATTTGGTGCGGGGCTTTTTCGCGAGATCGGCCAGAATCTCCTGCGCTGCGTGGGTGCCCATCTGCATGGCGGGCTGGGCCACGCCCGGAATTTGCTTCCCATTTTCGACGACATGGGCCAGGTCGCCGCACACGAAAATTTCGGGATGTCCTTCGGGATTCAGGTGGTCGTCCACAAGAATTGATCCACGTTTATCCATCGCCGCGCCCAGCATCTTGCCCAGCGGGGACGCCTGCACACCGGCCGCCCAGAGTGTCACCACCGCCTCAATGCGTTCTCCGTTCGCAATGACAAACCCGGGCTGAATATCTGTGACATGCACGTTGTTACGCACTTCCACGCCGATTCGCGCCAGTTCCTCGGCTGCCTTGCGCGACAAGTCTTCAGGATAGGTAGAAAGCAGTCGCGGCGAACCTTCCACCACGATTACGTGAGCCTTGGAGGGGTCGATGTGGCGAAAATTCGTCTGCATGTAGAGCCGTGAGATGTCGGAGATCGCGCCTGCCAGTTCCACCCCTGTGGGGCCGCCGCCAACCACTACAAAATTCAGCGGCGGATGCGAGCCGGTTTCGAGCTTCTGGCGCTCGGCCAGTTCGAACGCAAGCAGCACGCGGCGGCGTATCTCAATTGCATCCTCGATTGTTTTCAGGCCTGGAGCGTATGCCGCCCACTCGTCATGCCCAAAGTAGGAGTGCGTCGCCCCTGTGGCGAGGATGAGATAGTCGTACGACAGATGGGCGGAGCTTTTCAGGCCAAGCGACTTCGCCGCAGTATCGATCCTGACGACTTCATCCATGAGCACATCGATATTTGGTTGTTTGCGGAAGAGCGCGCGAATCGGCTGCGCTATATCTCCTGGCGACAGCGCGGCGAGGGCGACCTGATATAAAAGCGGCTGGAATGTGTGATGGTTGCGCCGGTCCACCAATGTGACCTCGACCGGTTCTCCTGCGAGATGCATTGCGGCCTGAATGCCTGCGAACCCGCCACCCACAATCACAACGTGCGGTCTGATTTCCGCTGAATTCGGCATGTCTGGAACATTCCCCCGGGATTGCGAAACAAACTTCTGCTGCTCGTTGGATGCTGCGCCGTGCGGATTGGCCTGCACGCCTGCTGTTGGATCGCAACCCGCGACTGCCGATACACTAGGAACGAGACGATGACAGAGCAAATCAGCAACAATGAGATTCGAGACACCATAATTGTCGGCACTGGATGTTCCGGCTTGACAGCGGCGATCTATGCGGCACGATCCAACCTGAAGCCACTCGTGCTGGAGGGCCATGAGCCGGGCGGCCAGTTATCCATCACTACGCTGGTTGAAAATTTTCCTGGCTGGCCCGAGGGGATTCAGGGTCCGCAGCTCATCGAAAATATGCGCGTCCAGGCGTCCAGATTCGGCACCAGTTTCCGGATGGGACACCTGAGCAGCGTGGATCTGTCGAAACGGCCTTTTGCCCTTCATGTGGGGAAGGAAATCCTCCATACCCGAACTTTGATCGTTGCCAGCGGCGCCTCCGCGCGCTGGCTTGGACTGCCCAGCGAGCAGGCGCTGATCGGTCATGGGGTCAGCAGTTGTGCCACCTGCGATGGGTTCTTTTTCTCAGGCAAGGAAATTGCCGTGATCGGCGGCGGCGACTCCGCAATGGAAGAGGCCCTGTTCCTCACTCGATTCGCCACGAAAGTGACCGTCATTCACCGCCGGGAACATTTTCGTGCTTCCAGGATCATGCTGGAAAGAGCCATGGCGCACGAGAAAATTCACTTCCTTACCAACACCGCCGTCGAAGAAGTCCTGGGCGTGGAAGAGAAGGAAGTCAGCGGATTGCGGTTGCGCAACCTGGTTACGCTGGAGGAGTCCATCCTGATGGTCAGCGCCATGTT
>DASSZI010000043.1:0-10623 GCA_035713565.1 Acidobacteriaceae bacterium | reverse complement strand
CGGCAACATGCTTATCACCGCAATGGTGCAGGCGCTCAGCGAGGCCTTTGTGTTTGCGTCCGCAAGCAATCTGGATCCGGAACTGTTCCTTGCCACCGTGAATGAAGCGTTGTTTCAGTCTCCGATGTATGCCAACTATGGAAAAATCATGTTGCATCCCCCCGCGCAAGCTGGTGCCACCGTCGCGCTTGGGGCGAAGGACACGCGGCTTCTACGCGAAGCTGCATCGGGTGCCCAGGTTCGCCTGGGACTTGCGGACTATCTGCAGGAACAATTCAACGCCGCGCTGGAGGGCAATCTGGGCGGCGTCGACTGGGCGGTAGGACAGTTTCGCATGGCCCAGAGGCAGGCGAAAGACTTTGCGCCAAAAAATGATCGATAGCTGTATTCGCAGGACAGGAGTGTCATGAAAGCCAACCCCCGCAAGCCGGCATCGACAACAAACCCGGGACAACCTGGACCGGTCAAGCCCTCCACGGCTTCGCTCAAAGGCAGCGTCATCCTGATTACCGGAGCAAGTTCTGGGATCGGGGCGGCCTGCGCCGCGCGTTTCGCGGGCGAGGGTGCCCGCCTGCTGCTGGCTGCGCGACGCCTTGACCGTCTTCGCCAGATGACCGATCCGCTGCAATTGGCTGGGGCTGACGCGGTTCTGAACGTACCCATGGATGTGCGCAACCATGAGCAGGTGCAGTCCACGCTCGCGGCTTTGCCTGAAGAGTGGCAATCGATTGACGTGTTGGTCAACAATGCAGGCCTTAGCCGGGGTTTGCAAAAATTGCACGAGGATCGGGTAGATAACTGGGAAGAGATGATCGATACCAACGTGAAGGGTTTACTTTACGTTACGCGAGAAGTGATTCCGGGAATGCTGGCGCGAGGCCGCGGGCATGTCATTAACCTTGGCTCGACGGCGGCCCATCTTGCCTATCCGAATGGCGCGGTCTACTGCGCAACCAAGGCTGCAGAATCCCGCTTAACAGAAGGCCTGCGCCAAGAGATGCTTGGCACCCCAATCCGGGTGACAAGCGTGGATCCGGGTATGGTGGAAACGGAATTCAGCGAGGTGCGGTTTCACGGCGACAAGCAGCGCGCTGCAGCCGTTTATCAAAACATCACACCACTGACCCCGGAGGACGTTGCCGATGCCATCTGCTGGGCCGCCACTCGCCCCGCCCACGTGAATATCGCGCAAATTTTGATGACCACCATTGACCAGGCCAACTCGATCATGTTCCATCGGCACTCCAGCTGAAGTGCACGACGGGATTAGGGCATCCGATTGAGTTCCGCCTCCACATCCTGCAGCGCGGCTTGTAGCGCCGCACGCCGCACGGGACTGCTGGTCTTTTCGGACAGAATTCTTTCCCTCTTAAGGGAGAGAATCTGCCGGGCCCGCGACTGTACCGCATCCGCATCCGTCACTGCTTTTCTGGAGACCGCCTTCGCGGCCTCGGCCTTTTGCTCGATATGATCTTCCGCCTGCTCTTCCGCTGTTTTACTTTCCCATCCTCGCGCCATATATACAGAGTATCGGAGTGGCGACGGAATCACAGTCAACAAATTCCGCATCCACCGTAACACAGGCAATTGCGGCAAAATCGTTTTACAGGAGCTTCAAAATGAAAGCCTTCCAGATGACCCGGTTTGGCCTGGAGCATTTACAACCAGTTGATCTTCCCGAACCTGTTCCCGGCCCAGGCGACGTGCTGGTTCGCGTACATGCCGCATCGTTGAATTATCGTGACCTCATGTTGCTGCGGGGCCACTATGACCCGAAACTGCACATGCCCCGTATCCCACTCTCCGACGGTGCAGGCGAAGTGACCGCTGTAGGGAAGGCGGTTACCAGGTTCCGCGTAGGCGATCGGGTGGCGGGCCTCTTCTTTCAAAATTGGCAGGACGGAGGGCCCTCCAGCAGCAAATCGCAGGGCGCGCTGGCGGGTGATCTCGATGGCATGCTGGCGCAGTATGTGGCGCTTCCCGAGCGAGGGGTGGTCCATTTCCCCGATCACCTCAGCTATCAGGAGGCCGCAACTCTGCCCTGCGCCGGGGTGACGGCCTGGCGCGCCCTCACCGTAGCATCAAAAGTTCAGCCGGGGGACACTGTTCTCGTCCAGGGAACAGGAGGAGTTTCCATTTTTGCACTCCAATTTGCCAAACTGGCCGGAGCGCGCGTGCTGGGCACCTCCAGCAGCGATCAGAAACTGGCGCGGGCAAAACTTCTGGGCCTGGATGCCGGGGCGAATTACAAAGGGCGGCCAGACTGGTCAGCCTGGGTAAAAGAGCAGACCGGAGGCCTGGGCGCGGACGTCGTCGTAGAGGTTGGAGGGGCAGGTACGTTCGGCCAGTCCATTCAGGCAGTTCGGGTTGGCGGGACAGTTGTGCAGATCGGAGTGCTTTCCAATGCTGAGGAGAAGCTTTCCGTCGTTCCCCTGCTGATGCGGCAGGTTCAGATAGCTGGCATCATGGTGGGCTCGCGGGCCATGTTTGAAGCCATGAACCGGGCCATCAGCCTGCACGGCATCAGGCCAGTGATCGACCGGGAGTTCCCCTTGCAGGAAGCCCGAGCGGCTTACGAGTACCTGGAGGGTGGGCAACACTTTGGCAAGGTGGTGATCTCGCTGGGATAATGTGTGCAACAGGGTGCACACATTATGTCGATTTGGCCTGATCCAAGACGGAGAAAATTGGCTGATGGTCTGAAATCAACAAATTAGCCTGCCTAAAAAATAATTAGGCCTACAGATAGACTTTGCCATTCGGATTGCATCTATGTGTTCACAGATTGGGCAATGAGCCGATCCACTGGAGGCCAGGCGTCCGACAAACATTTCTTATGTCGTGCCTGCGTAACGATTATGTCTTGGATGCAAACTGTGTATGGCTTTTTCTGCGAAATCTTCTTTGGCTGCAGCCACGGCCATCTGACTCGTCCTTTTACCCTGCGAGCCCACAGCTATAAGGTTTGCCTGGACTGCGGGAAACAGTTCCCTTACTCCCTGGAAAAGATGCGCCTGCTGCACTCCTGGGAACTGGCCAAGTCTCAGCCCGCCGCACAGATCACCGAGCTGATCCCCGCACCGGTGAGCGCTTCCCACATGGAAGAGGATTACCGCGCGAAGGCGATTGCATAAGTTTGGAAGTTTTTGAATGACTGCGGCATTGTTCTATTTTGCTTCACCCATCGTGAGCGATTGTTGGCTTTCCGCTGTGCTTGCCAGCATTGCTCGTTAAAACTATCAACCGCACCGTGATTCATTGCAACCCTGATCTCGTCATGATTCATTGCAACCCTGATCTCCTTACCCTGATCGGTTTTTCCATCGCTGTTTCATGGCAACACTGAACCCTTGCAGCACTTCACATCCGCAACCCTGATGCACTGAACATTGCTTTTTTCGCAGCACTGCTTTGCTGGACCACTGCTTTCCTGCAGCCCTGCTTCCATGAAGTTAAAGCAGCCAGAGATGTGGTTCGATTTCTGTTCCGATTTCCGGGTGCATCGGTTCCGTTGAGTTCGAGTCATGTGTGAATCAAAGTTTGTAGCTTCTCCTTGCTAAACTATGGCAACACTCGAGAGAGGGTGTTGCCATTTCCAACTCAGCACCCAAAATCGAAGCGATTGTCTCGATCGAGAAGTTGACCAAGGTCTACGAGGGCAGTAACCGCGTGACTGCGGTCGACGGGATCACTCTATCGATTCCGCAGGGCGGCATTTTCGGGCTGCTCGGGCCAAATGGTGCCGGAAAAACCACTACGATCAGCATCTGCACTACACGCGCTCGACCCACCTCCGGCGGAGTGAAGATCGCCGGATGCGACGTCGTGAGCAGACCCGCCGTGGCGCGACGCCAGATTGGGGTCGTCCCGCAATACAACACGTTGGATCGGTCCCTGACGGCGTTCGAGAATCTCTTCTTCCATTGCCGCTATTTCGGGATAAGCGATGCGGACTCCAAAGCCCGGGCGAGGCGCCTGCTAGAGCAGTTCAGGCTTGCTGAACGAGGTTCGGCCTTCCCCGGTGAACTGTCGGGAGGCCTCACGCAGCGGCTGCTCATCGCACGAGCAATCGCCCATCATCCGGCTGTCCTGTTTCTCGATGAACCGAGCGCCGGGCTCGATCCGCAAAGCCGCCTGGCCATGTGGGAGTCCATCCGCGCCCTCAAGAACCAAGGTATTACGGTGATGATGACGACCCACTATAGGGAAGAGGCAGAAGCTCTGTGCGACCGGGTCGCAATCATCGATCATGGAAAAATTCTCGTGGAAGACACTCCGGAGCGGCTCAAAAACGGCCTGAATATACAGACGGTTTATGGGCTGGATGTGCAGCGCACCGGAGAACGCGAGGAACTCGCGGCAGAACTCCGCAAGATTGCTGAGGTCGGTTCTGTTGAACTGACGGCTTCCGGTGTGCGTGTTTATGCTGCTGGAGCCGAAGGTCTGCTTCCCGTGCTGGTCACGACAGCGCAATCTTATGGGTTGCGGGACATATCCATCTCCGAGCCTTCGCTGGAAACGGTTTTCATTCACCTGACAGGAAGGGATCTACGTGAGTGACTTTATCCCTCCCGCGCGCGACAGTTCTCGCTCTGCGAGCACGCTGATTCTCTACGCTCGCGCATTCTGGGGGCTCATGCTCCGCGACTTTCGTGTGCTGCGGCGCGAAGTAGGTCCATTTGCGATTCGCGTGGCTATGAATCCGCTGCTGTTTTTGTTTGTGTTTACTTACATTTTTCCGCGAATTGGCCAGAGCTTCGGCAATGCATCAGCGGGTGGCGCGATGAATTTTGGCACTGTTTTGCTGCCGGGGTTGATGGCCGTCGCCATCATGTTTACTGGAATCGCGGCCGTTGCGCTGCCGCTTTCGTCGGAGTTTGGAATCACCCGTGAGATCGACGACCGTGTGATGTGTCCGCTGCCTGTAGCGGGAGTGGCAATTGAGAAGATATGCTTCAGCGCCTTACAAAGTTTGCTGTCGGCATTTATCGTGTTTCCGCTGGCCTACTTTATTCCCGACCAGCCGGTGCATGTACATGTCAGCAATTACTTGTTGCTTGGGGCTGTCATCGTGCTGGCCAGCCTGGTGTCCGGCGCGCTGGGGCTCACCATCGGCACATCTGTCGAGCCGCGTCAGATCGGGTTAATTTTCTCCGTGGTTGTGGTGCCCATCACGTTTCTCGGGTGTGTGTATTACCCCTGGGCGCTGCTTTACCATGTGCGCTGGCTGCAATATGCCGTGCTTCTGAATCCTATCGTTTATATGAGCGAAGGATTGCGTGCAGCGCTGACCCCAGCGCTGCCGCACATGCCGGTCTGGCTGATTTCAGGTGCGCTCGTGGTCTTCCTGCTCCTGCTTGGCGGAGCCGGTATACGCGGCTTCCTGCGCCGCGTAATCGGTTAGGAGCGACTTCAAGCTTCACTTAAAGAATTGGCAGCAAATCTGAGGCGAAAGACCTTTCCGGCATTTTCAGGTCTGGCATAGGCTTGGCTTCAAACAGCTTGCGGGTAGGGATTGCCATCCAGCGGGCAATCTTGGTCGCCTTCTGGCGCCGTGCGCTATCAGTCGAAATCCCGGTATTGGCGTACATCTGCCGGTAAAGCTTCGACGTAAAGAGAAACGCGAGGCGACCTCGCAACGTAGGAACACATCTGGATCGCTTCCAGATTTCGGGCATGCTGTAGAAATCATCCCATACTGCCTGCGTTCGCTCGCGGATTTCATCCGTCGTCATCGTCCCATGGGGACTGAACATCTTGGGCCGGATTTCGGCAGGGATCAGCCAATGGCGTGTGATGGGAATTCCGGCGACATGCATGACGTTCTCGCCCAATCCTTTCTCCCACCGGTCGAAATCGACGGTGCCGGGGAACGGCGTCAGCATAACAAACTGCGCAAAGGTGATACCTGATTTCTTGGCCAACTCCGCAGTCGCGGCAAATGTGTCGGCGCGGTCAGTGGGCAATCCGAAAATGAATGACCCCAGAACGTGAACGCCGTGCTCGCGAAAGGTTCGGAGCCGTTTGACCAGATTATCGCCAGACAGGTTGAAGTCTTTGAAGACAGCTTTCAGACCCTCGGCCGTCGCCGATTCCACGCCAACGAGAGCTCCTTTGATGTTGGCCTTGCGCATCGCATCCAGAAACTGCGTGTCCTCTCCGGCTTCCATGGTGATCTGTGTAAAAAACACCATATCGCGCGGCAGCCTGGAAAGCTTTTCCATCAGCTCGAAACGCTCTGCGCGAATACCCTCCAGCTCCGCGACTCGGGCCGTGTTGCCCTGGTTGCGTGCCAGACGAAGATCCTGCAGGCTCACCGGGTAGAAATTGTCATCTGCCAGGGCGATAAAACGGAATCCGCGCCGACGCAGGTCGACAATCTCCCGCACAACAACATCGGAGGTGCGCTGCCGCGGCTTTTGGCCGTCGGTTCTCCACACGGAGCAAAATGAACAGTGCTTGGGGCAGCCCCGGACGGTCTGCACGGAAGCCCACATGTAGCTCTCCCGGGGAGCCAAGTCCCAACGCGCGGGAACGAACTGCTCTCCTGAAATCCGTCCGCCGTCATAGAGATTTTTCGCCGTTCCGGCAAGCAGATCTGCGATCACTTTGCCCCAGATTACGTCGCCATCGCCCTTGACCACAACGTGAGCGCCACCTAATTGCGCGGCCTCTTCGGGATACAGGGTCGCATGGATGCCCCCATAGACGACCCACGCACCGCGCTCCCGCGCCATGCGTCCCAGTTCCATTCCGCGCAAGGCGTTGCCGGTGTGAATGCCGATTCCAACTACATCACCCGACGCAACGGTATCCGGATTGAACCGTTCCAGCGTCTCATCGGTAATGACGGGATCGCCATATTTTGATGGAGTAGCACCAGCAAGAACATAAAGCCAGCGCGGAGTGATTACGCCAATTCCAAACGAGGAATCGCTAGGATTAATAAGGTGCACGCGCATCTACGAAGTTCTCCTTGTCCATAAAACCGTCCGTGGGAGTGGAACTGAAGAAGAAGTTCGCAGATCTCAGGAAAGCTGCTGCGTTTCAATCTTAACAGAGGGCCACAGTTGTGTATGCCAGCAGACCGACAGAATCATACAAAGGAGTAAGCAGAGTTCTCCGGAGTAGCCGCCGGAAACAGCAACGCGCCGTCTCGGCGGCGTTGCTGTTGCGAACGGAGTGAAGGATTTACGCGTAGAAGCCGCGCTGGCGGATGACACTGGCCACACGATCAATGGCCAACATGTAGGCGGCAATTCGATTGTTGACATCGTGCGTCAATCCGTAATGCACGACATCTGCAAAGCTCTGCTTGAGGGCTTCATCGAGGCGCTCATTCACGACTTCTTCTTTCCAGAAGTAGCCTTGGCGGTCCTGGACCCACTCGAAATAGGACGCGGTCACCCCGCCTGCATTGGCAAGAATATCCGGAATGACAAAAATGCCCTTGTCTGCCAGAATCTCATCGGCGACTGCCGTAGTTGGGCCATTCGCGCCTTCGCAGACGATCCTCGCCTGAATTTTTGCTGCGTTCCGGCTGCTGATCACATTCTCCGTTGCGGCAGGAATAAGAATGTCGCAAGAGCGCGTCAGCAGTTCGGCTGTGTTCGCAGCCTCTGCTCCCCGGAATCCAACAATGGAACTGTTGCGGTGCCGATATTCGGTGAGCGCCCGGATATCAATCCCTTCCTCACGGTAAAGTCCCCCATCATATTCCGCGATGCCCACAATTCTGCATCCACTCTCCATCAGCAGATGCGCTGCGTTGGAGCCTACATTTCCAAAACCCTGAATGATGACGCGACAGCCTTCCACGGACATATTGAGATGACGCAGCGCCTCCAGACACACCACGCGCACACCACGTCCGGTCGCCTCCCGGCGTCCGCGGGAGCCGCCTAGCGATATCGGCTTTCCTGTCACAACCGCCGTTACTGTCTGGCGCATGTGCATGGAATAGGTGTCCATAATCCATGCCATAGTCTGCTCGTTGGTATTGACATCCGGCGCAGGCACGTCTTTCTCCGGCCCTAGAAACTCGATCAATTCCGACGTGTAGCGCCGCGTGATGCGCTCCAGCTCTCCCTGTGAAAGTTTTTTGGGATCGCAGATTACGCCCCCCTTCGCGCCGCCAAAGGGGATATCGACGACTGCGCACTTCCAAGTCATCCAGCTTGCGAGTGCACGTACTTCGTCCAAAGATACATCTGGCGCATAGCGAATTCCGCCTTTGCCCGGCCCGCGTGCCATGGAGTGGTGCACGCGAAAGCCGGTGAACAGTTCCACGCGGCCATCGTCCATGGCGACCGGAAAATGCACGATAATTTCGCGGTTGGGTGAACGAAGGACCTTCCATAGGCCTTCATCCAGATTCAATTTACGAGCAGCAAAATCGAAGCGGGCAGCCTGCGCTTCCCACGGGTTCAATTCCTGTTCAAGCGTTACTGTTGCCATAATGTCCTCACACAAGTTGGACCGTTCAGGATCGGAAACTTTTTGACTGGCTCGCGATCCAATTCCGGGCCAAACCCATGGAGTATAGGCTCGCGCAAATAACTCCGGCAAGGATTTTCCGCAACCAGAGATTCAGGTAATCACCTGAGTAAGACCTCAGCACGCTCCGGGGTTTGCGACGCATGCGACAAGCTTGCTTAGCGGTCTGGGGCTGTCACCTATCAGACATAGGCCTGAAGTTCATCTCCAAGCTCAATCTCAAGGGGTGCCATGCTCAGGTTTAGGAGAGCTTCTCGCTGAGGTATTCCATGAAAGGGGCTACCATGACTGCGCAAACGGAAAGACTACCCATGGCAGTGGAAGCACAACCAGCCGTCAGGCCATAATGCGCAACTCCCCTTATGGAAATTGCCGATCAGGTCCATTCCCAGCTCGCGCAGGCTAAGACAAGCTCTATCGCCAGGCCGGACGCTGCCCCAGTGGGAACAGCCGGATCAAGACCTGCCTGATGGACACGATCGAACCTGAAGATCGCCGCCGAGCCCATAACGCGCGGCGGCGGTGAGTTGTCCTGTGCGATCAAGCAGCGTGAGGATGCAAAATGACTTTAGTCCAGCCTTTATCGCGCTGATTGAAGTGCTTATAAGCATCGGGCGCGTCAGTCAGCGGCAGTTCGTGAGAGATGATCAGAGAGGGATTTGCCTTGCCGTGGTGAATCAGGTCACGCAAACGGCGGTTGTAAGCCTTTACGTTGCATTGCCCCGTGCCCATTTTCATCCCTTTGAACCAGAATTTGCCAAAATCAAAAGCAATCTGCCCCTTTTGGGCCAGTTTGTCTTTTGCGTGGGGGTCCTTAGGGACGAATACTCCGATGACTCCCAGCATTCCGGTCGCTTTTACTGAGTCAACCAGGGAATTCATGACGAGGTTCGGGACTTCCTCTCCAGCCGCATTGTGACACTGATAACCGATACATTCGGCACCGCAATCCGCTCCCAGGCCATGCGTCATCTCGCGAATCTGGTCACCTACTTCGCCATTCAAAGCGTCGATCGGAGTGGCGCCGATCTTCTTGGCGAGCGCTAGGCGGTCCGCATGACCGTCAATCACAAAGATCTGACTTGCCCCTTGAATTCGTGCCGACAACGCTGCCATCAAGCCGACAGGGCCGGCACCATAGATAATGATCGACTCACCCGGCTGTAGACCAGCAAGACGCGTCGCATGCCAGCCGGTCGGGAAGATGTCCGACAGCATGACGTAGTCTTTTTCCTTTTCATCAGCATCTTCAGGCAGCTGCAGGCAATTAAAATCCGCATAGGGCACGCGAAGATACTCCGCCTGGCCGCCCGAGTACGGGCCCATGCCGGCGAACCCGTAGGCAGCACCCGCCATACCTGGCATCACAGAAGGATCAGCGCAGGTAAGGCAGAATCCCGTAAGCCCGCGCTCGCAGTTTGCGCAAAAACCGCAGCCTATGTTGAAGGGCAGAACAACTTTGTCGCCTTTCTTCACGGAATCGACGGCCGAACCTACCTCGACGACCACGCCAAGATTCTCATGACCGAGAATTTTGCCTTTTTCCACATCGGTGCGGCCGTCGTACATGTGCAGGTCCGAGCCGCAAATATTGGTGGTCGTCAGCTTGATGACGACATCTGTCTGCTTCTCGATTCGGGCGTCCGGGACATTGTCGACGGATACCTTCCTGGGACCGTGATAGACGAGTGCTTTCATGTATTTCCTTTCGAGGCCGCAGCTTGGGTGCGGCGCGGTTTAGGGTGAGGTTTGAAGCACGCTGCCTGTGCGGGAGTGCTCATTCAAAGGCTGCTTTCAAGATTTGCGGATTGAAATTCAGGGCTGCGTTCGCAGCAGGTTGATCAAAACACGGCGCAAATGCTCAACTAGCTTGGATGCGGATTTCAAGCCTAGGCTCCGGGCTCGTAGTTCTCTGGGACAGGCAGCGACGCTGTATCCGGAAAAAACCGCATACGCTTCGCAGCTTGCAACGTGTACGATTGCTTTGATTTATGTCGAACAATCCGACCATTACGCCCTCCTTTTCCGACTTCCAGCGTCTGGCACGCAGCCATGACCTGGTTCCCATCTGCAAACCCTGGACTGCCGACCTGGAGACGCCAGTCTCGGCATTTCTCCGCGTGGCCT
>DASSZI010000042.1:0-20286 GCA_035713565.1 Acidobacteriaceae bacterium | reverse complement strand
AGGGCCAGCGCCGAACGACCGAGGAGCCTGACAGAGGTCTTTAGCATGAACAATCCACCTTGAAGGAGAACAAACCGGAAAATCCGTCCTGTTAATAGTAGCTTGGGCGAAGCTGGAACAGTCGCGAGTTCAACTCTTTTCCGGAGGCAAGCGCGTATGCGCGGAACCCCGAACGAGCGAAAACCCGGGTTTTCCGGTATTCTGGTAGGTGTCCAGCCGGAGCGTTGGGAGGTGTAATCTCTTTTGGCAGAAGTCAAGATTCAGGAAGGCGAACCGCTAGAGAATGCGCTGCGGCGTTTCAAGCGCAAGGTGCAGCAGGAAGACATCATCAAGGAAGTCAAGCGGCACTCGTACTACATGAAGCCAGGCGAGAAGATGCGCATGAAGCAAGCGCTGGCCCGTAAACGCAACCGTAAAAAAGCACGCAAGGAGCAGACTGACTAGCTCTTGCGCAAGGTGCAGATGAAGGGCCGCCCCGTGCGGCCTTTCTTTTTTGTGGGGGAAAGGGTCAGTTCTGAAACGCAATGCTGATGGCAACCGGATCCCCTTGCACATCGATCACATTGCAGAAGGTACGATCCCCCTGTCGTTGAAATTCCAGCGTAATTCGTGAGTTGCCCACTCGAAAGTTCTCCATGCGAAGAAAACCAAGAAAGCTTGGCAGGTGAGGATTCACAATGCTCAATTGCCGTCGGATGGCATCGGGGCGCAGCCCCAGCATCGCGGTCAATATAAGGAGCGGCGACCCGGAGGCCCACGCCTGCGGGGAACATGAAACAGGATACTGAACGGGTTCATCGCGGTCGCGGCGCTGAATGCCGCAAAACAGTTCAGGGAGCCTGTACCCCCGAAAGTGGACCGCCGCGTCATGCAGTGCGCTAAAGACACGGGATGCTTCCTCATACAAACCGTACTTGGCCATCCCGTAGGCAATCAAGGAGTCATCGTGCGGCCACACGGAACCGCGATGATAGCTCATGGGATTGTAGGTTGGCTCATACTGCGAAAGTGTTCGTATGCCCCAGCCTGAAAAGAGCCCGTGGTCCACGATCCGGTCGACGACCTGCCGCGCTCGCGCCTGTGGAATGGCGCAGGAAAACAGCAGGTGCCCTGGATTGGAAGCTATCACCTCCAGCGGCTTTTTATCGCGGTCCAGCGCCATCGCATAGTAGGTGCGTTCCTCCATCCAGAACTTCGACTCGATCAGGCCACGAATCTTTTCGGACCGCTGCGCAGCCTCGCTGGCCAGCTTGTCATTTCCCAGCATCGTGAGCAGTGCCGCGGCATCTGCCAGCCCTCTCACCGCGTAACCCTGAACTTCAATCAGAGCGATGGGAGGTTGAGCGATGCGCCCGTCCGCATGCATGTTAGCGTCCCCGGAGTCTTTCCAGCCTTGATTGAACAAACCCGCCGGAGTTTTGCGGCAATACTCGATCAGGCCATCTCCATCCATATCCGCATGCGTAAGCAGCCACTCGGCGGCCGACGCAAGCGGGGTCGCGAGTTCCCGGACGAGGTCCTGATCGCCGGTCCAGCGGTAATACTCGCTTAAAAGAATGAGGAAAAGCGGCGTGGCATCCACCGATCCGTAGTTCAAGCCAAACGCAATCTCTCCTGTTGAGGTCATCTCGCCGGAGCGCATCTCGTGCAGGATTTTCCCGGGCTCCTCATCACGATCAGCGCGAACCTCACGGCCTTGATGGGACGCGAGAACCCGCAGGGTTCCCCGCGCCAGGGAAGGATTCAGCACCAGTGACTGAAAAGACGCGATCAATGAATCGCGACCGAAGATCGCGGCGAACCAAGGAACTCCAGCAGCGACAGCCGTGCCGGCCTTATCCGGTATCTGCAGCGCATAAAAGTCCGCTGTCGAGGTTTCCAGCATGGTGTCGAAAATTTCGTCGTCGGAGTGGAAGCGGGTGCAATCACTGAGCCAATGATCGAACTCGCCTCGCAGGCTGCGCAGCAGATCTCGCAGCTTATCCCGGTGGACCACTTGCGCCAGGGCCTCCCCCGAGTGCTCCGCCACGTCTTTCAGCGCCCAGGAGGCAGTCCTCTGCGACTCCGCGTGAGCATAGACCGTGGCGGCGATGCGCGCTTTGCTCAAAGGCTCCAGCTCAAGCTCCCATCGGGCGGTGTTCTTTCCTATGCTCGACGGATTCGGAGAGAAACAGACCGTCGTGGAGCGCACACATTGGTCCAGGCCCTCATAAACAAAGCTGATGCGATCCTCTGTGGTCACGGGAGCGTAGTACTGGCCGCTCTTCCCGCGGACGATGCCGCGCACCTGAAAGATGTCCATGAAGTCCGCATCATAGGTGAGTTCGATCAGGAGCTTTGCGCGCTCATAATGGAAATTCTCCAGGAAGATCACATCATAGAGAACATCTCTTTGCAGCAACTGCTCGCGGTGAACGTAGATCGTGTTCACTGGAAGATCGAGCCCTTCGCCCTGCAGCGTTCCTTTCACGGTGGACTCAATACGCGCAGCGTAGGCCCCCTCGGTGCTGGAGGACAAGACGACCGGCGCGTGTCCGTTGATTCGAAGCTCCAACTGACTTAAGTAGCGAGTATCGTCGCAAAACAGCCCGACATGCGGCGCGCCGGGAGGCATCAGATTGCCCTTATGGTTCGCAGTAAAGAAGGTTTTTCCTCGCACCAGCGCTAAAATTCTGACGTTGGAAAGATGCGGTTCCGCATACGCGATCCGCGGCTCCACGGGAGGAGGAATCTTCTGCAAGACCGACTCCGGAGCTTTTGCGACGCCGGCCTCTGAAACGCTCATGCAGCCGTCCCTTTTTCCGCTTCAGAGGTCATCCGCTTTGGACCCGCCTTGCGGCTCAGTATGGAGTTATAAAGATCAACGTACTGGTTGACCATATGTTCCACGGAGAATTTCGCTTCCGCGCACCCGCGAACCGCCCTCGGAGTGAATGAGCTTGTGGTGACCGCCGACACCATTTCCTCGACGGAGGAGCAAAGCCTTCCTGATACTCCATCCAGAACGATCTCCGCAACGGCACCCGACCGGAAAGCGAAGACAGGGGTTCCGCAGGCCATGGCTTCAACAAGAACCAGGCCAAAAGGCTCCTCCCACTGGATAGGAAAAAGCATCCCGCGGGAACATCCAAGAAGCTGATTCTTTTCCTCCAGGCCAACCTCTCCGACATATTCGATCATTGTTCCGTCTAGATGAGGCTTCACCATCTTGTCGAAGTAACTCCTGAAAATCGGCTGAATTTCTCCTGCGATTTTCAGCGGAATTCCTGCCTTCAGCGCTACCTCAATCGCAAGATGTGTTCCTTTCATTGGAGCAATGCGACCCAGGAAGCATAGATAGTCCTCTTTCTTGGGACGGAGGCGATATTTGCGAAAGTCCAGACCGTGATGGATGATCCGCATGTCCAGCGTCGGGTGCAGGGAAGCCTGGTGATGGCTGATCGCGGCGTAAAAAATCTCCGGGTGACGCTCGTAAAAGCTGGTCAATGCCTGTTCATACGCATGATGGACGGTACATACAAAAGGGGCTGAAACAAACCTGGTAAGACTCACCGCTGAGGCACTGTTGATGTGGATTAGATCGCAGTCGCGCCCCGCATCCTGGACCGACCAGGCCACATGTTCCAACTCCTTGAACATTCCGGAACTTTCCGTTTCAAGTGGCCATTCAGCTTTTGGATAGCACCACCGCTTCTCAGCATTGACGGTCGATTCGCCATTGCAATACACGGCCGCATGGATCCCGCTTCTTCCCAGGCCCTCAGCCAAGTTGGATATGAACAGCTCGGTTCCTCCGTAGCGAGACGGAGGAATTAAAATAAACGGAGAAGCGACTATAGCGATTCGCATCCTACACCCATCGAAGAAACAAAAGATTCTTCCTGTTTGGATGCAAACCGTCCGGTTCCGGTGGACTGGTAGCTGAGAGGGAGACCGAATTGAAACCCGCTTCCTTCAGAAACTGCTTTCGCTCGTATTCCGTCCCTCCTTCTCAAATCAAGCTCTGGCTGCGGTGGCCAACGTCTGCTGGATCACGCTCTCTCCTTGTGTCTGTGACAAACTTGATCGCTCACGCTCTGGGTGGAAGACTTACCCAGAAAGTTACGCAAGAAAGAGCTCAGGAATTGCTCGTGAACGAACCGGCGGACTGAGCAGAGAGGTGCTGCGGCGTTCGATGAAGCAACCAAGAAAATATTTATATTGACAGTCTGAACCTGGAATCATATCTTTCATATGTTCAAACGATTTAAATAAGGCTGCAGTAGGTCAATCAGGAATACCGGGGAAAGAAAGCATGGTCGTGCGTCCATTCAGAATGAAAATACCCTGCCAGCGCAGGCTCCTTTGCGGATTGGCGTTTACGCTGTTGATGATGATCTTTCCGACGATGCTCTTGGGCCAGGCGGGAAGAGGCGCGATCAACGGCACCATCACGGACCAGACTGGCGCAATCGTTCCAGGAGCCACAGTCATCCTGCTCAACAAAGCTAGCGGAGTTAAAGTTCACGCCACGACCAACTCCGCGGGCGATTATGCGTTCATTTCCCTCAATCCTGGCGTGTACAGCATTACCGCCACAGAAAAGGGCTTTGTTACCGTCGTACATGACAACATATCTGTAAGCGTCGATCGCGCGACCACGGTCAATCTGACGCTGCAGGTGGGTAGCGTCACCAACGTGGTCACAGTCAAAGGCTCTACGGGTCTTAATGAGTCGACCAATTCTACCGTCGGCCAACTGATCTCCTCGGCAACCATTGATCGCGTTCCCCTGCTCACGCGCGACGTCTACGATCTGGTGCAACTTAGCCCCGGTGTCACTCCGGCGAATGGCGCAGCCAATTCCTCGAGCTCTCAAGCGATTACCAGCATCACCAGCGGGCGCCCGGGTATCAATGTCTCCTCCTACACAATCAATGGCGCGATTGAAGGTTCCGTTTACTATATGGTGGATGGGAGCCCGATTGGCGTAGCCGAGAATAACGCCGCCGCCATTCTCCCTGCCATGGTCATCCCTGAGGACGACATTCAGGAGACCCGCGTAGAAACCCAGAACACGCCGGCTTCTTATCAAAGCGGAGCAGCAGGGGTCATCAGTCTGGCCACCAACTCCGGAGGAAACCATTTCCACGGGGATGTCTTTGGGGTGTTCCGGCCCGATATTCTCGCCGCGAACGAATACTTCAATAAGCAAAGCCAGCTTGCCAACGGATTGCCGAACACGCCTCCGACCTTCCACCGGTACCAGGAGGGCGGATCCATCGGCGGTCCCATTCTGCATAGCAAGCTCTTTTTCTTCGCGGATTATGAAGCTACCCAACAGGCACTGTTCGATGGATCGAATACCTTCACGGTCCCGACTAGTGCCGAGCGCAAGGGTGACTTCTCCGCCGATTCCTTCACTATCTACAATCCCATGGTGCCGGACAAGCCTGACGGGACGCGCCAGCCGTTCGCACACAACATCATCCGCACTCCCAATCCCATCGCACTCAAGTTTCTTTCCGAGATGCCCAAATGCAACATGCCCAACCCTGCGACCTGCGATAATGCGACAAACGGCGCGGTAAACAACCTCTACGTGCCCGGAGTCGATCCTTCATCGGCACAGAAATTTGATATCCGCCTCGACTTCGATAAAAGCGAGAAACAACACATCTTTGGACGATTTTCCTTCGACCGGCTCAGCAGTGCTCTGGTCAACGCGTTCAACAACGCGTGGGATCCGTTTTACGCCCAGAATATTACCAACGGCCGAAATGTCCTGCTGGCAGACGACTACACCTTCAACGCGAATACCGTGCTGCAGTTGCGCTACTCCTTCACTCGCCACTACGAAAATCAGGGAGGAGATCCCCAGCAGAGCAAATATGACAATCTCACGGCCCTCGGATTTCCCGCCGCGCTGGCTGCACAGGAGAACTACAAAACGTTGCCGTATGTCCTTTTCAATGATGTAGGCGGCGGGGTGGGCGGCACCGCGAATTACAACACGTTTATCTACGCGAGCGAAAACAGCGACTATAGCGGCAGTGTGACAAGGGTGCAGGGGAAGCACGAGATCAGTGCGGGCTTTGAGTACATGCAGCGCTTTCTGAACGTGGGCCAGCCGCCTGCCCCATCCGGAGCTTATTACTTTGACGTCAGCGCTACCGACCAATCTGTAGCCAGCGGAGCAGGCGGCAGCGATTTCGCGTCGTTCCTCGTCGGGATGGGTACGCCGCCGGGAACCGAGAGCGTCAACTTCACGAAAGATTTGTTCGCTGCGGAGTCAAGCCCCTATTACGGCAGCTTTATTCAAGACGTCTACCATCCCGCGAAGAACATGACGATCACTGCCGGGCTGCGCTGGGATGTCTTTGGTGGACGCAATGAGCGCCACAACCGTCTGGAGTACTTCAATCCCGATATCACCGCGAAAGCAAATGGCGTTCCGTTCACAGGTGCGGAAATTTATGTCAACGGGCATAACCGTTCGCCTTTTGTCACGAATCTGAGTAATTTCGGCCCGCGTTTGGGTTTTGCCTGGCAGCCAACCAGCCGCCTCGTCCTGAACGGCGGGGCAGGGATCTATTACGGTCCAAGTCCCGAAATGGTGGCAAGCGCGCTGCAGGACAGCGATGGTTTTTCTTCGACTACCAATTGGAACGCCACCTGCTACAACAAGGATGGGAACACGGTGTACAACGGCACTTCAGCCTGCGCCGGAGCGGCTCCTGGAAGCCCTGCTCCCAGCGACACCGGAATTTATTCCCTTAGTAATCCCTTCCCCAATGGAGTAGTGCCAGTATTCACCACTCCTCCGCCGGGCCTGACCAACAATCTTGGCACCACGCTGAACACCGTCCTGCACCGAGAGCGCACGCCTACGACATACAACTACAATTTCAGTGTCGATTACCAGTTCCCGGATGAGGTCACCCTTGATGTCGGATATGTGGGCAGCCGTGGCCTCTTTCTGCCCTTGTCGTCGTTCGATGACAATACTCTCAGTATCCAGACCATCGAAAAGTATGGAGCGGCACTTTGCGTCGACACTTCCAATCCGGCCTGCCGGACAGTGAAGAATGTATGGAGGCCCATTCAACCGGGCACGAATGCAAATTACGGCTCGTCAACGGTTCCTCTTTGGGTATCGCTGCAGCGGTTCCCGCAGTTTGGCAATGGGAACTACGGGTCCGGCAATGGTGTGAATTTCAACGGATATCCAGATGGGGATTCGGAATACAATTCTCTGCAGGCAAAGCTGGTAAAAAGGCTCTCGCGCCACCTCACGACTCTGGGGAGCTTCACCTGGGCGAAACTTATCACAGATGACGCCCACCCTCCGTTGGGCTTCGTCGGCGCTCACGGAGGCGCGCCCCAGGATGTGAAGGATCTGCAGTTTGAACATGCCGTCAGTCCTCAGGATGTCAAATATCAATTCTCCGGCATGGCGTCCTATGATCTTCCGGTAGGGCCGGGAAGGGCGGTTCCACTGGACAGCGTGGCAAACGCCGTCCTAGGTAGCTGGACTGTGAACGGAATCGTCTATCTGAGCACCGGAATCCCCATTGCATCTCCGGTCGTGGGAGCCCCCGTATCCTATTTCAACCAGCGTCCTAACCTTACCTGCGATCCAAGCAAGGGAGCTCCGCATACCGCAACTACGTGGTTCAATCCCCATTGCTTTGCCCTGCCGGCCAGTCCCTTTGTGCCTGGGAATGCCCCGGCCTTCTTCGATCACGTACGCACCATGGGCTCGCGAGACCTGGACCTATCTTTTTACAAGTATTTCCTGATGGGTGGTGTCCGGCGTCTACGCCTGGAAGCAGCCTGTTACAACGTCACAAATCAGGCGCAACTTGGTATGCCGCAGCTGCCATCCATTACAAACGTCAAGACTCAACCTTCTGTCGCGGCAAGCTTCGGCACAATCACAAGTACCGTGAATACACCGCGTCAGTTCCAGTTCGGGGCGCGATATGTCTTCTAGGCTTGGGCCGGGATTTGGACCGTGCGGATGCGGGAGGTCTTCTGCGCTCCGCGCCAGATCTGCGCATCTTGAAGCCGGGTGAATAGGGACGCGGCAAAGATGCGGCTGCTGGGTCCGTTTATGACCGCGTGCAATTCGTCTACTCTTGGCTGACAAGCGATCTGGTTCCGGCGGCTAGATCAGGCGTAGGCTCTCTTCGATCAGGTGCTTGGTATCGAGAAATGGATCCACGTTGGAGTCGGATTCCATCGAGTAGTACCCGCGATAACGAGCCGCCTTGGCGATTCCAAACAACTCCGCCAGAGAGACACCTTCGCGCTTGCCATGAATGGTTTCGGCATCCTTTACATGCGCGATGTTCCAGGCATGGGCAAACATGCGCTTTACCGCCTGCGCGTTGAACCGCTCATCGCCTCCCATGAGCGAGTTTCCAAAATCCGGAAGAGCTCTTAGGAACGGCGTGTTCGCCAGTTGGATTGCGGAGAGTACGCGTGCGTCCGAGGAGAGGACCGGATCATCATTCTCAAGATTGACCACCATGTTCCGGCTGGCTGCATAGTCCAGCGTTGGCTTGAGCGCCTGGACAGCTCGTGGAAGATCCGAGGTATCGGCGCAGTTGGGTATCCAGATGCGAATGCTGGGAGCGCCGAGCAGCGTCGCGATATCGATCCAATGACGATACCGCGCATTCCCTGCACTTCGCAGTGCCTGGTTGGAGCTGCAAAGCTCCACCTTGTCATCGACCGGAATATTAACCGTATGGACACCGGCTGCATCGAATTGCCCCCGCAGCTTTCGGATTTCCCTACTTTCTGTAGACGGAAAGTGCAGGCTGAGCGGCTCAATGCCTGGGACATGAAATTCATTTCGGATTCGGCGGGCAAAGGCAGCAAGATCCATCCCTGGTTTCGAACTGTCGCGATCCTTGTTGTTGGGCGCAACGATGAACTGTCGAAAGGGGTAGGTTGCTACGGAAAGACGCTCTCGCGGACCGACCGGGAACGTGGTGTGCGGCGAAGTCTGCTGGGCGAAAGCGGCGCTGACAGAGGACAGGGCTGCTCCCTGAAGGAAGGTTCTACGTGTAACGTTCATCATGGTTGCACGTTCCTGGCTGGTTCAGCCATTCCTTGAAGAGTTCGTTTTGTGGGCACCTTTTCGGAACTGCTCGATTAGATACTCTGACGTGCGCAGGGAAAAGGCAAGAACAGAAAGCGTGGTGGTTTTGTCGGTGCAATTTAGAAACAGGCTTGCGTCTGCAGCATAGAGATTAGGTACATCGTGCGTCTGCCCGAATCTGTTGGTGACGAAATGCCTCGGATCATTGCCCATGCGGCAGGTTCCTGTCTCATGCAGGCTCCAGCCGGGCGACTCAGGTTCCCCGTGGCCCTGATACACGCCGCCCATGTTGTGAAAAATCTCCTGCGCGACCTGCTTGGAATGCTCCCACATCTTCAGCGTGTTCTCGTCCCACTCAAAGTGGAAGCGAATCTGCGGGATGCCGAAAATGTCTTTTTTGACCGGGTCGATGTCGACAAAATTCTTGTCGGAACGCTGCGAGGGCGCCTGCACGGTAAAGCTCACCGGAGTCGGATAGCGCCGTTTGATCTCCGCTTTGTAAGAAGCGCCAAAACCTTCTATGTCCTCGTAGTAATCGGGGAACTGATCGCACCCGCCGCCCGGATAGAAGGAATAGCCTCGAATGAACGCTTCCTGCCGGGGGTTCTCCAGATTTTGCCAGCGGGGAAGCCACGCGACGGTGGCGGAAGAGACGTTGTCCGGAAAGCTGGGCTGGCCAAGGAGCTGCGGCAGATACCCGCGAGCGGAGGTTCCATAAAGATGGTCGCATAGATTCCTACCCAGTTGTCCGCTTGAGTTCGCGATCCCAGCGGGCCAATGGCCGGAGCGTGAGTTGAGCATAATCTGAGCGGTAGTTGCGCACGAAGCTGCCACGACGACTACCGGTGCATGGACCTCGACCTCCTGACGGGTGAGCCGGTGTACGTAGGCCACGCCCTTGGCGCGGCCACTCGTGTCTACCAGAATTTCTCTCGCGATGGCGTTGGTGCGAAGTTCGAGATTGCCGGTTGCATGCGCCTGCGGCAGCAGAAAGTACGGCGAAGAAAAGAACGCTCCTACATCACAACCCTCGGTGCAGTTTCCGCAATAATGGCAAGGCGGATGACCTTTGTGCTCCTGGGTGAGCTGCGCCATCCGGTCGGGCAGATAAGGTATACCTGCCTTCGTCGCACCAGCTTGCAGAATGTAATCCATGCAACGGAAGCGCATGGGAGGCAGGTATTTGCCATCGGGATTAGAGGGACGGTTCTGTACCGTGCTGGCTACCCCGATCATTTCTTCCACGCGGGTGTAGTAGGGAGCGATTTCCTCGTAGTCTACGGGCCAGTCCACGTCGTAACCATCGCGGGATGCGGCCTTGAAGTCGATCTGAGCCATTCTTGCCGCCGAGCGGCCCCAGAAATTGGTTTTGCCGCCCACAGCGTTGGAGCGCGGCCAAGTCCACCGGGTCCCTTTTGCGGTGGAATACGCGATGTCGTGTTCCCAGGCATCGGGTGCGACAAATTCGTTATCCATGTACCCAATGCTGCGGGCGCGGCGCTCAGGCGAGCCAAAGCCGCGAAATTCCATATCGTACGGCATGCGATGCTGGCGAAAATCCTCGACAGGATTGAGCTTCCGCCCCGCATTCAACGCGCAGACTTTCAGGCCCGCGTCGCACAGCGTCTTGATCGCCATGCCGCCACCTGCGCCGGTGCCAATCACGATCACGTCATAGTTGTTCATGAACCCGCAGTCCCTCAGATGCCAATATGTTCCGGATTGCCTACGTGAGTGCATCCAGGCGAGGTTTCGTAGAACCTGAGGCCGGGATAATCGAGAGATTCGAGGCCGATCCGGGTCGTATAAAAACCCATCACGGTGTATTGCCGGAATAAGCGAAAAAACTCCTGACCGGCTTTCTCAGACTCTCTGTGCTTCGCCTTATAAGCCAGTCTTGCCAACACTGCGTGCTGCTGCAAAGGAGTGAGAGCTGTGAATGAGAGAAGCGGTATGCTGGCCTGGTCGAGCCATTCCAAACCGCTCTGGAACTGGGGCTGCAGAACCGGATCGGTAAGAACCATAAAGTCGATGAACTCTGCCACTCCGGCTTCCCGCGCACCCGGCTGAGATTTGCTCGCGCTGGTTTGCTCCGCACGTGATCCATTTTCTGGCGTCGCGGGCAGGATCAGATCGGCCAACACCTCCACGGATCGATATTGGCTCGGAGAAAAAAATTGCGGTCGATACGGCGGCTTCAGAGCAGGGGCGGCAGAGGAAAAATCGTTGCCCTGGTTGGGCTCCGCTGCCAACCCATAACTCCACCTCGAAAATCCAGGGAATACGCTCGCTGCGGAAGCCAGCGCCAGCGCCTGCAGCAACTCTCTCCGGCTTGGGGCCTGACCTGCCAAATGCGGCCTCTTCAAACGTTTTTTGCCTGCGTCCGGTTCACTATACGTTACGTTCCACAGCGCGATCAAGGAGCTTTTGATTCTCCCGCTCAAGCAGCCTTCCGGAGCCAGGGTCTGGGAAGTGGTTTAGCGAAGCTCTGGGTGAAAGATGGAGGCCGCCGCGCCGATGAGAGTGGCATGTTCGCCCGTGACCGCTGGGACAATCGAACAGCTCGCAAGCGGAAACTCTCCGCAGTGCTCGCGAAAGGAATCCTGAGCTGCGAGAAACAGAATGGATCCGGCCCGGGAGAGCCCTCCAGCTACGGCAATGCGATCCGGAAAAAGAATATGAGAAAGGGATGCCGCAGCCACGCCGAGCCAGTAACCTGCCTGCCGGAGGATCTCCACAGCCGTCTCTTTTCCGGCTTGCGCATCGCGCACCAGAATTCGAAAGGTTGCACTTTCCTCCCCAAGGCTCTGGGCATAACGCTGCCCGAGAACCGCCGTTGAGAGTAGCGCCTCCGCACAGCCGCGCCCGCCACAACTGCAGCGGGGACCGCCAGCGAGAACAATCACGTGCCCTGCGTCTCCAATGCACCCGTGCGCCACCCGCAGCAATCGGCCCTGCACAATCATGCCCACGCCGAGGCCGGTACCGCCCGTCAGACAAAGGAAGCGGGGTGCGGTTTTCCCTTGGCCAAACACATATTCGGCGGCACAGGCTGCGTTGGAATCCGACTCCACGTGGACCGGCACGCCCAATTCGCGCTGCAGGGTGGCCCCCACCGGAGCACCCTGGAGCCAGGGCAAATTTGGATTGTACTCAAGGATTCCATCCGAAGTGACAAAGCCGGCAATCGCTACGGAGACACCCAGCACCGGACCGCGCGACGGTGCTTGCAAGCGGCGGATGCCGGCGAGCAGCTTCTCGACAAAGCTCTCCGCATTTGGTCCGGAAGTGGAAAAGGTTCGCCAGTGTTCCACTGCTCCCTGGCGGTCTACCAGGGCAAGCTTGGTCGTTGTTCCGCCGATATCGACCGCTACAACGCTGCCTTCCGGGTTCACGCCGTCGCGGTCTTCGGTTGCAGAAGCGGGAAGCCGGTCTCCGCCGACGTGATTTCCGAGGCGTAGCGGAAGTCGCCGGGCGTGATTCCACGCCACAGGGCAAGGCGGTACGCTGCAAGTTGCAAAGGAACAATTTCAAAGATAGGCGCGAGCGCGGACGGGACTTCTGGCCACGGCACAAGCGGCGGAACTTGTTCCCCAGTTGCGCCTGCGCCAGCGGAGGGCCCAATCCAGCCGATCTTCGCTCCCATTCGTATCAGATCGCAGGCAAGTGACAATTCCAGCTTCCGCGTGGGCGCGGGCGTGCCGAAGATCACGGCGTGGAAATCTCCCGAAACGACTTCGACCGGCCCATGCCGGAACTGGCCGGAAGAAATTCCGACAGCCGGCGCTTTTGCCGTTTCGTGGAGCAGCAGCGCGCCTTCATGCACGGACGCAAGGGACGGTCCACGGCCCAGCAGATACAGAGGACCTCCGCCGGTGAGCAGGTTCTGCCAGAACCCACTGGCGCGATGGCTTGCCTCAATGTAAGACGACAGCGCGGGAAGCGATCCCAGACAACTGTCACTGAACTCCGCGAAGTCTTGCCCAAGCACCTGCTCCGCCAGAAGAAGCAGCGTGAGGACTGTGCCGGTATACGTCTGCACCGCAATCAACTGATCGGAAAGCGAGCCAATCCTGAGAGTCAGGTCCACGGCTCGTTCCAGTTGCGTATCCGGCATGTTGGTCACGCCGATCAGTGTCATGCCAGCGGCGCGCATCTTTTCTGCGAGCAGCAGAACCTCGATGGATCCGCCGGAGCGTGAGATCAACACTCCCAGGTCACCGCGCCGCAGGCTTGAACTGCGGTAGTGCAGCAATTCTGAGCTTTCGATCGCCTGAACCCGGTACCCGTGCTGTGCGAGCGCGGTAACGGCGGGCAAGGTGGCGAACAAGGACGCGCCCATGCCGCTCAAGATGACCGCGCCCTGCGCACGCCGGAGGAGTTCCGCGCAGGCTCGCAAACTTTGATGTCCATCGGCAGCGTGAAGCTCCAGCAGCGACTGATGCGATCTTGGCTGCGCAAGAATGTTCTGAAGCATCGGCGGAGCGTTCATCACTTTCTCCGGTCCAGCCACTCATCCACAGGCAGCTTCCTTGTGGGGACATAAGGCAGATTTACCTTGTGGCCCAGCCCCGCAGAGGCGTACGCCGCATAGACTGCTTCCAGGACAACTTTGCCGTCTTCGCCCGTAGCCTGCGGCACCTCCAACCCCCGCATTGCGCGAGCAAAGTGGCGCATTTCCTGCGGAAATCCATAGTTCCAGAGCTCTTCAAATACGGGGTACGTCCAGCCTGTGGTGGTCGGCGCCTTTTCTGCAGCGTACCCGACTCCGTATTCGCTGTAGGTAGGCAGCGCATTGCCCATGTGCAGGTTTGCAATCGTCAGGCCGCCCTCGCCATAGATCTCGATCCGATCGTCCATGCCGCCCCGGCGAGCCCAGCTGTTCTCAATAATGCTGAAGGCCTTTCCTTCAAATTCCAGTACCGTGATCGCTTCATCATCGGCCCGTGTTTTGTCGCCGTGGACGTAAGTTCCGAGATGGGAGTAGACGGTGAGCATCTTAGGACGGCCAAGGAACCAGTACGCGAAGGCGATTCCATGGCAGCCAAGATCGAGGAGGGCACCTCCGCCAGAGCGTTGGGTGTCCCAGAACCACTCCGAATGCGGGCCAAAATGTTTCTCGCTCTGCTTAACCAGGTGAACTTTGCCGAAGGCGCCGAGGTCCGCCATTTGTTTAGCCTTCACATACTTCGGCGTGAAGAACAACTCCTCCGCGTAGAGCAGCAGCACCCCATTGCTACGGCATCCCTCGATCATCCTGTCGGCTTCCTCCAGCGTGACACAGAGTGGCTTTTCGCAGATGACGTGTTTGCCGGCGTTGGCTGCCGCAAGGGCCATCTCGCAATGGAGTGCGTTGGGAGACGTAATCGTGACGGCATCGATCTCCCGATCGGCAATCAGATCACGGTAATCGGTATATACCCGTGGAATCTTGTAGCGTTCCGCGAGCGCCTTGGCGTTGCCCGCAGTGGGAGAAGCGACCGCGTCGACGACCATTTCGTCCTCGATCATAGCGATGGAGGCGGCATGACAATCCGCCTGGAAACGCGAGCCGATGATGCCGATGCGAAGCGGACCATTTTTCATGTTGACCTCATTTCCTGACTGTACGTTGCTCTCATTCGCCGCTACGAAATGATCCTAACAGGCAAGCATGCAGGCATTCTCAGCAGGTTCCGATGTTGCTGTTCGCGGGCGCATCTTTGCGTTGGACCAGATACATGACCGGGATCGAGGAATGTCAGGTTGACCCCTTCTGTCGGATGGGTTGGGTTTACTATTCGTATTGCAATTTAAGAGGCTCCAGATTTGTCGCCCTGCGGGCAGTTCTTCGACGGGCACTTTTTGCTTACTTTGGACTTGCGTCCTTCGCAGGATTTTTCTAGGCAACGAAAAATTAAGGGTGAAACGAGAGTGAAATGGACAAGAAGAACGGTTCCTCCCGGACGACTTTAGCAGACGTCGCCCGTGAAAGCGGGTTTTCGCCTTCCACAATTTCGATCGTTCTGAATGAGGCGCCTCTCTCGCGCTATGTAGCCGCCACCACCAAAGAGCACGTCCGCGAAGTAGCCAAACGTATGGGCTACCGTCCCGATGCGTTTGCCCGCTCGTTAAGGAAACGGCGCAGCCATACCATCGGCGTGATGGTCTTCAACATAGCCGATCCTTTCTGCACGCTGATTCTGCAGGGCATTGAAAACAAGTTGTACCCCACAGAGTTCCTGCCCTTTATCATGGATGCGCACAACCAGCGCCAGCAGTTTGAGCGTTACATGGCGATGTTGCTCGGGAACCGTGTTGAAGGTCTGATTGTAGTGGCCAACTGGCTTTTCATTGACATCGATTGCCTGACCGAATTGGAATATCCCAGCGTTCCTACAATTCTGGTTGGGTCTGCCTTGCAAAAGGGGCCAATCAAATCGGTTCTGGTGGACAACGAAAACGGTGGATATCTTGCGCTCGAGCATCTGCACTCTCTGGGGCACAGGAAAATTGCGTTTATCCGCGGGCCTCGTCAACTATGGGACAGCAGCCGCAGGTGGGAGGGAGTTCTACGTTTCGCCACGGAAGCCAAGTTGAAGCTCGCAAAGAAATGGGTGGTTGAACTGACCGGATCTTCCGATCCACAGTCCGGCTTTGAGGAGGGGGTTCTGCTCACTCGTCAATTGCTGCAGCAGCATCCTGGCTTCACGGCGCTCCTCGCCTTTGACGATCTCACTGCGTTCGGGGCGATTCGTGCGCTGCGGCAAGCGGGTAAGCGCGTGCCGGAGGATTGCTCCGTATTGGGATTTGATGATGTGCCCTATGCCGCGCTTGCGAGCCCCAGCCTTTCAACCATTCGCCAGCCCATGGAGCAGATGGGTGCCCTTGCCGTCGAACGAATCCTTGGCCAGATCCAGGACTCTGAAAGCTCGGACCAGCGACAAGGGCGCCTGGAGTTATTATTGCCGGATCTGGTGGCGCGGGAGTCGACCGCGCCACCGCCGTCGCATGGGCAAATTGCCAAGCGCGCCCCAGCCACCAAAAAACGCCCCTTGACAACTCCGGGTCTGAAGCTTAAAAAAGGCTGATTCAAGCGTTTCAATGTATTTGCTGGACACTGGATAGCAAGCTTGCAGAAAGTCTTACCCGGTTCCGTTGCGCACGGGACTCATTCACGGGAGGAAGAATTGTCGAGAAAGCATCATCGTGAGGTTGTGTTCGGCTGGTTGCTCGTTCTTGCGGGAAGCGTTGGAGTCACCTTTGGCTCCGCCCAGACGCCTGCGCGAATCGCTGCCAGCCGCAAATCCATTCCTCTGCATCAGGGATGGGCGATTCAGTCCGCCTGCACTGTGAAAGCGGGTGGACAGCAGATCTCTTCGGCTAACTACCCAACCCTGGGCTGGATCAAAGCCACAATTCCGTCCACCGTCCTGGCGGCGCAGGTGGCTGCGGGGATTTTCCCCGATCCGTATTACGGGATGAATCTGCGCAAAATTCCGGGCGAAGATTATCCACTGGGCAAATTTTTCTCCAATCTGGAGATGCCCGTCAACAGCCCTTATCGTTGCGGCTGGTGGTACCGCGACCAGTTGCAGCGCACCCCTGTCTCGCGCGGCAAAACAACATGGCTTCATTTCGGCGGCATCAATTATCGCGCAAATCTCTGGGTCAATGGCCACCTGATTGCCGACTCCAAACAGATCGCCGGAGCCTATCGCGTTTACAACTTCGACATCACAAAGGCGGTCACTCCGGGTAAGCCCATTGTCATCGCGGTCGAAACATTTGCGCCCGGTCCACGTGACCTGGGCATCAACTGGGTGGATTGGAACCCGTTTCCGCCGGATAAGGACATGGGGCTTTGGGGCAACGTGAACCTGGTCACGACAGGACCAGTTGCCGTTCGCCATCCATTTATTGCGACCCATTTTGAAGACGCGAGCCTTGGCGTCGCAGACGTCACCGTCACGGCCGAAGTACAAAACAGTACGGATCACCCGGTCAAAGGTAGTCTGTTCGGTAGCTTCGCGGGGCGGCAGTTTCAACAGCCTGTTGATTTGGCTCCCGGAGAACGCAAAAGCATCAGCTTTTCGCCCGAACAATTTCCCCAGCTAAAGCTGAAACACCCGGCCGTTTGGTGGCCCAGAGAGATGGGGGGACATCCGTTGGAAACCTTGACGGTCCGATACACCAGCGATGGCGTGGTGTCGGACACGACCTCTACCCGCGTGGGCATCCGCGAGGCCACTTCGGAACTGACGGACAAGGGCGCGCGGCTTTTCCGGATTAACCGTAAGCCGATTCTGATTCGTGGCGGCGGATGGTCGCAGGATCTGATGCTGCGAGAGGACCATGAGAACCTCCCGCAACAGATCCGGATGGTCAAAGATCTTCATCTGAACACAATCCGTCTGGAAGGCAAGCTGGAGTCCAATGAGTTTTATCGTCTGACGGACGAAAATGGAATTCTGGTGATGGCGGGCTGGTGCTGCTGCGACCAGTGGGAGCACTGGAAGGACTGGACCCCGGAAAATTACCGGGTCGCAGCGGAATCCCTCCGCGCACAGATGCTCCGCATTCGTCATCATGCATCTCTGTTTGTCTGGCTGAATGGGAGTGATAATCCGCCCTCGGCCTTTGTGGAGCAGGCATACCTGAACATTGAAAAGGAGACGCAGTGGCCGAATGCAATCCTCTCCTCGGCCTCGGCAAAGCCAACCAGCGTGAGTGGAGCTTCGGGCGTAAAGATGTCAGGACCGTATGACTATGTGGCGCCATCGTACTGGTCGGTAGACACTGCCCATGGCGGTGCGTTTGGCTACAACACGGAAACCAGTCCAGGGCCTGCGATTCCGCAGCCCAGCAGCTTACGGAGGTTCATCCCAAGTCAGGATCTCTGGCCTATCGACGCAGTATGGGACTACCACGCGGGCGGCGGGTCTTTTATGAATGTGGATGTATTCAACGGAGGAATGCGCGAGACCTATGGCTGGCCTGACTCGATGGAAGAGTATTCCAGAATCGCACAGACGATGGCGTACGATGGCGAGCGCGCGATGTTTGAGGCTTATGGGCGCAATAAATACACGTCGACCGGGGTTGTTCAGTGGATGCTGAATAACGCATGGCCTTCGATCATCTGGCACCTGTACGACTACTATCTGCAAACGGGTGGCGGATATTTCGGCGCAAAGAAGGCCAACGAACCGCTCCACGTGCAGTATTCCTATAACGATCACAGTATTTATGTGGTTAGCAGCGTGCCCACACCGTCGCCATCCCTCACTGTGCATGCAGAGGTGCTGGACATGCAGTTGCATCCCGTATTCAACCAGACGAAAACACTGGACGTGGCAGCGGACGGCTCCCAGCACGCCATGGACATCCCAGCCAACATCTTTCAGCCCGAGGATTCACTTCATTTCGTGCGCCTAGATTTAACGAACAAGGCGGGCAAGATTCTCAGTCGAAATTTTTACTGGATTCCCTCCAAGCTGACTGAGTTCAATTGGGCAAAAACCGATTACACCCATACTCCCGCCATCAAATTCGCCAACATGCAGGCGCTCAGAAAACTGCCCACCAGCAAGGTGCAAGGCAGCCTGGCGGTGAGCGGTCGAGAATTGCACGTGCATCTTGAAAACCCTTCGAAAGCGCTTGCGTTTCAGGTACAGGTGCAGGGTTTTGGTGCGGATGGCCAGGCAATCACTCCGCTGCTATGGAGCGATGATTTTATCGAACTGATGCCCGGCAGCCATCGTGATATCACGGCGGAATTGCCGCAAAAATTCCATGGAAGTGGGATGAAAGTCGTGGTGAGCGCCTGGAATGCCGATACGCTCACATTGCAACCTCAGCGGGCGCGAATGGCTCAAAAGGTCGGGCACTCCATGACTGGACCCACCGCCCAATCCGCTAACAAGGACGGGTCCTTCAGGCAGGCAGGACCTGGCTTGGCTCTCTGAAGCTGCAAGACAAAAACGAAATTCAATGCGATTAGAAACAATAGAGAACACATGAATGCGTGATAACCTGACAACTCGAAGGTACAAGATACCGCACCAGCATGGATAAGAACGCTTTCTCTTCGCATTCCCAGGAAAACCGGTCATGACTCAGTTTGACGTGACGATGGCCGGCGAAATCAACATGGATCTCGTGCTCTACGGATTGCCGGAAGACCTGCCGGTAGAGCGCGAACTGCTTGCAAAGGATTTCCAAGCCACGCTCGGTGGTTCCTCTGCGATTCTCGCGCATAATCTGGCAGTCCTGGGAAAGCGTGTCGGCTTCATCACGCGAGTGGGTGGAGATGAACTGGGACGGACGGCACTGGACCGGCTTCGGGAAAGCGGAGTCGATTTGTCGCGCATCGTTCGCGAGCATGGGCCGACACACACGGGGCTTACCATTCTGCTGCACCACGGGGCGCGACGGCGGATTCTTACTTATCCCGGAACCATGCACCTGATGACTCGCGCCGATCTCGACTTCGACTATCTTGCTTCAGCCCGTCACTTCCATCTTTCGTCTTTGTTTCTGCAGCGTGCTCTGGCCCCGGATTTGCCAATCCTGTTTCGCGATTTGAAACGGGCAGGTCTGACCATCTCCCTGG
Organism: Acidobacteriaceae bacterium; assembly: GCA_035713565.1. Classification (GTDB taxonomy): domain Bacteria; phylum Acidobacteriota; class Terriglobia; order Terriglobales; family Acidobacteriaceae; genus JAKAAZ01. The sequence goes on along the minus strand of DASSZI010000042.1, from coordinate 601 downwards.
ATACGAATGATGATCCCGATGCAAGCTGGAGCGGGGTTTTGCATGAACTTCTGCAATATGTCGACATCTTGCTGCCCAATGAGGATGAGGCCTGCCGCATTGCCAGCCGCGACACCGTGGAAGAAGCGCTTCTGGTGCTCTCACGGCAGGTTCCATGTATTGCAGCGAAATGCGGCTCCCGAGGCGCACTGGTACAGGCCGGCGGAAAACTCTCTCAAATTCCACCTGTTTCTGTCGACCCGGTGGACACCATCGGAGCCGGGGACAGCTTCAACGCAGGCTTTCTCTCCGCGTACTTACAGGGAGCGGACCCAGTCGAGTGTGCTTTCGCCGGAAATGTAACCGGCGCACTGTCTACTTTGCGGCCTGGCGGAACGGAAGCGTTCAAAGATGCGCAATTGCGGGATGAATTTTTGCGGCAGCATGCTTTTCCATCTGTCCATCTGACGGTAGTGAATAGTCCCGGTTCCCTCTGAATTTGAGGAGATTCATCTTGGTAAAGACAATTGTTTTCTCAGTCGCACTGATCCTGAGTCTCTCCGCGTGCAATACCCACCAACCCCCAAAAACGTCATCCCAGACGCCAGCCGCGCCTGCAAGC
>DASSZI010000041.1:0-11515 GCA_035713565.1 Acidobacteriaceae bacterium | reverse complement strand
CGTGCATTGCAACCCGATCTTGGCAGCTCTCGCAAGCTGATTCGGACCGGGATTCGGCCAATTCAAGCTGCCAGATTCTATAACACGCACGGGTGTTCCGGCTTGCGAGTGAAGGAATGAGTGAAATGTTTTTTCGCCCTGCAAAAAAGTCGCTCCCACGTCTCCTAGGGCCTTCCAGGGGCGATGCTGTTTGACACGATTCGACAACTCAGGCTAGTATTCTCTCAAGTATGAATTCTTTCCTCCAAAACATGTGTTTCTCCATGCGAATGCCAATGCGCGCATGCGGGCAGCTGTTTTTGGAGATGCGAATGACCAGGTAAGATTTTTCCACTCCTTAGCTTCAGTCACCCGCGGCGCATAGCTCGCGGGTTTTTCGCTTTCAGCCACAAATTCATCCTGCCCACGGAGGCAAACGCAATGTCCGAGCCGAATCAACAGCGCCCCGCCACTCTCGCCATCCATGCCGGTCAAGCGGTAGATCCCACCACTGGATCGCGTACCGTCCCTATCTATCAAACAACTTCTTACGTGTTTGAGAATTCCGATCACGCCGCAGCACTTTTTGGACTGCAGCAGTTCGGCAACATCTACACGCGCCTGATGAACCCTACGACCGACGTACTGGAAAAGCGCGTGGCTGCGCTGGAAGGCGGAGCTGCTGCCCTGGCTACAGCGTCGGGCCAGGCTGCGGAAACTCTGGCGATTCTTACCCTGGCGAACGCAGGTGAGGAAATTGTTTCGACGACATCGCTCTACGGGGGCACCTACAACCTGTTCCACTACACGCTCCCCAAGCTGGGCATTAAGGTGCGATTCGTCGATGCCGACGATTTCGATGGCCTGAGAAAGGCGATTAATGATCGCACTCGCGCCGTCTATACGGAATCTCTCGGCAATCCCAAGCTGGACGTCGTCGATCTGGAAAAACTGGCTTCCATTGCGCATGAAAACGGACTGCCTTTGATCGTGGACAATACAACTCCCTCTCCGATTTTGTGTAACCCGATCCGATGGGGAGCAGATATCGTCCTCCACTCAGCAACAAAGTTTCTGGGCGGCCACGGCAACAGCATCGCTGGAATCATCGTGGATGCCGGCAAGTTCGACTGGGCGAAGTCGGGCCGCTTCCGCGACTTCGTAGAACCGGATCCCTCCTATCACGGGCTTTCCTTTACCGATGCGTTCGCAAACCTTGCATTTATCTTGAAAGCACGCGTGCAAGGCTTGCGCGATACTGGCGCTTCCCTGTCTCCGTTCAATGCGTTCCTCATCCTCCAAGGGATTGAGACGTTGCATCTGCGTGTGCAGCGCCATTCGGAGAACGCTCTTGCTATAGCCAAATTCCTTGAAGCTCATCCTGCTGTCGAGTGGGTCAACTATCCGGGCCTGCCTAGCAGCAAATATCACAGCCGCGCCAAGAAGTATCTGCCGCAGGGGTCCAGCGCCATTGTCACCTTCGGTCTCCGCGCAGGATTCGAGGCAGGCAAGGAATTTATCAATTCTTTGGAGCTCTTCAGCCATGTGGCAAATATCGGAGACGCCAAATCCCTTGTGATTCATCCTGCATCCACAACTCATCAGCAGCTTACGGCGGAGGAACAAGCATCGACGGGCGTGACGCCGAACCTTATTCGACTTTCCATCGGCATTGAAGATATTGCCGACATTACGGCGGACCTGGACGAGGCACTGCAAAAGACGCTGGTCTCGGCGCGTCAGGAAGTTACGGCATAAGGCGGACCCATGACACGATCTACACTGCAACCCGACTTCGAAGGAGATTTCCTGCTCGACTCCGGCGCACCTTTTGCGCTGGAGTCGGGCGCGGAGCTGCCTCACGCATCGATTCATTACGCGATCTATGGCAAGCTGAACGACGTTCGGGACAACGCCATTCTGGTCTGCCATGCGCTTACAGGCTCGGCGCGGGTGGCCGACTGGTGGCCCGATCTGTTTCGTGAGGGGCATCCGCTCGATATCGACAAACACTGCGTGATCGGCATCAACGTACTCGGCTCCTGCTATGGCTCGACTGGGCCGATCTCGGTGAACCCTGCCAGCGGGCGGCCATACGGGGCTGATTTTCCCGTCGTGAGCATTCGTGATATCGTGCGCGCACAAGTTCAACTCATCGACCATCTCGGGATTAACCGCTTGTGCGCGGTGCTTGGCGGCTCCATCGGCGGAATGCAGGCATTGCAATGGGCGGTGGACTTCCCCGAGCGTGTGGCCGGCTGCTTCACTGTCGGCACTGCAACACTATCGGCGATGGGGCTTGCCCTGAATCACCTGCAGAGGGAAAGTATCCGGCTGGATCCGGCGTGGCGCGATGGCAACTATAATCCGGAAGCTCCGCCGACCCGAGGACTTGGCTTGGCGCGGGGCATCGCGACCTGCAGCTATAAATCCGCAGCGTTATTCGCTGAGCGGTTTGGCCGCAATCCGGACCGCTCCGGCGAGGATCCGCTTTTCTCCCATTCCGCCCGCTATGATGTCGCTGGGTACCTAGACTACCAGGCACGCATCTTCAATGAACGTTTTGACGCCAACAGCTATCTGGTCATCTCCCGCGCCATGGACACCTTCGACCTGACACGCGGGTTCCCGAGTGAAACGGAAGCTTTAAGGCGCATCCGGGCACGCGTCCTGATGGTCGGCATTTCGTCGGATTGGCTTTTTCCTCCGGAGGAGGTGCGTTCGTTGGCAGAGCGCATCCAGAATGCGAATGCAGTCTGCAACTATATCGAGCTGCACTCCAACCACGGACATGACGCATTCCTGGCAGAAGCCAGCAATATGCGGCCGCTGATCGAATATATTGTCCGCAGTGGTGCTCCGCAGGACTTGGCAGCGGTGCACGCAGGATGTGCCCAATAGGATGAACCGGAGCTGCCCGTGATCGAGACGGAACGGCTGCTGCTGCGTCCCTGGCGCCGCGAAGATCGCCCTCCCTTCGCCACAATGAACGCCAACCCAAGGGTCCGCCGATTTTATCCGTCTTTGCTCAGTCGCGAAGAAAGCGACGCATCGATTGAACGCTATGAAGAAATGTTTGCGCGTGACGGGTGCTGTCTTTTCGCTACTGAGTTGCGCGAGACTTCAGATTTCATCGGCTACATCGGTCTGCAAAGGATGAGCTTTGCCCTAGCTAGTGTCACTTCCCCGACGTTTGAGATTGGATGGCGGCTGACGCCCGAAATCTGGGGCCAGGGTCTGGCAACCGAAGGCGCACGTGCCGTCCTGCGGTTTGCGTTCGAGGAGCAACACCTCTCCGAAGTTGTCGCGATCACCGTCCCGGCGAATCTGCCATCGCGTCGCGTCATGGAAAAGCTAGGCATGACGCACAATCCTGAAGATATGTTCGACCATCCCAAAATCCCCGCCGGTCATCCCCTCCAGCGACATATTCTTTATCGCATCTCGCGAAGAGATTAGCCTCAGCATCTCTCTTACGGCCTATGCTTCGAAATCTGCTCAAGCCAGGGCGCAACAGCAGCCAGCATGGAAGGATTCCGATAAAAACAAAGCGGCACGAATAGACTTCATCGTGCCGCTCGGCGATAGCTTGAGTGATCGCTGACTATTTCGCTGGATCGCTCGGTGGTCCTTGCTCGTCCTGAGCGGCCATGGCTTTGTCCATCTCCTCACGGCGCTTGGCGCGTGCTTCTGCCCGCTTCTCGCGCTTCTCTTCCAGAATCTTCTCCACTCCGAGCATTTCGATGAAGGCCTTTTCGGCGCCGTCACCCTTTTGAAAGCCGCTGCGAACGATGCGGAGATAGCCGCCGTTGCGGTCTCCGTAACGAGGAGCAACCGTCTCGAATAGGCGCGATACAGCCTCGCGGGTCTGCAGGTATGCGAGCGCTTGACGGCGCGAATGCAGATCGCCCCGCTTCCCCAGCGTGACCAACTTTTCTACATGAGGACGCGCGGCCTTCGCCTTGGTCACGGTAGTCTCGACACGGTCCTCAAGAATGATGGAGGTCACCAGGTTGCGCAGCATGGCGCGGCGATGGCTGGTATTCCGTCCGAGTTTGTATCCTGCTTTGCGATGGCGCATGGCGAATCTCTCTTCTTATTTTTCGAATGATAATAATATTTCTCATCCTGAATCTGGCAAAGAATCCAGGGCCACAACCACACCCCGCCAACATGAGGCCTCTGGATTCCCGCCATCTCTACCGCTGTTCAGAATGACTACTCAATCCCACCAGGTTAAAAGTTCTCCGGCTCTTCCTGCGGAGCGACCAGGTCAACATCGAAGTCGTCCTCGTCCTCATCCTCATCCTCCTCGCGGTGCTCCATGCTGCTGAGCACAGCGGCGGGAAGTATGCTTGTTGGTCCAGGCACAGGATTGCCGTTCTCATCGATCCGCATGCCAAGAGAAAGACCCATCTGCGCCAGCATTTCCTTGATTTCATTCAAGGATTTGCGTCCGAAGTTCTTCGTTTTCAGCATCTCCGCTTCGGTCTTCTGAACAAGTTCCCCGATGGTCTGAATACCGGCGTTTTTCAGACAGTTGTAGCTGCGAACCGAGAGTTCCAACTCTTCTACAGAGCGGTTCAGATTTTCATTACGGATAAGCGGTTCATGGGTGCCAGCGGCTGCATCCGCTTCGAGTTCTTCCTCAAAGTTGATGAAGATGCTCATGTGATCTTTCAAGAGTTTGGCAGCAAGGCCCACGGCGTCGACCGGAAGCACAGACCCGTTGGTCCAGACCTCGAGCGTCAACTTGTCATAGTCGGTGATCTGGCCCAGACGCGCTGCTTCAATCGTATAGTTCACCTTGCGAACCGGCGAATGGACGGAATCAACCGGAATAAACCCAATGCCCAAATCGGAATCGAAATTCTTATCGGCGGAAACATAGCCGCGGCCGCGCTTCAGGCGCATCTCCATATCCAGTTTGCCGCCTTCGCTTACAGTAGCGATGTACACGTCCTTGTCCAGAACCTCGACGTCGCCATCGGCTTCAATCATCCCGGAGGTAACGATGCCTGGCTTGTCGGCACGCAAATAGATGGCCTTCGGGCCTTCGCCATTCAGCTTGAACGGAACCTGCTTCAGGTTCAGGATGATATCCGTTGCGTCCTCGACGACTCCAGGAATCGACTGGAACTCGTGCAGCACGCCTTCAATGTGAACGGCTGTTACGGCCGCGCCTTCAACCGACGACAGCAACACACGCCGCAAGGCGTTGCCTATTGTTGTGCCGAAGCCGCGTTCAAACGGCTGCGCGCTGAACTTGCCATATTTCTCGGTCAACGTCTCCAGATCAACGGACAGACGTTTCGGTTTCTGAAATCCACGCCATAACATCATGAGTTTTCCTGACTTCCTGCACGGCTGACGTCGCGAAGCATTCTGCAACGGCCGCGCTTTCTGCTCCTGGGTTGAGATATTGCCGCTTACGCGGCGAGTTCACCGCCGCAAACCTGTCGGCCTGCGGCGAGAGAAAGGCTATTACTTGCTGTACAGCTCAACGATGAGCTGCTCGTTAATCGGCAGGTTGATATCCTCACGCTTCGGCAATGCAAGAATTTTGCCGCTCAAGTTGTTGCGGTCGATTGTCAGCCAGTGCGGAGTGGAACCTGAACCGCTGTAATCTCGTGCCGCCTCAAATGCAGGCAGAGCCTTGCTGGCCTCGCGCACGCGAATTTCATCGCCTACGCTCACCTGGTAGGAGGGAATGTTGACCTTGCGGCCATTCACTTCCACATGGCCATGGCGGACCGCTTGACGGGCCTGACGCCGCGAGGTTGCGAATCCCAGGCGATAAGCTACATTGTCCAGGCGCCGCTCCAATTGCTGCAGGAGCAGTTCGCCGGTCACGCCGGTGGAACTGTTTGCCTTCTCATAGTAGGAGCGGAACTGGCTCTCGAGCGAAAAGTACATGCGCTTTGCTTTTTGCTTCTCGCGCAACTGCAGGCCGTAGCCTACAATCTTTGCCTTACGATCGCGGCCATGCTGACCCGGAGCAAAGTTGCGCTTTTCAATTGCGCATTTTTCTGAGAAGCAGCGAGCTCCCTTGAGGAAAAGCTTGGTGCCTTCGCGTCGGCAAAGGCGGCAGACTGGTCCGGTATAACGTGCCACGAAATTCTCCTGAGTGCAGAGGCCGATCGGTTTACGGGTGAAAACCCTTCGTCCCGATCCCTGGTGTTTTCAGTGCAAAACGCCTAACGCGCTTGTATCGCACAGTCTTTTAGTTTACAGCAAGAAAGAGTCCAGTAGTTCTGAGACATGAGCGACTGGACCGGACCTTGCAATTACACGCGGCGACGCTTCGGTGGCCGGCATCCGTTGTGCGGCACCGGCGTGACGTCCCGAATCGTACGCACGTCTATTCCCGCAGAGGCCAAGGCCCGGATTGCCGATTCCCGTCCTGACCCGGGACCGCTCACCCGCACATCAACCGAGCGCATCCCATGCTCACGCGCCTGGCTTGCCGCATTGGTCGCTGCCTGCTGGGCGGCGAACGGCGTGCCTTTGCGCGATCCGCGAAAGCCAAGCGAACCTGAACTTTTCCAGGAAACTGTGTTCCCCTGGCCATCCGTAATGGTCACGATGGTGTTGTTGAACGACGCTTGAATGTACACCACGCCGTAAGGAACACTCTTGCGTTCGCGCTTTTTGAATTTCTTGTTCTTGCCGGCCTTCCCGGCTGAACCCGCTTGTACTTTTGCCATTAGGTTTTCGCCGTCGCTTTCTTTTTGCTGGTCACGGTTCCTTTACGGGGACCTTTACGAGTACGCGCATTGGTATGGGTGCGCTGGCCTCGGACAGGCAGATTTCTCCGGTGCCTTAATCCACGATAGCTTTGAATTTCGATCAGCCGCTTGATATGCATGGAGACGTCCTTGCGCAGATCGCCTTCCACCTGGCCTTCGCCCTCAATCACCTGACGGATGCGATTGACCTCGTCCTCACTCAATTCCTGCAGCTTGCGGAAAGGATCCACGTCCGCAGCCTTCAGGATTCGCGCAGCGCGAGAGTCGCCGATTCCAAAAACATAAGTAAGCGCGATGCGTGCCTGCTTGTTACGCGGCAGATCGACGCCAGCAATACGTGCCATAAGTTCCTTCTAATTGCTCGGCCGGAAATTCCTTGCCGAAGCGGTTGTGCTAAACGATACAATCTATCGCCAGCGATGATGAAGTCTGCCGGGTTCCACGCAAGCCTTTCTTCAGCTAACTAGCCCATCAGACTTCCGCACCAGCTCCGCGCAGGGTCTCAGCCCTGGCGTTGCTTGTGCTTGGTGTTTTCGCAGATCACCCGCACCACCCCGCGGCGGTGGATAACCTTGCACTTATCGCAAATCTTCTTTACCGATGCACGAACCTTCATACTTCCTTCTCTCTCTGCGCAAACTCAATTACTTGTAGCGGTAGACAATTCGGCCACGATTCAAATCGTACGGACTGAGTTCGACCGCCACCTTGTCGCCCGGCAGAATGCGAATGAAATTTTTCCGCATTTTGCCCGATACGTGCGCCAGTACCTGATGCTTATTTTCCAGTTCGACCCGGAACATGGCATTAGGCAACGTTTCAACTACCGTCGCCATAACTTCTATCGCGTCTTCCTTCGACAATCGCTACTCCCAGCTGACCTCGCACCAGCGTGGCCATTTCCTAATCAAGCAACCTTCGTACCGACCGTTCAGGCCGTCAGAACCTCGGCGCCGCCCGCCTTGACCGCAACCGTGTGTTCAAAGTGCGCGCTCAGACTGCCATCCATGGTGACGGCAGTCCATTTATCTTCCAGAACCCTTACGCCATGTTGTCCGGCGTTCACCATGGGTTCAATGGCTAGCACCATACCTTCGCGAAGCTTCATCCCCTGGCCTCGCCGTCCATAGTTAGGAATCTGGGGCTCCTCGTGCATCTCCGTACCGATTCCGTGTCCCACGAATTCTCGCACGACACTGAATCCGGCGCCTTCGGCGACTTCCTGCACCGCAGCTCCTACATCCCCCAGAGTCGCTCCGGCCCGAACCACAGAAATGGCCGCCTGAAGCGACTCCGCAGTCGCGTCCAACAATTTCCGCGCACCTTCAGAGATCACGCCCACCGGCAGCGTAATTGCCGCGTCGGCATAGTATCCATCGATGACTACACCGCAATCCACTGAGACAACATCGCCTTCCCGCAACACTTTTTTCGCGGAAGGAATGCCGTGAACCACCTCATCGTTAATTGAGGTGCAAAGCACGCAAGGATAATCGTGATAGCCCTTGAACGCCGCAACAGCCCCAGCGGCGGCGATCTCGGCCTCCGCAATCTTTTCCAGATCCAGAGTCGTCATCCCGGCTGCAGTCCGGTCTCGCAAAGTATCCAGCACATGGCGCAGCGCCACTCCGCTGCGGCGCATTTTGGCGATTTCCTTTGCTGTGCGAATCACAATGGCCATAGATTATTTCCGCAGCTCCAAGATTGCATCGGAAATCGCTCTGGTCACTTCCGCTACAGGCAGATCGCCGTCTACTTCCGCAAATCGTTCTTGGGCCCTGTAATGCGCCACAACCGGTGCCGTGAGCTCGCGATAGGTCCGCATGCGCTCAGAAAAGACCTCTACGGTGTCGTCGGCGCGGTGCACTAAAGCCGTTCCATCCGCATCGCAAGTCAGGTCGCTTAGTGGTGGATTGAAAAATGTATTGTAAATCCGGCCGCACACAGGACAGGTGCGGCGACCTGTAACTCGGCGCAAAACATCATTATAGCTGACCCGGATACTGACGGCAACGACGGGGAGCGTCTGCTCCGATTCCGCCAGCGTCTCGTCGAGCCAGGTGGCCTGGGCCAGCGTACGGGGAAACCCGTCCAACACATACCCGCGCGCCGTGTCGGGGAAGCTCAGGCGCTCGAGAACCATGGCCTGCACCAGTTCGTCAGGAACTAGCCGGCCTGCATCCATAACTTCGCGGATCTGCTGTGCCAGCGGCGAAAAGCTTCGGGCCGGATCTTGCCGCAAAGAGCGAAGCAGGTCACCTGTCGAGATCTGCGGAATGCACCATTGCGTCATCAGAGCCTGGGCCTGCGTTCCTTTGCCAGCCCCTGGAGCCCCTAATAAGAGAATAGGTCCGGGCGTACTCAAGTTTCCTGCGCCTTCGGCCGAAGAAACGGTCGCCTGCGTCGCCACCACTACCAGGACCGCCTTCCGCGGACGCGTCCACTCTTATTGGAGAAACCATCGTAATGACGCATAATCAGGTGCGCTTCCACCTTGTTCACCGTATCCATCGCCACGCCAACCACGATCAGTAAGGAGGTGCCACCGAAATAGAAATTGACTCCCAGACCGTTTGTGACCCAGGTCGGAAGACGGTCGAAGGCTCCGCCGATCAGCCAGAGATGATTTAGGTGAATACCGCTGATCATCAACTGTGGGATGAGCGAGACAATTATCAGGTAAATCGCACCAACAAGCGTAATGCGGGTAAGAATGTCATTCACGTAGTCCGCAGTTCGTTTCCCCGGTCGAATCCCCGGGATAAAACCACCGTATTTGCGCATGTTATCGGCAATGTCATCCGGCCGGAAGATGATGGAGATATAGAAATAGGCGAAGAAGATGATTGCCACGCAGTAGAGCAATTCGTACCACGGCTCTCCCACACGTAACGCGTCAAAAATGGGACCGAAGAAGCGACTGTCGTGGAAAGAGAATCCTCCAATCGACATATTGGCGAAGAGCAATGGTGCCGAAAGAATGGAGGCTGCGAAGATGACCGGCATCACGCCACCCGCGTTGATACGCAAGGGCAGGTGCGTCGATTGGCCGCCCATAAGGCGGCGACCCACAATCCGCTTGGCATACTGCACCGGAATCCGCCGTTCGCTCCGTTCAACAAAAACAATGAAAGCGACGACAGCGAGCATCACTCCCACCAGGAGCAGCAATGCCGGGACAGTGAACGCTCCCCAGGCCTGAGTGCGCGCCTTTTCCGCGAGGTCTCCGATACCATTGGGAATCCCGACAACGATACCCGCAAAGATCAGCAGACTCATGCCCTCGCCAATGCCCCGGTCCGTGATCTGTTCCCCAAGCCACATTACAAACGTTGTGCCCGCGGTGAGAGTCAACACCGTCATGAGCACAAAGCCCACGCCCGGATTCGTCACATACGGCACACTTCCCGAGCCATGCACGAGAGTGAGCGCGATGGCGAAGGACTGCACTACGCCCAGCGCTACTGTAAGATAGCGCGTCCATTGGGTAATCTTTTTGCGCCCCATGTCGCCTTCTTTTTGCAGGCGAGCGAGCGGCTCATAGACCACCGTCAGCAGCTCGAAAATAATGGCAGCCGTGATATACGGCATGATGCCAAGCGCGAATACTGTCAGCCGTCGCAGATTGCCGCCGCTGAACATGTCAATCAGTCCGAGCGAACTGCCGCTGTTCTGCTGAAAAAACTGTTCCAGCAGCTTGGTGTTAATCCCGGGCGTGGGAATGTGCGATCCCAGACGATAGATGGCGAGGATGCCCAGGGTAAACAGAACCCGCTTGCGCAGGTCGGGAATTCGAAATATATTCGCCAGCTTATCCAGCATGCAACTCCTGCCCTTTGTACCCGGCGAATTGTTCCCGCCGATTGTGACCTGACGTGTACCTGCAGCTTCAAGAACTCTGCTTAACCGCCGATAACGACGACTTTACCGCCAGCCTTTTCGATTTTTTCCTGAGCCGTCTTGGAGAACTTGTGCGCGTGGACCGTCACCGCCGCAGTCAGCTCACCCACCCCAAGCACCTTCACCAGTGCATTGCGCTTGCGCACCAGACCCAACCCCACCATCGCCTCATAGGTAAGGTCGTCCTGGGCAACCTCCGCAATGCGGTCGAGATTGATAACGGTATACTCGGCCCGAAAAATGTTCGTAAATCCGCGCTTTGGTAGACGGCGGTGAAGCGGCATCTGACCGCCTTCAAAACCACGCATCATTCTGGAGCCGGACCGCGAGCGTTGCCCTTTGTGTCCGCGCGCCGAGGTCTTGCCCATGCCGGATCCCATACCGCGGCCCACCCGCTTTTTCCCGGAATTTGCCTTTTTGGGCGCTCGTAATGTCGATAAATTCATCATTCCTGTCCTCAATTCCCACGCAATGCGCTTAGCTGCGGGCTATGCGTTATTCCTGTCCGGGCACCAGCCGTTATTGAACGATGCGAACCAGATGTGGAATCGCCTTCACCATCCCGCGTATGGACGGGGTGTCTTCACGCTCTACAATCTGGCGTAGACGCGTGAAGCCCAGCCCCTTCACCACCCGTTTGTGCTTGAATGGCGTGCAGATCGCAGAACGATAATATTCAATTCTGATTTTGCCTGATGGGCTCGTTTCCGGCATGGCTACAACTCCTCTACTGGCTTGCCGCGCAGGGCAGCCACATCATGTTTATCGCGCAATTGCACCAGGGCATCGAAAGTGGCGCGAACCACATTGTGTGGATTTGCCGACCCTAGGCTCTTGCTCAGGACGTTTTGGATTCCCACGGAAGTCATGATGGCGCGTACCGCTCC
>DASSZI010000040.1:0-4463 GCA_035713565.1 Acidobacteriaceae bacterium | reverse complement strand
CCGATGACGGTTCCCTCCGGCAACTGGACATCGCGGTCAATGATCGCCCGTCGGATCCTGCAATGGCGGCCGATGCGGACATGAGAAAACAGAATGCTGGAGTCCACTTCTCCGTAGGAGTTGACGCGTACATCGTGGGAGAGCACGCTGTTGCGTACCGTGGCGCCAGAAATGATGCAGCCGGCTGAAATGACGGAATTGATGGCCATTCCGCTACGTCCCGGCTCGCCGAAAACGAATTTCGCAGGAGGATACTGCAGTGGCCGTGTACGCATCGGCCAGCTCTTGTCGTACAGGTTGAAGATGGGTGTCACAGACGCGACGTCCATGTTCGCTTCGTAATAGGCGTCGAGCGTTCCCACGTCTCGCCAGTACAGGGCCTCCTGCTTATTTTCATCCACAAAGTTGAAGGCATACATTTTGTACTGGCCCAGCATTCCGGGCAGTATATTGTGGCCGAAATCGTGTCTGGAATCTGGATCTTCCGCATCACGAATGAGCGTAGGAAGCAGCACGTCCGTATTAAAAAGGTAGATACCCATGGAGGCATCCACTTTATCCGGATTGAAAGGCGAGCGCAGGTTCGTCTGGGCGGGTTTCTCCTGAAAGCCGATGACCTCCCCAGATCGTGAGATTTCAACTACGCCGAAGCTGGACACCTGGTCCGGTTCGATCGGCAGAGTGGCGATGGTCACATCGGCACCGGAGTCCATGTGCTGCTGCATCATGCGGCCGTAGTTCATTTTGTAAATATGGTCGCCGGAGAGGATGAAGACATGCTTTGGCTGCTCGCTGCCAATGGAATAGATGTTCTGGTAAACCGCGTCGGCGGTTCCCATGTACCAGTTGGAACTTACCCGCTGCATGGGCGGCAGAATTTCGATGAATTCTCCCAATTCGTTGGCGACGACGGCCCCCCATCCTTCACGGATATGACGGTTCAGCGACAGGGACTTGTACTGGGTGAGAATATAAACGCGGCGCAGGTCCGAGTTGATACAGTTGGAAAGTGTGATGTCGATGATGCGGTAATTTCCGCCGAACGTTACCGCCGGTTTGGCCCGGTCGCGAGTCAGCGGATAGAGCCGTTCGCCGGCACCGCCCGCGAGAAGAACGCCGAGTGTATCTTTCATGGACGCCATTTGAATCCCTTATCCAGGTACAAACTACCACCGCATTATGATGCGCTTAACAGCCCATGAGGTATTCCAAAGTCCAATCCATGCCTATTGAGTATGCCGGTACAACAACGGTGGGACCTTTCAGTCCTGCGCGACAGGCGCATCGCTCCTTCTCGATTCACTGTGCAGGTTCGGAGCTGTCCGATCCCTCATTCAGGCGAATTCGAAGCGAGCGCAGAAAGCGAAGATCCTGGTCCGTGAAAGCGCTTGCGTGGCCAGCGGATGGTTCCGGCTGCTTTTCGGCTTCGGCCTGGTTCAGGCCGATGGTCGCCTCCAGCATGAGCAGCACCTCGAAACCTTCAGCGCGAATGCTTTTCACTACTCCGGCGATCTGATCCGATTCTGCAACGGTGTCGTGGATCGCTTCGCCGAGTTGTTCAATTAGATTTCGTATTTTGCGATTCAATCCAACCTCCCTCGCGCCTGATGGTCGCGTTCCATTACCTTACTTCCCTTCCCCATGGAAGGGCAACGCAGTTTGTCGCTACTGCTACACTTTTTCTGTTGTGGAATATGTGAGACTAGGGCGGAAGCTGGGACGGGGTACTCGTCTGGCGGCGGAGGCGCTGCGAAGTCAGGCGCAGGATGCCGTAGTGGCTGCACGCTCGAAGACACCTGAGGTGACGGCGCAGAGTCGCGTGATTGCCCAACAAGGTCGAGTCGTAACGCACCGGGTGTCGAGCGGAACGCGGGGCTTCCGCCGCGGATTCTGGAAGCCGTTCACCCATGCCGTACGAGCGTTGTGGCATGAAATCACGGGCCTGTTTTTCGGTATCTTCGCTTTGTTCTTCGCGCAGGGTCTGTGGCGGGTTCGCTATGCCTGGCAAAGCGGACCGGAACATCGACATTTCATTGTGTATCTCATCGTCATGATTTTATTCGCCTATTTTTCGGTCACTTCGTTTGTCAGCTCGCGCCGTACGCCGCATTAACTGATCGTCAAAAACAACTTGCAAAGCTGCGTTGCGCGATGTAGCTTTCGATAGAATCGTCAAAGAAACGGGCATTGTCGCCGTAACGGTGTGGAAGCGCGCGAGCGGTGGCGAGAGCTTGCCTGAGCTCGCGGATGACTACGACTTGGAATTGAGTGAAGTCAAGAAAATTATCGAATATTTCGACGCAGCTGCCTAAATGCCCAGCCTTCTTCGTTGATCGCTCCTGTGGATCCAAGAAGCTGATCGCAGAGTTGCGTGCGCTCGGTTTCGACGTAAAGGCCCACGACGACCATTTCAAAAAAGCAGAAAAAGATGAGGTATGGTTACTCAAGGTTGGAGCAAAGAATTGGAGAGTAATAACATCCGACCAGGAATTGGAGACGTTGCATCGTGAGGAAATAGTCCAGGGAAACGTCGGGTATTCATTTTGAGCGATCTTCGACGAGGTGATACCTCTCAGCCATTGGATTAACATGATTCATACTTGTCGAGATCAGATCCGACATGCTGCGACACGTGCTCGCCGACCCTTCGTTGCTCGAATCAGCCGAGAAGGGAAGCTGTATCAAATTAGACATATGAGGGCGCATGCGAAAATTATGGACATAACTGACGCTATACAATCAGATGCTGCTGTATACGGGGTCACCTCTCGCAGTAAATCTTAGACACAATGGTTCTTAAGGTTCCATTAACCGCCGCCATGCCGAATCCCATCCCAAAGCAAACCGATGAATTATTACCAGGGTCAGTCGGGGCTGGGCGAGTTTTCCGATCGGTATATGCTGCACAGGACATACCCCACGACGCCGCCGAGGAGAAAATCGGCTATCCTGGCGACTTTCCCTACACGCGCGGCATCCAGCCGACCATGTATCGTGGGCGGCTCTGGACAATGCGCCAGTACGCGGGCATGGGCGATGCTGAAGAGAGCAATCGCCGCTACAAGTTTCTGCTTGCTAGCGGAACGGCTGGCCTGTCGGTCGCCTTCGATTTACCTACGCAGATCGGGTATGACTCCGACGACCCCATGGCGCTGGGCGAAGTCGGCAAGGTGGGCGTCGCGATCGACTCCATTGAAGATATGGAGCGCCTCTTCGCCGACATTCCGCTGGACGAGATCTCCACTTCGATGACCATCAACGCAACGGCGAGCATTCTGCTGGCGCTGTATGTGGCGGTGGCGCGGCGCACCGGCGCGGATGTGAAGAAGCTGTCCGGGACGGTGCAGAACGACATCCTGAAGGAATACATAGCGCGCGGGACGTACATTTATCCGGTGCCGCAAGCCATGCGCCTCATTACCGACATGTTTGCCTGGGCCAACGACAATGTGCCCGAGTGGAACACCATCTCGATCTCGGGTTATCACATGCGTGAGGCTGGCTCGACCGCCGTGCAGGAGGTTGCGTTCACGCTGGGAAACGGTAGGAGCTATGTGAAAGCTGCCGTGGACGCCGGTCTGGACATCGACCGCTTTGCGCCCCGGCTCTCGTTCTTCTTCAATGCGCACAGCAATTTTCTGGAAGAGATCGCCAAGTTTCGCGCGGCGCGGCGCATGTGGGCGCACATTATGCGCCAAGAGTTTGGCGCAAGAAATCCGCGCTCATGGATGCTGCGCTTTCATACCCAGACCGCCGGTTCCACCCTGACGGCGCAGCAGCCGGAAAACAATATCGTCCGTACTGCAGTGGAAGCGATGGCTGCTGTGCTGGGGGGCACCCAGTCGCTGCATACTAATGGTTTCGATGAGGCGCTCGCGTTGCCCACCGAAGAGGCCGCGCGCATCGCTCTCCGGACGCAGCAAGTTTTGGCGTATGAATCGGGAGTGGCGCAGACCGTGGACCCATGCGCCGGGTCCTATGCCATTGAAGCAATGACAGGGCAGATCGAAGCTGGGGCAAAGGAGTATCTCGACAAAATCGCCGCCATGGGCGGAATGCTGCGCGCCGTCGAGCGCGGCTATGTGCAGCAGGAGATTCAGAACGCGGCCTATGAGTATCAGCGTGCGGTGGATACCGGCGAGGCCGTGGTTGTCGGTGTCAATCGCTTCACCCTTGAAAATGAGCCTGGCATTCCGCTGCAGCGCATCGACGAGGCGCTGGAACGCAAACAAGTGGAAAGGCTGCGCGTGTTGCGCACTCGTCGTGACGCGGTGCGGTGGCGGGCATCGCTCCGCACGTTAGAGGACGCGGCCCGCAGCGGAGCGAACCTGATGCCGGCGATTCTTGAAGCCGTGGAAAGTTACGCAACAGTCGGCGAGATCGCCGGGACGCTGCGAAGTGTATTTGGCGAGTACCAGGAAGCCGTTGTTATCTGATTTCGCCCTGCTGCTGAACCAGCTTGA
>DASSZI010000039.1:0-11661 GCA_035713565.1 Acidobacteriaceae bacterium | reverse complement strand
AAACCTCTGCAGTGACGGAGCAGATCTTTGAGGGTCTCCAGTATCAGCCGTCTCAAATCTGGGTCGGGCATGATCCGGGAGTACGAAAGAACGCCATCGCAAGCTTCATGATTGCCCACCGCGTAAATACATCGTTTTCTGAAAATATCTTCTTTTCAGAAGCTCCGTTGCCGACCGATCTGCACATCAAATTCCTTAATGAATTTGAAAAAGACGTCATGGAATCGAATACATGAAGGTAGGCAAGGCCCAATTTGACACACTTCTCCAGCGTATGATCTGACGACGTACGTCTCTGCTGGGCAGTACGGTTCAACGGGGAAAGGACGCAAAGGGAAGGGACCAGCGCTGCTACCAGAAGCATGATGGCCGCAATAACAACGGTTCGGTTTCACTGTGTTAGTATTAAATTACGCTCAGTGATTTGGTTGTGAGCCGTCCAGTCCATTCAAACGGCAGACGTTCGCAGTTGCACCCTCCCAAGCCCCTACAGCGTGATCGCCCGCCTGTCCTGAATAGGAAAGCGTTGCGATATGGCGAAGCAATGCGCTTTCGCTACCAAGCTGTCTTGCGGCATCCCGATGGCCGAACCAGTTCTTCGTGTTGGCCCTTTGAGTCTTCTACAAAAGCGTTTCTCAGCGCATTTTTTCGAACACTCCGGTATTCCCTTGCGGTAATTTTCCTTTCCTTATGGCGGCTACGAAGACCGCAGAGGCAAGCAGTGTGTTCCGGTCCATTCTGCATGCGGGTGCAAGGCAGAGGCGGACGCGGAAACGAAGGAAAACCTTGACTCAATTTACAGATTTCGCTCTTTTGCCGGCGCTTCAGAAGAAGCTTGCGACGGCCAATTTCATTACTCCGACGCCGGTGCAGGCTGGTGCGATTCCCCCCGCCCTGGAAGGGCGCGATGTTCTGGCGACGGCGCAGACCGGTACCGGAAAGACCCTCAGCTTTGTGATCCCGATCATTGAAGCGATGCAGAACGCGGCCAGGGCGATCGATGCACCGGCCCCACCGCAAACGCGTGGTTTCCGGCAGGGATCCCAGGGCAGAGGTAAAAGTCCTTTTGCACTGATCCTGCTACCGACTCGTGAACTCGCCATGCAGGTGGAGCAGGCGTATCGCAACGTCGCTCTCGATTCGTCCGTACAGCCGGCGCTGGTCGTCGGTGGACTTTCCGAAGGTCCGCAGTTGCAGGCAATTCGCCGTGGCGCGCGTCTGATTGTCGCCACTCCAGGACGGCTGGAAGATTTTCTCCGCCGCAAGCTGGTGCAGCTCGACCAGGTACAAATCCTGGTGCTGGATGAAGTCGATCGCATGCTGGATATGGGATTCAAGCCCGCGATCAAGCGCATTGTGGCGGCCATCCCGGCGCCACACCAGACGCTTTGCTATTCGGCAACGCTGGAAGGCCCAGTAACAGAAGTCGTTCGCGAGTATTTGAAAAACCCGGTTCGCGTGGAAATGGGCTCGGTCCTGAAGCCGGCGGAGAACGTTCGTCTGCAGATGTTTGAAGTGCAGAACGACAAGAAAATGCCGCTGCTGGAGCATTTGCTGCGATCAGAGGGAGGCAGCTTTCTGGTGTTCGTCCGAACCAAGCATGGCGCGGACCGCGTAGCCAAGAAGCTGAATGGCTCCGGCTGGAACGCGACCAGCATCCATGGCGACCGCACGCAGGCGCAGCGCAGTGCCGCTCTGCGCAGCTTTTCGCAGGGGCAGCATCGCGTGCTGGTGGCGACAGACGTGGCGGCGCGCGGCATCGACGTGGCGCACATCGCGCATGTGGTCAACTACGACATGCCGAAAATGGCGGAAGACTTCGTCCACCGCGTAGGCCGGACCGGACGCGCGTCGAAGTCGGGCGTGGCTTCCACTTTCCAGGCTCCGGAAGAGAAGGGCGATCTCCGGCGCATTGAACGCGCGCTGAAGATCACCATGGAACGGTTCAGGGTGAAGGTTCCTTTGACGGCGTAGTTACTTGTCCAGCAGCAAAACCAGGGCGCTTCCGTGCGATTTGCGGGAGCGCCTTTTTTGTGCGCAATATCAATATAGAGCATTCGAGACCTCCGGAGTTCGCGCGCTGAACTCATTCGGGTGAAGCTCCTTCGTCGTTTATATTGGCCGCGGAATGTAAAAGGGCTTACGAAAACCCATCCACACCATGCATTCGAGCTTTGTCCGCAAAGCTACAGGCGGAGGCCAAACGTAAGCAGAAAAAGATTGGTGCCTGCCTGATTGAATCCGGGAAACTGGCCCTTGGGCGTGAACATATCCAAATACCTGGCCTCCTGAAAAAGTTGAAAGTTGCTGTCTGGATGTATTCGGTAGGTGACGCCCGCTCCAAAATCGACTGCGGGTTGGACGCTGGATTCCGAAGCTGCTTCTGCGTTGTAGCCGTAGCTGTAGCTGTCAACGGGGCTGGGATGGGTAAAGACGACCTGTTTGATGGAGATTCCGCCTCCGCCTGTGAGGTAGCCGCCCCAGTGATTTTGTTGGGAAAACGTATAGCTGGGATCGAAAGCGATGATGAACAGACTGGTCGTTCCGTTTGGCTGGTGCTCCTGCTGGAGGATGGAGGCGGGAAGTCCGTGCCCGGACACGAGCAGGTCCAATGGAAGGATCAATCCTGGATTCACCCGATAGCCAAGGCCGGTGACAAAGTTGAAGCCGGCATTTAAGTCCCTCGAAGTACTGCCCAGTGCCAGAGTGCCACCTGCACCAAGATCATACGTAATGTTGTGGATCCAGGAGTCGTGTTGATCATTCGCATTCGCACTCTGCGCAGGCAGACTGGCCACAGATACAAAGACCAGGAGAATCGCGAGACTTTTCGACGCAGAAGGAGCATAAATCTTAAGTTGAGATTGCACTCGACCAATGTTCCGGCGCATATCGCTTTCCCTCTGACTGTAATCTTCTTCACTCTTCAGGAGATCAGTTGTTCCAAATGTTTCCCTATGGGCATTGAGGTGACTGTAACGTATACTAACTAGAGCCGTAAAACTGTTTTTTGATTGGGACTACCATGCCGAAAATGAAGACGCACAAAGGTGCGGCCAAGCGTTTCAAGAAGACCGGAAGCGGTCGAGTGAAGCGCGGCCAGGCCTTCATGCGGCACATCCTTACCTCGAAGGCCACCAAGACCAAGCGGCACTTAGCTGCATCCGCCATGGTTTCGGACGCCGACCAGCCGAAGGTGCTGCGCATGATTCCGTACGCCTGATCGTTCGCCACAGCGAACCGGGCCCGTAGCGTTCGAGGCCCCCGGAAGCAATTTCGAGAGAAATGCCTCCGATGTGATCAGACGAAGACAAGCGAGTGAAGAGGTGAATCAGCGCGAGGCCCATGGCCCGCGACTCCTGCCTCCAGCCGCAAAAATATACGCCAAGCGCAACACAAAAGGGAGAAACCAACTATGCCTCGCGTCAAACGTGGCAATAAACGCAAAGAATATCGCAAGAAGATCCTGAAGCGCGCTAGCGGCTACTTCCTGACGAAGTCCAAGCTGTATCAGGCCGCCGAAGAGGCTGTCGAGCGCGGGCTGAAGTTTGCCTATCGCGGACGCAAGGAAAAGAAGCGCCAGTTCCGTTCGCTATGGATTGTCCGCATTGGGGCCGCCGCCAAGCTGAATGGTATGAGCTATTCGCAGCTAATCCACGGGTTGAAACTGGCTGGCGTGGAGTTGGATCGCAAAGTCCTGGCCGACATTGCCGCAAAGGACGCAGCGGGATTTACTGCCCTGTCGGAAACAGCCAAAGCCGCCTTGACCAAAGAGCATAGCGAGCGCAAGCCCGCAGCGTAGGCGGATCGATGAGTAACAGACAAAGGCACGGCCACTGGCCGTGCCTTTTGTCTGTATAGGAAGCGGTGTCGCGTTTTCTACTGCCCGTTCGGTTTTCCGCAGTTTTGGCTGTCGTTCACATTGGTTAGGACGCCATTAGCAGCCGTCAACGTACGGCTGTAACAGGCACCGAGCGAATCAGAGAACGTATAGCTGGCCACGCTTTCTTGCCCCGTATTGCCCAGGAAGCTGAAGTTCGGGCTGAAGTTGAGCGTGTCGGACGGAGAGACCTGGTTGACCACCTTGCTGAAATACGTAGGTTTGCCGTTCACCTTGCGGGTCGTCTGCTTCACGTATTTCTGCTGAATGGAAGTAATCTGGCTGAAGGATCCATCGGCATTCTGGGTAAAGTCGTAGTTCATCGTGAGCGGGTAGGAGAAGTCGTGATGGGTTTCCGAAATCGTGCCCCTGGAATTGCTGATTGTTTTGGCATGGACTTCGGTGCTTTGCACAATGTTCTGGATGTACACCGCAGGGGTTACATTCATTTGTTGCGTGTTCACAAAGTCGAGATGCTGTTCGACGGTGGTTTCCACTCTGCCGTGGGAAGTGTTCGCAAACCCGGTGATCACAAAGTTCCGCATGGAGCTGACGGTGACAGTTCCCATGTAGGTTCCGGGTGAGGGGTTCTTCAGGTTCTCCGTTACGGTGGGCATGGGCTCGGCGGAAAGCGTGTCCGACTCAATAGCGCCGGTCACGCTTCCCGCCCCATGATCCAGATAGAGCAGAATGTTACCGGTGGCAAGGAAGTAATTGTTTGCATTGAAGACGCTTACCGCCACGGTATGCTGCTGGCCGTTACTCAGGACCCCGGCGAAAGGTGTCAGGTCCACGCGGTAGGGAACGAACTCGAGCGTCTGTACTCCAGGAAGTGGCTGCCACAGAAACGGGTCGATGCCTCCTGTATAGATCCAGGGGTATACGGGAGCGACTCCGGCAGGCTTGCCGTCGATGGATATCTCTGCTTCGCGGAATCCAGTATTTGGACAATTATTAAATTCAGCGGCAACATTGGTCGGCGAGCAGGAATACCAGAATTCATCCTGGCTTTGGCTTTGGGTGATGATATCGAGATAGGCGCGCTCGACATTCGTAGGGAATGCAAATGTCTCGCTCAGTTGGGATTGCGTGTTGTTGAGCGCTTTTGCGCCGCCGACTGCGTCAGGCAGCGGCAGGACGGCATCGGGAACTTTGGCTGCGGGCGCATTTGCCGCGGCTGGATAAAACTTCAGCGTTGCATTCGCGTAGATAATTCCGTTGTAGTCAACGCCTCCATAATAGCCCACGAAATTGCCGAGATCAGCCTCGCCAATTTGCGAAGTTTTGAAGATTGCGCTCAGGTCGGTGACATCGCGCTCCACATGCCAGGAAGGACTCAAGGTACTGCTGGGCTCGGCCGTCGTTCCATAGTAGATATTTGCGTGGCCCAGGTAAAAGGATGCCGTACGGTCATACTGAGTTCCAGCGGTCACCGTAAAGTCGGCTGTGAAAACAACTTTTGCCCACGGCCCGGGACAACTTGTGGGAGGTGTGTAGGTGAAGGTTTTGGAATTGAAGTCGGCGAACTCCTCATTTTTAAATAATGAGACGACGCATGGTTTGGTCGTGGGGCGAGGAACCGGCGGCTCCGCTGTTACCGGGTTGGCAGAACCGACTTGGGGCGAGCTTGGCACAATGACGACTTGCGCACTGGCCATGGAGAGAAAGAGCGTCGGAATTATTGCGAACAACATCGGTGTTGTCAGCGAAGGACTGATCTTGGATTTGAGCAAAGGGTGGCCCCCACAAAATGGAATAGAGGAAGCTTACAACAACTGTCCGCTTTATCGGCCGCGATATCTTCCGGCAAGCACAAAGGCGCGGAGTAGTCCGCGCCTTTTCTCGATGACGTGTTTACTCCTTACGGGAGCTGCGTTCCGTGCCCTTTCCCCGGGCCTGCAGGGCGCACTCTGGAGAAGGTGGGTATAGGTTGTTCCTCTCGCGGATGCGCAGGCGCGCCGCTGCGCAGTGTGCCATTTAAGGAGCTGCCAAGCGGGCGCAGGTTCATGGAAGGCTGTGGCATCACGCTCTGATGCTGGGTCACGATGATCGCGCTGGCAGGCTCATTGCCCGCGCAGCGGTAGCTGTGCGGAGTACTTGCGTCGAAATAGACGGAATCTCCCGGAGCGAGGCTCTGTGTCTGGCCGCCATGTCGAATCTCCATTTCTCCGCTCAGCACATAAAGGAACTCAAAGCCGGCGTGAACATGGGATCGAACTTCCACGTTTTTCTTGAGCGGAACAAATTCTGCCAGATAGGGATCCAATGTGCGGTCTGGCACCAGATAGCCCAGGCTTTCAAAGAAATAGGTTGGATCTGTCACGCCTGTCTGCGGCAAACGCACCCGCTCCGTTCTCCTATGCACGCGGAACAGGGTGTGAGGCTCCGGTTCAAAGAAGTAGGAAAGATCTTTGCTGAATACCATGGCGATCCTCGCCAGATTGCGCAGCGTAGGAACGACACGGCCCGTCTCCAACTGCGAGAGAAAGCTGGGTGAAAGACCGGTGTGCTTGCCCATCTCGACCAGACCCATCGATTTTTTGAGGCGAAGACGCTTGATTCTTTCTCCGATTTTTTTCTCTCCAATGAACAGCTCAGCGGTTTCCGGGTCGAATTGTTTGGTCTCAGGCGTCGTCTGGGATTCCATAGGAGTGCTCCTGTGCCGATTAGATGCCCCAAGGGGGGAATTTGCATTCAGGAAATTGAAACACTATTCAGCGCCATCAAGCCTACGGGTAGTTCTTACGATAGGGTGAAACTCACCCGCCCCGTGGTGTGACGAACAACCATTCTCAAACCCGTTACATCACATGTCCTAGTTTTATCGAGCACCACTCTTTTCACGCCTTTGCATTCTTGCAGCACTCCCGATCCATACTTCCGTTTGCTTTGCTTGCTCAATGGAAATTTTTCCGCAGATTTTACTCACGGGTGCCTCTGGATTAATCGGCAGCGCGCTCGTGCTCGGATTTACTTCTCAGTCGGTTCCGTTCACATCTCTGGTGCGGCGCGCCACGCCTCCAGGTTCATCCAGCATCGTGTGGAACCCCTATGAATTTGAGTTTCGCGAGGAAATGCGACGACTCAGCGGAATCCGGGCTGTGATTCATCTGGCGGGGGAGAATGTTAGCGTCGGTCGCTGGACAAAAGAGAAGATGGGGCGCATCCGCAGCAGCCGGGTGAAAACCACACAGTCGCTGGTTCAGTTACTTTTTCGTCTGGAGCAGCGGCCGGAGGTTCTTCTGAGCGCCTCCGCAACGGGTTTTTACGGACATCGCGGAGGGGAGATATTGACGGAAGCGTCTCCTCCTGGCGAGGGTTTTCTAGCGGACGTTTGTCGCGAGTGGGAGGCGGAAGCTGAAAAAGCTACTCAGCTGGGCATTCGCGTAGTCAACCTGCGCTTTGGAGTGGTTCTAACCCCTGCAGGGGGGGCGCTGGCAAAGATGCTGCCAATGTTCCGAATGGGAATGGGAGGACGGCTGGGAAATGGGGAGCAGTGGATGAGCTGGATATCGCTGCCGGAGATTCCACGGATCGTCGACTTTTGTATCAGCAATCCAAAAATTCAGGGGCCCGTGAACGTGGTGGCGAACCCGGTGCGCAACGAGGAATTCACGGAAATGCTCGGCCAGCACCTGCATCGCCCCGCATTTCTTCCGGCTCCGGCCTTTGTACTCCGGCTTGCGGTTGGAAAAATGGCGGATGGCGCTTTACTGGCGAGTACCCGCGCCGTGCCGGAGAAGCTATTGAAAAACGGGTTTATTTTCCAGTATCCGTCCTTGCCGGAGGCCTTACAAAACATGATGCCGGTCTGACATGCGGACGCCCCACGCTGGCAAGCCATATTCGTTCCGTTGGTGCCGATGCACATCTGCTAGGCTGAAAGCCGCATGGCTCCTATCCAACAAAAATTGGCAACAATCGGCTTCGCAGGGATCAGCGCGGCCAGCACGGCTCTGCTGACTGGATGCGGCATGGCCGCAGCCCCGCAGCCCCCGTCGTTGCATCTTCCCAGGCAAGTCAAGAATCTCGAGGCGACGCGCTCCGGAAACTACGTAAAACTCGGCTGGGATACTCCGAAGGAAACCACCGACAAACTCAAGCTCACCGGCCCGGTAAGGTTTCGCATTTGCCGGGAGCAGGGGAAATCCGGCTGTTCCAACATCGCAACCGCCGGAGGGGTACCCGGGCGAGCCGCCAGTTACACCGACCACTTGACGGCGGCGCTGGCAAGCGGTCCGCTACGCTCGACGACTTACGAGGTTTACGGGCTGAATCAACGTGACCGGAGCGCCGGGCCATCGAACGCCGCAGCCGCCCTGTTAGGGGCAGCACCACCCGCCGTCGCCGGTCTGGCTGCCGGGATGTCCGAGCGCGGTGTCGTGCTGCGCTGGCAGACCGCATCCCCCTTGCCGGCCGGTACAGAAATTCATCTTCATAGAACGCTGATTGTGCCGCCTCGTGGGGCCAGGGCTTCGTCTGCCAATTTGCCTGTGGCCGAGCCGGAGGAGCAAACGCTTGCCGTAACTCTCGACGGAGCAGGGAAAGATCCCGGAGTGGCGCTGGATCCAGGAGTCGAGTTCGATCGAACTTATCGGTACACCGCGATCCGCGTGGTGAAGCTGACAGTGGATAAGCAAAGCCTGCAGGCGGCCAGTGCCAGGAGCAAGCCGGTAGAAATAACCACGCGGGATACCTTCCCGCCCAAGGCTCCCGAAGGTCTGGTTGCGGTGCCGGTTTCGGCGGCAATCAATGGGGGCCAGCCCGAGGTGGATCTTTCCTGGGTTCCGAATAGGGAAACAGATCTGGCGCAGTACCGTGTCTATCGCCGGGAAATCGGCAGGTTGCAAGCGTGCAATACGCCTCCGCAGGAAATTGCTCCTGAGGAAGGATCGGAACTCTTGATCGCACCCGCATTTCGCGATGTTCACGTGCAGCCCGGACACATTTACGCCTACAGCGTGCGTGCTGTGGATACTGCGGGCAACCAGAGTGCACCTTCTGCGGAAGTGCAGGTTACCCTGCCGGGAAAGTGACCAAAGCGACGCATTCCACCGGTATAGTGGGTGCGGCAAGGAACATTCGGACTGTGCCAACCGTAATGCCCTTGTGGGTCGGCAGCTGATGACACACACCTGCAGAGATCGATTGAACGGAACAGGAGAACGATGGTGCAGTATTGCCGATTTCAGACGGATGATGGACCGCAATACGGCGAAGTAGCAACTCGAGCAGGTGAGCTGTGGATGGAGCGAGTGATCGCGGCACCTCCTGAGGACTGGAGCGTGGTTCGATTGCGCAAGGATCTCCCGTCTCAGCCGTTGTCGGAGCTGGCATTACTTGCGCCTGTGACACCTTCGAAGATCGTCTGCATTGGACGCAACTATCGCGATCACGCAACAGAGCTGGGCAATGAAGTTCCAAAGGAACCGCTGCTGTTTCTCAAAGCTCCATCAGCTATCCTGGCCCCGGAAGGAACGATCCGAATCCCCGGGTTATCCAAGCGGGTGGACTTTGAAGGGGAACTCGGGGTAGTGATAGGGCGGCCTTGTTCCCGGCTTGGGCCTGAGGAGGATGTGCGGCCTTACATCCGAGGTTATGTGATCGTAAACGATGTGACGGCACGCGACCTGCAAAAATCCGACGGTCAGTGGACCCGCGCCAAGGGCTTTGACACGTTCTGCCCGGTGGGACCGATCGTCACCAGTAGGATCGATGTAGATGGTGGCGTTTCGGTCACGACTCGGTTGAACGGCATCGTGAAGCAGCATGGATCGACAAAAGATTTTATCTTCGGCATTGCACATCTGCTTCGCCACATCTCCGCTGCAATGACGCTGTTTCCCGGCGATTTGATTCCGACCGGGACGCCTGCCGGAGTCGGCCCGATGTATCCAGGCGATGTCGTCGAGGTGGAGATCGACGGCCTGGGCGTCTTGCGCAATACCGTGGCAGCGGAGTAGGCAGGCACTAAAAGTGCGCTGCGGCGCAGACCATTACAATTACAAGAAGGCCAGGCGAACGCGTTGGCAGGCTGTGCAACGGGAAGAGGTAACCTGAATGCGCGTGATTGTACTGATGATTGAAATTGAGCAGCCTGAGGGGCTCTCGGCTCGAAAGCTAGTTTTGGAGACCAGCAAGCACAATGTAATTACTGCGTACAGCGGCAAGGATGGCATTCAGCTCTTCAAGCGGTTTCCTGATGTGGACGCGGTTGTGGTGCACGTCGACGTCTCGGACCAGACCTTTTCCAACGTTATCGTTCAACTTCGAGAGATCCGGCCTGAGGTGCCTATTATCGCGCTTTCCCCCGTCGGAGACGTGGTGTTGCCGGGAGTAGATTATGTGATTCCGAGTCACGAGCCCCAGGCTATTTTGCGGGTTCTGGCCCGGCACTTTGGCGCGTCCACTTCCAATTAAAAATTCCTGAGCGGGACGCTTGCACTTCCATGGTGGCGCCCTGATTCGAACGGCGCGGGGCCGCATCTTATAAACTGATAGACAGGAACGGCGAGCCAAAGTACAGGCGGAGGAAATTATGTCGAAGAATCAACTGGAACAACTTCGCGAGATGACGGTGATTGTGGCCGATACCGGAGATATCGAAGCAATCGAGAAGGTGAAGCCACAGGATGCGACCACCAATCCTTCGCTGATTACCACCGCTACCCAGATGCCGCAGTACCAGCAGATCCTGGATGGTGTCCTGAGGGAAGCGAAGAAGAAGCTGGGGTCCAGCGCCAAAGACAGCGACGTAGCCAATATGGCTTTCAAGCACCTCGCTGTGGAGTTTGGAACGCGTATCCTGAAAATCATTCCGGGACGTGTTTCCACGGAAGTGGACGCGCGGCTGTCCTATGACAGAGAAGCCACTCTGAAGCAAGCGCGAGAAATCATTCAGCAGTATGACGAGCATGGCGTTCCGCGAGAGCGCGTGCTGATTAAAATCGCTTCCACCTGGGAAGGTATCAAAGCGGCGGAGATTCTTGAAAAAGAGGGCATCCACTGCAATCTGACGCTGCTGTTCGGTATCCACCAGGCGATTGCCTGCGCTGAGGCGAAGGTCACGTTGATCTCGCCTTTCGTGGGCCGCATTCTCGACTGGTACAAAAAGGACACAGGCAAAGACTATGTGGGCGCGGACGACCCTGGCGTACAGTCGGTCACTAAAATCTACAACTATTTCAAAAAGTTCAACTATAAAACGCTCGTCATGGGCGCCAGCTTCCGCAACATCGGAGAAATTCAGCAGCTTGCGGGATGCGACCTGCTGACCATTTCTCCCAAGTTGTTGGAAGAGCTGGAAGGGAAGCAGGAAGAGTTGCCGCGCAAGCTCGATCCGGCGAATTCCAGAAATATGCAGATCGAAAAAATTTCCATCGACCAGAAGACCTTCGAGAAAATGCATGCGGAGGATCGGATGGCGCATGACAAGCTGAAGGAAGGCATTGAGGGCTTCAGCTCTGCGCTGGAAAACCTTGAAAAACTGCTGGCAAAGCGGCTGACCGAGCTCGGCGCGGGCAAGCAGGAAACAGTGGGAGCTGCGAGCCGCTAACCGGACTTAACGGCGCAGGAACCGGGAAGGTTGGGCGGCAAACGCCGCCTTCACCTGCATCCAGAAGAGCTAGAGCATTTTCACATTGCTATAGAGTGCCGAAGCGGGTTCTGAACCATGCCTCGGCGTTTTCCGGAGAGAGTTGCGGCAGCGACTGGGAAATTGCTTGCTCCAGTGCTTCTTTGGTGCGAGCGTGGGCCGAGCGCAGCAGCAGTTTGAGCTTCGA
>DASSZI010000038.1:0-3633 GCA_035713565.1 Acidobacteriaceae bacterium | reverse complement strand
AGTACACCATCCGAGCTGCCAAAGCTGGCAAACACGTCCTTTGCGAAAAGCCAATGGCCAACACCGTCGAGGAATGCGAGCAGATGATTGCGGCCTGCAAGCAGGCTGACCGCAAGCTGATGATCGCCTACCGATGCCGCTACGAGCCGACCAATTTGAAAGCCATTCAATTGCTCCGCCAGGGCTACGCAGGAAAAATTCAGCAGATCAACAGCGCAAATGGATTCAACATCAAGCCGGGTGAATGGCGCCTGAACAAAAAGCTTGCCGGCGGGGGTCCGCTGTTCGATGTCGGTATTTACTCGATTCAAGCCACCCGGTATCTCACAGGCGAGGAACCGGCAGAGGTCCAGGCTTATTCCAGCGTGGTGGACCACGATGGCCGCTTCAATGAAGTGGAAGAAAATGTCGTCTGGAATTTTCGCTTTCCAGGCGGTGCGCTTGCCAGTTGTTCCACCACGTATGGCAGCAATTTCATCGGCGGCTACGCTCGCGCCATAGGCTCCAAAGGAAAGCTGGAGCTAAATCCCGCATTTGGTTATGAAGGACTGCGCTTAAGCGGGAAAGCGGAGGGCGCACAGGCAATTGACGTCGATTACCACATCCGGGATCCAAAGCAGTTTACCGTCTTAGCTGATTACTTCTCCAACTGCATTACAAACAACAAGGAACCCTTGACGGACGGACAGGAGGGACTGCGCGACCAGCGCCTGATGGCGGCTATATATCAATCCTGTGCGGAGGGCCGCAGCATCAAGCTTACTGTCTAGCTCCACGTTTCAAGGCTTTACCGAATCCGCGAGTGCTTTCTCAATTCCAGCCTGGACAAGAGGAGTCATTATCCTGAAGCCCGCCTGATTGGGGTGAACACCATCTTTGCTCAAAGCGGGAGGCAGTCCGCCGCGTGAGTCCACCATCGCGGAATAGTAGTCGACGTACACATAGGCCTTCGCTGCTGCATACGATTTCATCCACTGATTGATGGCGATGATCTTCGATGACGGCTCAAGTCCCGGCTTCCATGGATAGTCAAAGACAGGCAGGACGGAGCATAGCACCACCTGAATCCCCTGGGCGTGCGCCAAATCGCTCATCGATTTCAAATTGTTCTCGATCTCCGGCAGTGATTCCGGCCCTGTGTTTCCTGCCAGGTCGTTCGTACCCGCGAGAATGACGACCACCTTCGGATGCAGTTGAACAACGTCCTGCCGGAAGCGCACCAGCATTTGCGGCGTGGTCTGGCCACTGATGCCGCGGTTGATGTAGAACTTGCCCGGAAAGAATTCGTTGTCCTTGGACAGTGGATAAGGCCCGTGGAAGGGCCAGATCTGCGTAATGGAGTCGCCCATAAAGACGACGCGATTCTGACCCGGAGCGGGCGGCGGCAGGGCCGCATCTTTTTCACGGAATCGGGCCAGATCAGGCCAATCTGTCAGCAACTGGCGCTCATGAGAACTCTCCCACGCGCTGACGTTACTGGTTCGTGCAGGCTGCGCAACTTGCGCGGAAACCTGTGGAGCAGCGCTCGACAAAGGGGCAGATTCGGGCGGGACCGCTGAAGCGCCCGGAGATGCCTGACCCAACGCGGCGATGCCACTGGCAATCACGCCCGCACAGCCGAGTACCGCCACGCGCACGACCGCAGAGACGCTGTACACACCTGAACGCATCCATCCTCCTAAGACATTTGCTCAATAACCTTTATACGCTGGGTTGAAAGGGGGTCGAGGCTGGGCGTGAATGTAAGCTGCCACGTCATAGGCTTCCTGGGCGGACAACATTCCGCGGCGATTTTGCGGCATGTTGAATTGCACGAACCGGGCCATCTTGGAGATTCCGTTCATGCCTGCACCGTCATTGAAAGATTCCGGCCCCCATAATGCGGGCATCAGTGGGCGACTGCCTGAACCATCTGCGCCATGGCACCCCGCACATTGCATTGCATAGATTTGCTCTCCGTGCTTTGGGTCGGCGTGCATCGGCGGCAACTTCATCAGTCCACGCCCTGCAAAAGGTTTGTGTCCGGGCTCCGGCTGCGACAACCACTCGATGTAGGCGACCAAAGCACGCATCTCCCGGCCATCATACGGCAGCGGGCGGCCGTTTTCACTCCGCGTAAAACATTCCTGAATGCGGTCTTTAAGCGAGATTACGTGCCCGGCGCGCTTGTTATACATGGGAAAGAGGGCTGGCAGTCCGACCATGGGCGAGGCATAGGGCGCGATTCCGTCCCCAATATGGCAGTCGCTGCAGCTTAACCTGTTGCCGGTAAACTGGGGAGCATACCAAGGAGTTTCACGAAACAAGTGTAGCCCGTAACGAATGCTGTCGCCCGATTGGTCGGGTGGAATGGTATCGAGATCCGGCGCTTGCCACGCAGACCAGATCGCCGGTTTGTTGGGATGCATCAACGCCGGGAGCGAAACGTATCCCAGCCCAACCAGCACAATCACGACATAGGGAACAAAGATGAGAGACCAGATTCCGATATGGCTGCGCAGCTTCAACAGTTCACCCTAGGGCCACTGTATGCCTTGCAATTTCGCAGTGCTAAGTCATTCTTTGAATACCCAATAAGCCTTTCTAATCAGCGAGTGTCCCTCTCAGTCTGTCACCCTCTGCTTCTTCGGCCAACGCACGAAAGCTGTTGTAGATGAATGAACCGAGATACCAGCCGTCGATATACTTGTAAGGCGTTTCGCCGGTTGTGTAATGACCGCACGGCAGCACCTTGGCGTCAAAGTCCAGCTTGCGCAGATTGAATTCCCTCAGGACCTGCTCGGAAAATTCCCTGAGAAACGTGAGATCGTAGGGCGCATAGATAACACGGGCACGTTTCCTTGGCCACAGCGGAGTTCGCCGCAAGGCATTGCCGCCTGCGTCCGCTCCCGTAAATTCATCCATATAAGTCATCGGGCTTGCACTGCTCCACAGGAGGCGTAAATCGTGTTGGGTCAGGCCGGCTTCCTCGCATGCCTGACGAACATGGCGGGTGCTCTGCCCAGTCCACACCACGTCGCCAGTCCACAAGGAGGCGTGGTTGAATGCGTTCACACGCAGACGCGCGTCATGGGCGCTGGCGATAAATGCGTAGCACGATCCCAGACTGGTTCCCAACACGCCAAACTGCTCGTAGCCCTGCTGTTCCAGCCAATCCAGGCAGCAGCGAATGTCAACAACCGCCTGGCGGCAAGCAGCAAGGGTGCGGCCGATGTTAGAACTGACGGCATAATCAGACCGCTCCAGTTCCGCCGGACGGCGAACATCGTGAAACGGCTTGCTCAGTCGCAGTGCCGACACGCCGAAGCGATTGAAGATGCTGCACAGCGCGTTGTGGCTGAACGCATCCGCATTCCATTGCGGCATCACGATCATCGCCTGCTTCGGCTTACCGGCTTGCCTTTCAACTGGCGCGGGATACCAGCGAGCATTCACCTGGTCGTTCTCTGGATACGGCGTGCGCACTGCAGAAGTGAACCGCAGAAATCGCGCCTTCGGCAGCTTGCCCTGGGCCGCGCGCTGTTTTAGCAGAGCGTCCTGGCGCAATGTTTCCGGACGCACATTTGTGGGATAGAGCTGCGGGTGCCGCTCTTCCAGCCGGAAATCCGCAGGCGTTTTGTAGCCATAAAACTG
>DASSZI010000037.1:0-15821 GCA_035713565.1 Acidobacteriaceae bacterium | reverse complement strand
CCCTCGCCGGAATGGATACCTTCAACGGACGGCAGCGGCTACTATATCCTGCACACGGACTCAGGCGATTTGATGGGCGCGCTCGGCATACCCGGAACTCACCCTGGAATTCTTCCGCCCTATCAGGAGCGGCCCCACGTCTATCCGCTCCAATTCATCCTGAATTACGATCCGCAGCGGGATCGGGATCACTACTTTCCTCTGCTGATGACGGTTGGGAACAGGGCACAGACTGCGACGGCTGCGGCGCTTGGTACAAGTCTGCAGGCGCTGGCTAAAGACATTCCCGAGCTGTATCGGCAGACAGCCAGTTATGAAAACCACTTTTTCGATCATCGTCTCACTCTCGAGACTCCCGATCCTAAGCTGGACCTTGCGTATCGGTGGGCTTTGATCGCAATGGATGACGACCGGATCCGTCTCTATACCGATGGTGAAATGGGGCTGGCAGCCGGTTTTTATCCGTCTGGTGATTCGGCGCGGCCCGGCTTCGGGTGGTTCTTTGGTCGCGATGCGCTGTGGACTGTTTACGCGCTGGACGCGGCAGGTGACTTTTCGACTGCACGGGAAGCCATGGAGTTTCTGCTGAAGCGCCAACGGGGCGACGGCAAAATGATGCACGAGTATGCTCAGACTGCGGAAGCGGTCGACTGGAAGAGCTTGCCGTATGAATATGCCGCGGCGGACGCGACGCCGCTTCTGCTGATGGCGACTGCGGATTACCTGAGTGCCAGCGGAGACCTCCCGTTCCTACGGGACCATTGGAACCAACTCCAGAAAGCATGGCAGTACGAAACGAGCCATGACAGCGCCGACGGGATTTACAACAACTCGAACGGCACGGGTTGGGTGGAGAGCTGGCCGGGAGGTATGCCGACGCAGGAGATTTATCTGGCAGCTCTGGATGAGCAGGCGTCCACGGCAATGAGCGCACTGGCGGCAGCGGAGGGCGATTCCGCAATCGCGAGGCAGGCGCAGGCCCGCGCGGCGCAAATCAGCGCGACGGTGCCAAAGGAGTACGAAGGGAACTCTGGTTTTTACGCCTTCAGCCGAAATGCGGATGGCTCGTTGGACAAAACAGCGACAATCTATCCGACGGTGGCCTGGTGGGATGGCGACTATTCTCTTCCGAACTCCGGCGCGATGTTTTCGCGCTGGGCCTCCAAGGAGTTCTCGACGGACTGGGGTACACGCGACTTGAGCGAAGACGCCCGATTCTATGATCCGATTAGCTACCATCAGGGATCTGTCTGGCCGCTGTTTACCGGGTGGACCTCACTTGCGGAATACCGCACTGGCCGCACCCTCTCCGGCTATGCGCACCTGATGCAGAACGCGAACCTGACGTTTGCGCAGGACATCGGAGCTGTGACTGAACTGCTGTCGGGCGCTTTCTATCAGACGCTGGGCCGGTCCACGTCCCATCAACTCTGGTCGTCATCCATGGTGGTATCTCCACTGCTGCGGGGCATGTTCGGGTTGCAGTGGAATGCGGCGCGCAAAACTCTGTATGTTACTCCACACCTGCCCGCCACCTGGGACCAGGCGACGCTTCATCATGTCACGCTGGGAGCATCCACGTTCGATCTGCAGTTCCAGCGCAATGCCGGGGAGATGGAGGTTACGGCGGATGGCCATCTCCAGAGGACCCGGCTGGCGAGCAAAGTACCCGGCGCAGAAGTCGGTGAGGGGGGCCGTTCCCTCCGCATTCCGTTGCCTGGTGTCGAAGTAGAGGTTCCTTCCACATTGCCCGAGCCAGGAAGCCGTACCGCCATGGCAAAGGTCGTGACGGAGACCTACAGCGGACGTTCGCTGCGGCTGGTGCTCGAAGGCCAAGGCGGGTCCAAGCTGAGTCTTCCTTTTCGCCGCAATGGTACGGCAGGGAAGCTTGATGTCCAGGGAGCAGTTGTGAACGGCGGCTCTGCGCGAGAGTCCCTGCTCGTGCAGTTTCCCGCAGGAGCGGGTTACCAGCGGCAGCAGGTTTCAATCGGCTGGTGATCTGTCGATGTGCTGGAGCGACGCGGGCAAACTCAGTGGCAAACAGGGAACCGTTTCCGGGTCAAGGTGAGAGACTTTCCCTTCATGTCGCGTAACAACCGTGCCGCTCGAACAATCCTGATCCCATGGGCCGCGTGTTTTCTGTTGAGTTGGAGTTTGCCGGGACTCGCGCGAGTTTCCGCCAGCTCTTCCGCAGTCGGCAACGCAGCAAACGCCGATCGGGTTTGTGCTACCTGCCATCAGCAGATTTACGAGCGGTACGAGCAAACTCCGATGGCCCGCGCAAGTGGCGCCGCAGAGAAGGGTCTGTTGACCGGAGATTTTACCCATGCTGCCTCCGGCATCCACTACCGGCTGTTCCTGCGTGGCAAAGAGGCCTTTCTGCAGTATGACCGCAGCACGCGGGACGAATCGCAAATTTTGCAGGGTGAAAAAAAACTGGTCTATTACGTCGGATCCGGAAAGCGGGGTCGAACCTACCTGTTCCAAACTGACGGTTTCTGGTTTGAAGCCCCTGTGAATTGGTACGCCAAGCAGGGGGTGTGGGACATGGCGCCGGGGTACGGGAGCGCGAAGCACATGCCATTTACACTGCCCGTGGATGGAGGCTGTCTGCATTGCCATGCCAGCAGCGTTCAGCCCTCGTTGCCGGGCAGCCGCAATCACTTCGCAGGCGCTCCGTTTCTAGAGGCAGGCATCACGTGCGAATCCTGCCACGGAGATCCGAGTGAGCACCTGGCCCAAGCCGGAAAAGGGCCGATTCTAAATCCGGCCAAACTCTCCCCTACGAGGCGCGACTTCGTCTGTCTGCAGTGCCATTTGGAGGGGGATACGTCGGTTAACCGGCTGGATCGTTCTCTGATCGACTATCGTCCGGGTGCGGATCTCTATTCCGATGTTGTGTACTTCGTGCGCAAGGGAGAGATGGGATCGAATCTGCGCGCGGCCAGCGAGTGGGAAGCTCTGCTGCAAAGCGCATGCAGGCGCAAGAGCGGAGATAAGCTGACGTGCACCACCTGCCACGATCCACACAGTACTCCTTCGCCGGAGCAGGGGGTTCAGTACTATCGCGGTAAATGCCTTGGATGCCATAGCGGCGTGGGTTTTTCGAAGCAACACCATCCGGAGCAGAGGGACTGTACTGCATGCCACATGCCGCGCGAAGAAACGCAAGATATTGCGCATGAACAGGTTACGGATCATCGAATTCAGAAACGGCCCCGACCCGTTGTGCAGAAATCGGACTCGATCAACTTTGGAATTATTCCCATCGGGGGCGCTCAGGCCGACGCCCGTGATCTGGGACTTGCCTATGCGCAATTTGCCCAGCACGGCAATCAGGCAGCAGGTGAGCGCGCCATGCAACTGCTCCGGCAGGCAGAAGGGAAGGAGAGGCCAGACACCAGGGACCCGGAGTTACACACGGAACTTGGATTTCTGGACCAAATGTCGGGCGATATTCCCGCAGCGGAACGTGAGTATCGGCTGGCCATCCACATGAACCCAGTGGACGCCACCGCGGCCGGAGATCTTGCTGTGCTTTTGGCCCAGTCCGGCGAAATGTCGGAAGCGGTTACCTTGTGGCAGAGTGCGTTTCAACAAAATCCCGATATTCCGGCTGCCGGTTTCGATCTCGCCGTGGGATATTGCAAGCTTGGAGATCCAAATAGCGCAATCCGAACACTTCAGCGCGTGGTCACCTTTTCTCCAGATGATCCCAAGGCCAAGCGATTGATGGATGCCATCGAGAACGGATTGCAATCCTGCAAATCAAAGTAATTCGAGGAATCAATGGCTCCGGGATTGGTTCTGCAGACGATCCAGGTTGGCGCGAGCCAAGTCATTACCGGGATTGATACGAAGGGCGTGAAGAAAATCCTGCCGAGCCAGAGTTAGCTGGTTCAAGTGAACCTGGAGAACGCCGAGAGCGTTCCAGCCATCCGCATCGTTGGGATTTAGTTGCAGAGCCTGCTGCCTGGCAGCCAGCGCCTCCTTCCATTGACTCATCGAGGAATAAACGCGAGAAAGAAGTGCGTAGGTGATCGCGCTGTCCGGTCGAACTCGCAGCGCCTGGCGCAACTGGCCGGCTGCTTCCTCAAAATTCCCCTCTTGTGCATATGCCATGGCGAGCAGTTGGCGTGCGTCAGGATCGTCTTGGACGTGAATGGCTGCCCGCAGGCGCTGAATCGCCTGCGGCAGCTGTCCTGCACTGATGTCGATCTGGCCCAACGCCTCCAGCGCGGTAAAGTCCTGTGGATTTGCCGTCACAGCCTTGCGCAACTCCTGCCGTGCATTGTCGACGTCTCTCATATTCAATAGAGCTACGCCTAGCCCGCTTCGCGCTGCCGTATCGTTGGGATGTTGGGCCAACAGAATCCGAAACTGAGATGCAGCCCGGTGAAACTCGGCGTGATTCGTTTCCAGACGGGCCAAATCAAACCGCGTGTCTGTCGAGTCGGGATTGGCTGCGAGTGCTTGTTGGTACGCCGCCTTTGCCTGCTGCCAATCACCTTTTTCCGCTTCCGCGACCCCCAATGCTGTTAGAGTTCTGGCGTCTGCGGGATCGTGTTGCAGCAGACGCCTGTCGATCTGGATGGACTGGTTGTAGTCGCCTTCGGCCAGGTCGATCGCCCCCAGATTATACAGGGCGATGGGATCTCCGGGATCATTCCGCAGGCGGTCCTCCATCCAAGCATGTTCCAGCAGAAGTCGCGGATCCTTCTTCTTTCCTGCGGGAAGGGACGTGCTAGCTGTGGGCAAGACCTGGAGCCAGAGATGCCCCATCTCGTCGACTGAGCGGTTTCCCGCTCTCACGCGCATGGGTGGGCTGTTTGGATTGTGAATGTTACTGGCCGAATTGTCATAGGTATAGCGCATGTGCAGCACGGTACCTTTGGGCAGGAAAACCGGATGCTTATAGCTGTATACGGACTGGCGGTCTATGTCCCAGTTGCGAATCCAAAGGAGCCACTTCTTTTTGCCGCCTGGAAGGATTGCATAGCCTTGCAGGTCTTTTCCCAGGTAATGGGCGTGCGGATAGATGCCGAGGACTTTTACATCAACTGGCAGGCTGATCTGATCCTGAACAACAAAGTCGTGCGCTCCGGCAGGAATATCCAGCGCGCTGTCGTGTTCCATTTCCAGGAGGATGGGATGTTGCGTGGGAGGCTTATCCGTAAAGTAAAAACCAATCTTCGCGTCGGCGAGCTCCGGCTTGCCTGTAGGCTTCAGGTGCATGTTGAGAATCAGGTCATTTCCGGGGCTCAGCCGCCAGGGCATTCCTTCCGGCTCAGTCAGGAGCGGAGAGTCGGGCTTCCAGAACAGGAAATGACTATCCGGGTCGAAGCTGTCGCCGGAGTCCACCGCCAGCTCCATCCCTGGTACGCCATTTCTCCACGTGTCTGGATGTGCGTGGCGAAAGGACGCGGTGCGGTCTATCAGGACATTGGCATGATGCACCACTTTGGGACTTCCCGGCAGGATCTCCATGGCGCGGACGTAGTGGGTCTGCTGAAGTGGATAGGGCAGGATGAAATTGATGAAAACGTCGCTTCCAGAGGGAGGAACGCGGAACGGCTTTTGAACGGATAGCACGAGGTCCGGCGTTCCCAGCAGCCATGCGGAGGAAAACTGCGGAGGTTTCGGGATTTCTGCTGGATCGCCTTCCGCCATGCCAGAGTTTGCCCAGCGGCGGATCAAATCAATGTCGATCGTGCTTAAGCGCCTTTGGTCCGCGAAGTCTCCATAGCCTGGTTCGGGCAGCCACGGCGGCATAAAGCGGGTCTGGGTGACGCGGACAATTTGGGGTGCCCAGCGCCGCGCATCCGCATAGGTAAGCAGGCTGAACGGTCCGGCCCCGCCCGGATGATGGCAGGTTGTGCAGTTTTTATACAGGATGGGCGCGATCTGGCGGCTGAAGGTGACCGGGGATTCGGCTGCACGGGTAAGGGCAATTTGTCTGCTGGTTACAAGGAGCGGAAGAGCCACGCAGATTGCAGAAATCCAGACTAATTTCCGCATAGCTAATTCACGATGTAACAGCCGACCGGGCGCTCGCTGGGGTGGATGACCGCGCTGCCCCGCAACGCCGCTTGGATGGCATCCTGCAGGTCATGCTGTGTGGCGTGGGGCCGCTGGCGCCCGAAGTCGATGTAGCGGTTATCGATCCTCCCGACGTAAACCTCATGAAAACCGCTCTTGTCGGGCAGTAGTACGGCAGCTTCCGGTGTGATCTTCGCGTGGGCCAATTGGACGAGCGCGTGATCCGGGTCGCGAATCTCCGCGGCTATCTTGCCGAAGTCCTGCTGATGTTGACGAATGGCTACACTCGTATCTGCGGGATTGGGGTAAATCACCCAGAAAGCAACGTGTTGTGGCTCGAATTCCGCCTGCAGACGCCTTATCTGCGGCACGTACCGGTTGGAAACAGGACAGTCCGTCGCGATAAATAGAAGTACAACGACCTTGGTTTGGGAATCTGCCAGCCGTAGAACGGGTCGCCCCGACAGGTCCACTCCATACGGAGCCTGTGCGGCTGACGCTGTGATGGTGGAAAACAAAAGAACGTCAAAAAGCAGCAGAACCGGCAGGCATTTTCGCAAGCCCGGAAGTGAACTACTGTGAGGCATGGCCGGTCCCTTCGCGGAGAGTGATAAAGTGGTTTGCCGTCGTACCCTCAAAAGATTCCTTACGGCCGCTGGGCCAGCGAACTTCGATGCTCTTCACCTTTGTCTCCTGCCCCAGGCCGAAGTGTAGCCGAAGATCATTGCTGGAATCGTAGCTCGATCCGCTCCGCACTTCCTCGATCCACCGGTGCGACTCTGTGCTGACGGCCACCCGGGTGCCAATCGCGTCGCGGTTAGATTGCGTGCCTCGCAGCTGGATTCCCAGCCAGTGATTGCTGTTTGAGGCCACATTCACCAGAAGCATCGGTTTGTCGCTGATGTTGTTGATGACTGCTGTAATTCGCCCGTCATTCCACAGGTCCCCAATGGCAAGTCCGCGGCTGGATTCCGGGATTGTGATTGCCGGGCCGGACTGCCTGGATATGTCCTGAAATTTGCCGTTAGCCAGATTGTGGTACAGAACGCGAGGTTCTCTATACGCAGAACCAAGATTGCCGCTGTCCACTTCAGGATAGACGTGTCCGTTGACCAGGAGGAGATCAGGCCAGCCGTCGTTGTCCACGTCCATAAACATGGTTCCCCAACCCAGATACTGCGTGTTGGTGCCAATTCCGGCCGGAGCCGTAACATCCGTGAAGGTGCCGTCCCCCTCATTGTGATACAGGGTTGAGGTATCGTCGGAAAAATTAGTTTTGAAAATGTCTAGCCGGCCATCCCCATCGTAGTCGCCGATGGTCGAACCCATTCCGGCCTGCTCGCGGCCATCCTCATTGAAGGCGACTCCGGCATCTGCGGCTCTGTCGGTAAACGTTCCATTATGGTTGTTGTGGTAAAGAATAGAGGGTGTTGAGTCGCAGGCCACAAAAATGTCAGGCCACCCATCATCGTCGTAATCGAGCGTGGACACACTGAAACAGTAATGGCCGGGAGTATTTTGAATCCCGCTGCTTTTGCTGACGTCCTCGAATTTACCATTTCCCAGGTTGTGATAGAGAATGTTTGGAGCGCTGGGAAGCCCTCTCGGGCCGCACATGACAGCAACGCCCTTCCAGGTACAGTCCACCGCCTGACCCGGTGCGGGTGTGGTGGCAAGATCAAGATGCACATAATTGGACACCATCAGGTCCAGTTTGCCGTCCCGGTCATAATCCACAAACGCGCAGCCTGTTCCCCATTCCTTGCCGGAGCCAGCAACGCCAGCATTTTCGGCAACTTGCCTGAAGGTTCCATTCCCCTCGTTGTGATAAAGCCGGTTTTTGCCGTAACCCGTGACGTAGATGTCGTCATACCCGTCATTGTCGTAATCCCCGACACAGACGCCCTGTCCCCACCCCGTATCGACCAAGCCTGCTTGTTTTGTTACATCGGTAAACGTTCCATCATGGTTGTTGTGATATAGATGGCTGGTCGGAGGAGTAGCCCCGGCAGGAGCGTGTTTCTCCAGATAAGTTCCATTGACGATGAAAATGTCCGGCCATCCATCCTTGTCGTAATCCAGAATGGCCACTCCGCTGCCCGTTGCCTCCAAAATGTAACGCTTTTTATCCTGACTCCCGTTTACATCAAGAGCGTGAAGCCCTGAGCGATCCGCTACATCGATAAACCACGCGGGGCCGGAGTGCGAGGAGCTGGCCGGATAGGGATGCGGGGAAGGTTGCGCAGCGCCGGGATCTGGTAAAGATTTCGCGCGCGGTTTCTGGTCGGCCTGACACCACGCAAGCGATGTCCAGGCGGAGAGCAGGAGCGCAGCGAGCGTAATTGAGAAGATACGAACCGCGGCGGGTACAGGCGGCTTTGGGAGCGGGGAGGAATCCATACTCAACGTATTGAAACGATTTGTTCGGCTGCTTTGTACATCCCCATTATCCCATCCCATTTCTTGGTTGACATTACCTAGTCTAGTGCAGCATACTCCTCGCCTAGGCGGGTTTGCGTACTTCGTCGTTCCGCAATGGCATTGGCCAAGAAGAAATCAAGAAGAAATATAGTTCGGGGCTGGACTGAATTTCATTAGACTCTGGACTACGCAATACTGAGACACGAATCAATCGGGACATGGAACGGGGGCGAACTCTAAGAAGGGCTCCCGACCTGTACTCGATCTGGAAGCAATCGTAATTGGATGTAATTTGCAGGAGGCGAAAAGATGATTCTCAGGCGTATCGTATTGGGTGCGTTCAGCGCCCTTTTGGCAGCGTTTTTCCTGTCCCCAAACATATCCCACGCGCAGGCAGTCTACGGATCGATTTACGGAACGGTTACGGACAGTACCGGTGCCGCTGTTCCGGGTGCGACCATTACCGTGACGGACACCAGTAAAGGGAACGTGGTGACGGCAACCACGAATGGAACTGGCGGCTATACCGTCCAGAATCTGATTACTGATGTCTATGATGTGAAAGCCGCGGCACCCGGGTTTGAGGCCGCGGACAATCCGAACGTGCGTGTTTATGTCGACACCGCGCCGAAGGTTGACTTTACCCTCAAAATTGGTGCTGCCAGTCAAACTGTGCAGGTGTCCTCCGCGGCTCCGCTACTCAATACAGATAAAGCGGATGTGGCGATGATTCTGAACGATAAGTACATGACGAATCTGCCGCTGCAGAACCAAAACTTTACCAGCCTGGAGCTGCTGTTGCCAGGGGCGCAGCCCTTGGGCTGGAGCCATGCTACCGATGAGAACCCGCAAGGAAGTCGACAAATCCAGATCGATGGGCAATTTTTCTCTGGCGTGGGTTATGAACTGGATGGCACGGACAATCAAGATGCCATTCTGGGAATCATCATTATCAACCCCATCCCTGACGACGTGAACGAAGCTAAGTTCACGACCCAAAATTACGATTCTCAATTTGGCATGGCGGTCAGTTCGATGATCACCGTGGATACGAAGTCCGGCACGAACAGCATTCATGGCACCGCCTACGATTACCGGCAGAGCAATGCAAATCTTGCTCGCGAGCCGTTTTCCCAATTTACGAAGAGCGCAATTCCGGGGGGCCTGCAGAACCAATTTGGCGGCAACATCGGTGGCCCAATCAAAAAGGACAAGCTGTTTTACTTCCTTGGATACATGGGATTGCGGCAACGCGTCGGCATCTCTGACCTGGTGACCGTGCCCACCCCGAAGGCGAAAGCGACCTGCTCGTCGGGCGGAAATTGCGATCTGAGCGATTACCTCACCGGCCTGGGACCGGTGGAAGGTCAGATCTATGATCCTGCCACCTTTGGGGCCACGCCGTTTGCCGGCAACATCATCCCGGCCGCGCGAGTGAACCGGCCTGCTGCGGCCCTGCTGAAGGGATTGCCTGATCCGACGATTCCGGGCAAGCTCTACAACAATTACGCTGCATCCGGCAATGGAATCTTCAATAACAATCAGTTCGACCTCCGCATCGACGACGCGATCAGTCAGACCATGCACGCGTTTGGCACGTACCACTACTTCAGCGATATTGAAACGGGCGGAACGATCTTCGGGCCTCTCGGCGGAATTGGTTTTGGACTTGCGGGTTACGGCGGAACTTCCCAAGGGCGCAACCAGGATGCCTCGGCAGGCATCGACGATCAGATCCATCCCAATTTGATAACGGCGCTTCGATTCGGATACCATCGTTATCACATCGGTACATCGAAATACGATGGACAGCAACCGTTTGCCACAAGCTACGGCATCCCTGGACTGAATGTGGCAGGGAATGGACAGACCGGTGGCGCGCCGGGATTCAACGTCAATACCGCAAGCGGTGGAGCGGCGACAGCCGGCATGCCAGCTTTCGGATCGAGCCTCAATATCAACCGATGCAATTGCCCGTTGACGGAAACAGAGGACCAGTTCCAATTGGTGAACGATTGGACAAAAATCGCGGGGAACCACATCATCAAGTTCGGGGCGGATCTCCGCTACGCGCGTAACCTGCGCGTGCCCAGCGACTTCAATCGTGCGGGCGATCTCTTCTTCAATGCCAGCAGCACGCAAAGCACCAGCGGAACGGGCGGCATCACGCTGGCATCTTTCATGCTTGGCAACGTTGGACAGTTGAATCGCTTTGTCAGCACCGTCACAGATGCGGGCGAACGCCAGAAGCGCACCTTCTTTTATGCTGAGGACGGCTGGCATCCGACCAGTAATCTAACGATCAATTATGGACTGCGCTATGAGATTTATTTTCCGGAGACAGTGACGGGCAAGGAGTTAGGCTCGTTGCTGAATCTTCATACCGGGGACCTGCAGGTGGCGGGTGTCGGGCCTTACGGCAGCGACATGGGGATCAACAATAATTTCAAGCTATTCGCCCCGCGACTCGGAATCGAGTACCAGGCCAACCCAAAAACGGTGATCCGTGCAGGCTACGGACGCAGCTATGACATCGGCGTGTTTGGCTCGATTTTTGGCCATGCATCCACGCAGAATCTCCCTGTTCTCGCGAAGCAGAGTTCCGTGGCGTCCAACAGCTACATACCCGTTTTCACGCTCGGTCAGCCTCCGCCCAAGGCTTTCTTCGGCAATTTGAATGCTGGAGCTGGCATTATCCCGCTGCCGAATGGAATCTCCGCAAACGCAAGGCCATTGACCGAACGACTGCCTACTATCGACGCCTGGAACCTGACGGTACAAAACCAGCTTACTCAGACGGCTGCGCTCACCATCGCTTACGTTGGCAACAAAGGCACGCATACATTCGCCGGAGAAGGAAACGCAATCAATCCAAACCAGTTGGCCCTCACCGCCAACGGCCTCAGTTTTAATCCACCCTCGGCCACGAATCCCGCTGTGGGAACCAACCCCGCGCTGCCGGTCAGCGCGGCAGGCGATGAACGCCGCTATCCATACTTTCCGAAGTTCGGTTGGACGCAAAGCATCAATTACTTCGCGGATAATGCGAACACCCACTACAACGCGCTGCAGGTAAGCCTGGATAAGCATGTCTCCCACGGCCTACAATTCAGCATCAACTATGCGTGGCAGCGGGCATTCAGCTACGGCAATAACTATTTCGCAATTGACCCCAAAGTCGTTTACGGAAGGGATTCGGCCTTGCGTGAACAGGTGGTGACAGCATACGGAACTTGGCTGCTGCCCTTTGGCCGGAACGGAATTATCGGTACGAATTCCAGCAATCTTGTAAACGAGCTCATCGGCGGCTGGGAGTTGGACACCATTGCCACTATCGCCAGCGGATTACCGTACTGGCCGAGCTATCAGGATTGCGGCGCTGACCGGGATACCGGTCCGTGCACGCCAAATATCCTGCAGAGTGCGCGGTTCCCAACGCATCTCACCGCGTACAGCGGTGCAACCCACACCAGGAGTTGGTTCACGCCAGTTCCAACAATGACGACGGAGGGAAGCGTCTCAGGTCCCTTCCAACGTCCGTTGCTCGACCACTTCGGCAATTTGCAGCGGAACAGCTTCCGGGGACCGTCTTTCTTCAATGAGGACCTTACACTCCAGAAGAATTTCCCGGTCAAGAAAGATGTAATCGCCAATTTCCGGATGGACGCATTCAATGCGTTCAATCACATCAATCCCGCAAACCCGAGCAACGTCTGTATCGATTGTCCAGTCGGTTCAGGTGCCGGTGTGATTACCGGAGAAGCGCCGGGCGGCCAACCCCGCCAGTTGCAGTTCGAGCTGCGGGCTACATTCTAGAGTGGTAAACGTGTCACCCTGGGAGAGTGCTCTCACGCTCTCCCGGTGAGCTTCCCTTCATTGTGCTGTCCATGTCCAATTCCATAGCTTTGCTTCTCCTGATGCTGATTTCCGGGCTGCCGAAAATCTATGGGCAGAGGCAAACCACCGCGCCGAATACCGGATCAAGTCAGCCTTCCCTCTCCTCCATTCAGCACCTGATCGACAGCGGTCATTCCGCGCAGGCGCTTCAGCAGTTGGATGTTCTCGCCTCCCAAACTCCTGAAGCGCCGGGTGTCGAGCGGATGCGAGGCATAGCGTTTTATCAACAAGGCGATCTGATCCCGGCCCGAGCTGCTTTCGCCAAGGCGGTGGCCCAGGATCCGGCTGACCGGCAATCCGCTTTGATGGATGGCGTGACGCTGTTTCGCATGGGTCACGCGGCCGAGGCCATTCCGCTCCTGGAACGATCCAACGGTTCCGTGGCCGCCACAAATGTGGACGCGAACTATGTCCTGGGACTTTGTTACATGGACACCAGGCGCTACGATGATGCACGGCGCTCCTTTGCTGCGGAGTATGGATTTCCCCCGGATTCGCCTTCGGCGTACCTGCTGGCAGCTCGCTTGATGCTGCGCCGAGAATATCTGCCCGTTGCTGAGCAATTTACCCGCAAGGCGATTTCCCTAAGCTCTACATTACCGCTGGCTCATCTATTGCTTGGAGAGATTGATTTGGCGGAATCCAAGCTTCCCGAAGCAATTGCGGAGTTTCAAGCCGAGCGCGCGC
This sequence comes from Acidobacteriaceae bacterium, assembly GCA_035713565.1. Classification (GTDB taxonomy): domain Bacteria; phylum Acidobacteriota; class Terriglobia; order Terriglobales; family Acidobacteriaceae; genus JAKAAZ01. Next base: position 2,777 of record DASSZI010000037.1, on the reverse strand, counting down.
TTAACCCTCTCTATCCTGGTCTTTACGATCGCCTGGGAGATGCTTATGTTCGATCGGGTGACTACGCAGGCGCGCAGCAATCTCTTGATCGGGCTGTCATTCTGGAGCCTACATCCACGGGACCGTTCATTCTGTTGGGGAAAACCCTTCTGAAGCAGAAGAATCCCGCGATGGCAATTATGTACCTTAATCGAGCGCTAAAGATGGATCCCTCCAACTATATGACGCACGCCTTACTAGGGCAGGCTTATCGAGCGGTCGGGCGGACGGAAGACGCGTCTCGGGAATTTCAGATCGCCGAAAAAATTCAGGCCGCCACGGCACCCAAGCCGCCGGCCGCCCACTGATTGGGGTAGTATCCAACCATGCATTTCGTGTCTGCAGCTTGGCGAAAATGCTTGAAAAGGCTGCCCTTTCGTAAGATATCCGCAGGAGTCTCTCTGTCGCTCTGTTTTTTTTCTCATCTTCAGGCGATGCAATCGCCTGCGAACTCCGGGTCCGCTGTTCCTCCGGAAAGTGTACGTATCCGCCAGGCAGATGCGGCCTTTCATGCCGGCTATGCGGCTGTTACCCGTAACGATCTCGCTTCGGCGCTCCGGGATTTCGAACAGGTGGTGCGGTTGATGCCCCAGCTTGAGGAGGGCCACAGCGCCTTGGGGGCGGTGCTCTTGCAATTGGGGAGGTATCCAGCAGCGATTGCGGAGCTTCGCCGATCAGTTGCGCTTAAGCCAGAGGACCGCTCCGCAAGGACCAACCTGGCCATGGCATACGCAGCGACTGGGGAGTACCGGAAAGCCGTCCCGCTCTTTCAGCGCCTGGACCAGGCAAATGGTGCGAAGCGGGGTGACTCGTTACCCCAGGATGTGACCCTCGCCTATGCGCGTTGTCTGGCGGCAACTGGCCGCACAACGGAAGCGATGGCGCTATTGCAGCGGCACGAAGGTCAAGGGACGAACTCAAGTGAGATTCACGATGAGCTCGGATCGCTCTACGCCCAGCAGAAGCGTTGGGCAGAGGCGAAGGAAGAATTCCGTCAGGCGATCACGGTGGATCAGAACAATGGCAAGGCTCATCTGCATCTCGGAGTGGCCATGCTGGCGGATGGGCAGGCGCAGGATGCAACGCCAGAGATGGAAATGGCTATAAAACTCCTGCCGCAAAGCCCGCAGCCCGAATTGGAACTAGGCGAGGCGTGGGAGGCGATGGGTGAGGACGAGAAAGCGATTGCGCCACTACAGAAAGCGCTCGCCATGGACCCCAGTTCGCCCGAAACGAAATTTCGTCTTGCAGTCGCTCTGCAGGGCGCGGACCATGAAAAGGAAGCAATACCGCTGTTCCGCGAGGTACTTGCGGCGCGCTCTTCAGACGTTAGCACCATGATCGATTTAGCCCTGGCACTGGTGCAGACGGGAAACGCCAAAGAAGCGATTGGACTGTATCGGAGCGCGATGCGACTCAATCCGAAGGACACGACGATCTATCAGGATCTTGGGTCCGCCTATTTGCAGCAAAGCGACATGGATGATGCAATTGCAAGCTTCAAGTCAGGGCTGCAGGTAAGCCCGCAGGATGCTCAGCTCCATTATGATTTAGGGTTAGCCTACAAGCTCAAGGACAATGTCTCAGCTGCCGTAAAGGAGCTAGAGATTGCTTCCAATCTTGACCCCGATTTGTCGGAGCCGCACTACACGTTGGGTATTCTTTATATGCAGGAGGGCAGGTTCGATGATTCCGAGAAGCAGTTGCAGACCGCCCTGCAGATGCGTCCGAGGAACGCGGATGGATGGTCCATCCTGGGTAGTGTCTATCGTCAGCAGAATAAGCTACCCCAGGCCGTCGCAGCATTGACGGAATCCATTCAGCAGCAGCCTGACCAGCCCAGCGGTTATATCACCCTGGCCAGTATTCTGGCCCAGGAAGGCAAGCGAGAAGAGGCGGCAACTTACCGCAAGAAAGCAGCGGATCTTATGAGGCAAGGAGCCAACCACCAGCGAGCCACGTTTGCGACGAACGCCGCAAAAACGTTCCTGCAAAAAGGCGACGTCAACCAGGCGGTCGAGCAGTACCAGGACGCAATTCGAGATGACCCGAAGTATGCTGAGGCTTATCTTGGACTTGCCGCAGCTTTGGATAAACAGGGGAAGCCTGCCGACGCGGCAGCAGCACGGCGCAGCGCGGACGCTTTGCAACCGCCCAGCCACTAAGGCCCTGGGGCGGTTAAATACGTAAAAGAATGCGGCCAATGCTGGTGAATGCGCGCCGCTTTGCCGCAGGAAAGTTGGAATGTCTTTCACTCGTCGAAAATTTCTTCAGTCTCTCAGCAAGACGGCCCTGGTTCTGCCGTTTGCAGAGGTGCTTTGGATGGGCGTGCCGCCCTGGAACAGGGTAGCTGCGGCCGCGCAGCAGACTGCGGGAGCGGAGCGCGCCTACGATGCGACTCCAAAGCCACCACCGCCCGGGCCGCCGTCTCCCATTGCTGGAACTCCCCTTGGTGTCGCTTTCTTCGATGAGGCCCATCGCGCGGGAATCAACGTGGAGACGATCTATGGAGGGGTAAAGAATAACAAATACCTGCTGGAAACGACTGGATGTGGAGTGGCCTTCTACGATTACGACCATGATGGCTGGCTGGATATTTTTCTGGTCAACGGCTGGCGTCTGGAAGGTTTTTCCGGTGCGAATGTTCCGACTTGTCATCTCTTCAAAAACAATCGAGACGGTACGTTTCAGGATGTTACGCACAAGGCCGGACTTGCCCGGAGCGGATGGGGACAAGG
>DASSZI010000036.1:0-18146 GCA_035713565.1 Acidobacteriaceae bacterium | reverse complement strand
GGGGAAGTAACGCACCCGGACGCGCAGAACGGATGCGACGTCCTACGGAATTTTTGCCCAGGCCAAACCGTCCGCGTGCTTGCCTGCAGCAATCGTGGTTTTCATCGTCCAGTTCGCAAGATCAAGCACCCCAACGTTGTTAGAAGCCGAGCAGGAGACATACGCGATCGAGGGATCATCGGGTTCCATCAGTACCTCCTGAGGAGATTGACAAACCGGGATGGTTCGAGCGACTCGCAAGCCTGCAATATCGACAACAGCGACCGCATTCGCATCTGGCATCGCAACAACCAGCCATCGTCCGTCCAAAGTGGGTGCCGTGCCATAGCCCAAGGCAGGCAGTCGCACGCGAGCCGTAACCTTATCGGTCGAAGTGTCGATGACGGCCAGATGCGGACTGGTCTGGTCGGAAGTGAAGACCAGTTTGTCGTCTGGCGAGACGGAGATTCGCTGGGTAGTATGGGCAATCGGAATAACGGCGAGCGTCTTGCGGCCATCCATGTCCAGAACGGATACAGTTCCCGGACCAACATTTGCGGTGTATCCACGATGTCCGTCATGAGAAAGCGCGAACATATGCGACTCAGCCTGTCCGGTTGGAATGGAGCCGGCGACCTTAAGCGTATGCGGATCCACAATACTGACGCTATCGTCCAGCTCGGTAGTGACATAGAGGACATTGCGTTTGCTATCAAAAACCGGACAGTGGGGCCGCATACCACGTTTGAAGTCAACTTTGCCAATGAGCTTTTTGGAAACCAGATCGACCACGGCGATCGTGCTACCGTCAGTTCCCGGACTGCCGACGCCGGAATTTCCATAGATCGGAACGTAAGCCGTGCGTCCATCTGGCGAGGCCGTTACTTCATGACCGGTAACACCTTCAACTGGTATGCTCGCAATCCGCGAACCTGAATGGGGATCGATAAGATCAAGCGTTCGGTCGCCCTTGTTCGCGACAAGCAACATGGAACCACCCTTCTTCGGTTCAGGACCTTCGCCGCTGCAGACGTGAAGCAGAAGTCCGCATACAACCAGAATGAGAAAAGAAAATCGCCTCTGTTTCAGCATAACGGGAGTATATGCTTCCCTGCGGGTTTATTGTGTCCAGCTTTTGCAGCGCTCTACTGCGTCACGCCATCGTGTGCGCCTGGCCTGCATCTCTCCAGCAGACGCGCCAGGCACGAAGCGCTTATCAAGCTTTCTGATTGTCGAAAGCTGCTGCGGATTTTCCCATACACCCTTCGCAATGCCCGCCAGATAAGCGGCCCCGGTAGCAGTGGTCTCAATGCTCGGGGGACGTACGACCGGGATTCCCAGCAGATCCGCCTGCATTTGCATCAGCAAATCGTTCATGGCCGCGCCGCCGTCCGCGCGTAGTTCCATCACGGGCTGGTTCCATTCCAGATGCATGACGTCGAAGATGTCGGCTACCTGGAACGCAATGCTTTCCAGCGCCGCGCGAGCAATATGCCCGAGTTGAGTGCCACGCTGCAGTCCGATGATCATTCCAGTCGCATGGGGATCCCAGTGCGGAGCTCCCAGCCCGACGAACGCAGGTACGAAAATAACTCCATCTGTTTCCGGCACGGAGGCTGCCAGCTCCTCGACCGCTGCAGAGGAACGGATGGCGCGCAGATTATCGCGTAGCCACTGTACGACGGCGCCTCCAACAAAAATGCTGCCTTCCAGCGCATATTCCAGCCGTTTGGATGTGGTCGCCGCCAGCGTTGTGATCAGCCTGTGGGGTGACTCCACAAACACAGATCCTATGTGCTCCAGCAAAAAGCACCCTGTTCCGTAAGTGCATTTTACGTCGCTGGGGTTGATGCAGAGGTTGCCGAACAGCGCAGCCTGCTGGTCGCCAGCGATCCCGGCAATGGACACCGCGCCCAGTCCGGCATGGCCCATGGTGTCGCCAATGTGTCCGCTTGAAGGAACTACATCGGGCAGAATGCTGAGGGGAATTCTAAAGAACTTGAGCAACTCCTGGTCCCATTCACCAATCCGGATATTGAACAGCATCGTGCGTGAAGCATTCGTCAAATCTGTTACATGGCGTGCGCCCTTAGTCAGGTTCCATACCAGCCAACTGTCGACAGTGCCGAAAGCTAGCTTGCCCTCCTCTGCCCGGGAGCGTGCGCCCGGAACATTGTCCAGTATCCAGGCGATTTTGCTGGCGGAGAAATACGGATCGATCAGCAGCCCGGTGCGCTCCCGGACCATGGCCTCGGCACCTTCGCTCTGAAGGCGCTTGCATTCCAGAGATGTCCTGCGGTCCTGCCAAACGATAGCGTTATAGACCGGCTGACCTGTTTGCCTGTCCCAGACAAGAACAGTTTCACGCTGATTGGCGATCCCCACAGCGGAGATATGGCTCACCCGCTCGCCCAGCCTGCTGAGCGTCTCTCGCATGGAAGCCATTTGCGAGTGAAGAATGTCGAACGGATCGTGCTCCACCCAGCCTGGCGCGGGATAGATCTGCCGGAATTCCTGCTGGCTCTGCGCTACGACACGTCCCCCGCTGTCGAAAACCATCGCTCGCGAACTGGTTGTGCCCTGGTCGAGCGAAAGGATATAAGCCATGCGTCCGAAACTGTCCTCGCCCCTGAGTAGATACCGCAACAGCAATCCTCAGCAAGCGTACCCGGTTCCGGCAGATGCGAAAGCGAGTTGCGCGCCTGAACATGCGCAGCAAGGGCGCGCGGGCAGGAAATCAGGATACAGCCGGATCCTGCACGACTCTCCACCGCAGCGGTTTACCCAGCGTACTCTCCCCGCTGAAGTGAATCCCCTGCGCCGAAGGCGCCGATTGCTGAATTTCATCGTTGACAATGACTTTGTTCAGGCGTGCCAATTCAGAAGCAGGCAATCTGAGGTCAATACTCCAGTTCCCGGCTTTCGCGGGGGCATACCACCCGGAGTAGCCTGCTCTTGTCTTCTTGAATCCCAGCAACGGCGAGGAGAATTCATACTTCTGCAAAGGCAGATTTGGTTGGAAGCGGAGTCCATCAGGTGCAAATGCCAGGCCCAGCAGCTTTGCTGCGCTGTAAAGCGGCCATGCGTGGGGATGCATGTTCATGACGGGGTAATCTGTCCAATACAGGCCAGAATCTGTTCTCTCCTTCGGGTCGGTTGAGTCCGGGTCGGAAAACATGGTCTGACCAGGGTATCTCGAAAGAACGGAGTTATAGGTATCCGGGCCACTCCAGATTCCATACCAGATATCGGGATAGGCTTCCGCGTGCAGTGCAAGGCAGTTCTTTTTCCATTCGTCCCATGCCATGTCTCCATCCACCTGAGCCAATGCCCAGATCAGCGTTCCGTTGATGGAGGGCCATATTCCACCATTGGTTCCGGTTCCTACCGGATTTTCCATGCTCTTGTCGCCCTTGTTCAGCAGCAGCGCGCCAATCGGCGAGGGCTTACGGACGAGCTCATTGAGCGATGCAACTAAGGTGCGCGTCTGTTCCGGAGTCGCTGCGCCTCCAAGCACCGTCCAGGGCTGCGTCTCAAGCCAGATCTGGTCGTCACCCAGCCAGCCCAGGTGCTCGCCCAACCAAGCGCGCCGAAACCAATGGCCAACCCACTGTTCTCGTACGGCCTGGCGCTGTGCTTCCGCTTTGCCGTGGGCCTCGGCTGCAAGTTTCGTATCGCCCGTACACTGAAGCATTTGCGCGTAGTAATCCAGTACATAGCAGGCCATGGCGGCGTTCAGAACGCTTTCCCCTTGCTGCCGCACCTCGTCGGCAACGGCGGCTGGGACATGGCCAACCACTACGTTGTCGTTCCAATCTCCGTTGAAAAGCCGCATCAGACCATGCTTCCCCACGCCAATGCCGACCGTCAGGTGGGTATAGGAGCGAGCCAGAAGCTGGCCTACCGTCAGGTCGTCAGCTGTAGTTTCCCGGTGCGGATAGGTGGGGATTTTCTCGTTGAGAAAGTTATTGTCCCGCGTGGCCAGAACGTATTCGCTGGTCAGCCACAGCAGCCACATCTCCAGATCGCTTGGCCGGAAGATGCAGGGCATCGGAACTCCGCTCCCTACAATTCCGTAGGGGATGGAGCCATCGCCCTGAATCTCTTTCAATGTGTAGCGAATGATTTCGCGCACAATCCCAGGGTCGGAGAAGATAAATGGCATGGCGTGTTGCAGTGGATCGCGCGCGGCTCCTTGAAACCCAATGATGTCTTGGTACACGTGGCCTTGGGAGAGCATGTGTTCCTTGAAAAAGCTGTCAAAGGTAAGATCGCTGCGAAGGTAATAGTTGTGCCAGGCGATCTCTCGCTCCACCCAGGGGTGCGAATCTACACGAAATTGCAGTCCATCCTTCTCCCACTCCGCGCTTGAGCGTTTCCACAACGATGAGATATCCGCAGAGTATTTAGCCACCAGGCTATCCACGCTGAAACCTTCCGGCAAATATCCGTACAGGAAGTACATCGTCCGGCTCTGTCCTGGCTGGAGCGTAAGATTGCGCTGCAGAAAAAAAGCGCTCTCCGGACCTGCGGCACTCAAAGCGTTGTTCAGCGGAATCTTCATTCCATCCGGATGCATGATTCCGCCCGCGAAAAACTCTGCAGCATTCGTCGCAACACCGTCTGTCGGCGCATCCAGCGAAACCAGAAAGGTCGCCGGAGGATGCAGATCTTCCATCGTTGTGTGCCGTGCAAGCTTTGGAACAGGGGCGCCGAAAAAGCCATCCGGACTTTTCTTCAGCGCAGCTTGCATTTGTTGCCAGGCTTGTTCTTCTTCCGGCGTCCGCCCAAGGAACTTCTGACTTTCGAGCAGGCCGGCGCCATCTTTCCAGGTTGTAAATTGATGACTGAAGCGGCCGCCAAAAGCCCGGCGAAGCTGCGCAGCTTTGGCCTGGTTGCCTGCCATACCCGCTTCCATGATGGAGCGATAGGAAAACTGGTAGTTGTGACATCCCCAGTACTCCACCCATCGGGCATGTTTCACCGCGTTGGAGTGGTTCGTGACGGTCACTTGTGAGATCAGGACTGGATCGTCGCCGAAAGGAGCGTAGATAACCTGGTCAACTGCCAATTGCGGGGAGGTCACCGTCTTCCTCATGTAGCCCACGCCCAGGATCCGTTCGAAGTCCCCGGTTTGGCCCGGATAATAGGTGTTCAGCACCGTTTCGCCGTCTGTCAGAAACCCGATCCCGCCTCCATAGTGGTTATCTTCCGGGGAATAGTCGTTCAGAAATTTCGGAGATCCCTCATCCTGCCGGACCTGTACATAGCCGTAGTTGGAAACGGCAGCGACGAGCCGGTTGTTTCCTACCTGGTGCGTGTGGTCCGTTGAAGAGCGCCACTCCTTGTGGACAGGTGTTATTGCTTTTGGGTCTGTGATCTGGTCGCACGTGTATCGATACGCGGGCAGTCCGAACGCATCGGTGATCCATTCTCCGAAGTGTCCGGATCCAAATGGCTTTGCAGCGGCATTCTGGGGAGCAAGCGCCGACATCAGATGGGTGAGCGTGGAAGCTGCCGCCATTTTGGACGAGAGAAGACCGCTCGAGAGGCCCACTCCCGTGAGACCGAGAAATGTTCGTCTTTTCACTTGCTTATAATCTCCTGCATTCGGCAATTGAAGTGTAACGTGGAAAAAGATTGGCCGATTCGCCTTGGCGCTGGAGTTCACGCGATCCGAAAAATCAAATCACGGAAGAAACATTATGAAACTGGGCATCATCAATAGTGCCTTTACCCAGGTCGGGGTCGATCCGTTGATTGGCCTGCAACACATTGCACGAATCGGATTCGACTGCGTGGATATCTTCACGGAAGCAGCGACGATTTCGCACCAGGAAAAGCTGGCTATCGCGCGCACATGCGAAAAAGAAAACCTGCCAATTATTTCCCTGCCGGTCGTTGCCACCGGGCTAGTTGACTTCAATCAGCCCGTGCGCGACTTCCATATTTCGCGCTGCAAGCAGTTCCTCGACTTGGCGGCCGACTTCGAGGCGCAGAACATTGTTTTGGTGCTGGGTGAATACCTATGGCAGCGCGAAGTGATTCCCGCGACAGACCAATGGAGATGGGCGATTGAGACGTCCCGCACACTGGGTGATTACGCGGACCGGAAGAGAATAGACATTGCCCTCGAGCTAGAACCTTTTCGTATGAGCCTGCTCAACAATGTGGAAGCAATGGTGCGGTTTATTGACGAGTGTGGCCATCCGAGAGTCCGCGCAAACATCGATATCAGTCACCTCGTCCTCTCCGATTGCGGACCCGATTCCCTCCAGCGGCTTAACGGCAAAGCAGTTCACGCCCATATTAGCGATTGCGACGGTAAGATCCACGGAGATCTGCCGCCCGGTCGCGGGATTGTGAAGTTCACTCCCTATCTCCAGGCGATCAAGGACCTGCAGATGAGTGGGGCCGTTTCTATCGAACTGGAATATTCTCCCAATCCTGCTCACATCGTCGAATGGGTGGAAGAGGCTTATCGGGAAACCAGCCGCCTGATGCATCTGGCTGGCCTGCGCGAAGAAAAGTCCTGAGACGGCCGCCGCACCCCTTAGAGGATTTGCATTCAGCTCATCAGATTCAAGCCGTAGAAGGAAATCCGATAGGAGTCTGCGATGATTTCAAAGAGTCGTCTGGGGTTAGTGGGAAGCTTGCTCGTCATGGTTGCGTCATTTCTTGGCGTGGCCACGGCGCAGCATGAGGGCACCAAGGGTAGAACGGTTTTCCGAATTGGAACGTTCGATCGGTCGTCTGCGGAGTTTTCCGGGAAAGCGCCGAAACAGGTGGTGAAGTATGTTGTGGGGCAGAGCAATCCGGCCAGGGACTGGTATGCTTCGCAACCGGCGGAGTTGAGCACGCCGGGAGCTGAGCCGCCCTCGAAGAATGCCTCTTCCGCGGCGCGGACGATTGCATTTTCTCTGGAGCAGGCTCCAGCGGCGGCCTATCGGCTGCATGTTTCCCTGCTGATTGAAGGGGCAAGTGTGCCGACATTGCGGATCGGCATCAACGGCAAAGCTGGGACCTTCTACCCACAGCCCAAGCTCGATTCAAGCATGGGAGACATGGTCAATTCTTTTGACGCGGCGTATTCACATGCTGACGTGTCGTTCGATTTTCCCGGTTCCTACCTGCACTCCGGCACCAACACAATCACTCTGCAGGCACGCGAAGAGGCCGATCGTGAGGTGCCCGACGCCGGCCTGACGTATGACGCGATAGAACTGGACCGGAGCGGGGAGGCTTTCCACCCGGGGGCAAGCTCGGCAGAGATCCTTCCGACGATTTTTTATCAGCAGCACCAAGGGCAGCTGGATGAGATGGTCGACGCGACCGTGCGTTACGGAGAGCGGATCAAGTCCGGCAGCAGTGTGGATCTAAGCGTGGCGGGCAAACGGTATCATCAGACGCTTCGCGGCGGGCAGGATTTCGGTGAGGAGAAGATCGAATTCGCAGTTCCGGAATTCACCGCACCGGCGCAGGCGCGGCTGTGGTGGGAGGCAGGCCGGGCCGAGCACAAAGAGCAGGTGATTCGTCCGGGGAAGAAGTGGACGCTGTTTCTGGTGCCGCATATCCATCTCGACATCGGATATTCCGACTATCAGGCCAAAGTCGCGGCCATCCAGAGCCGGGTCATCGATGAAGCGATGGAGCTCACAGCTCAGCATCCGGACTTCCGTTTCAGCATGGATGGGGCCTGGGATCTGGATCAGTTCATGAAGACGCGGACGCCAGCCGAACAGCAGCGGGCGATTGCGGCGATGCAGAAGCGGCAATTGTTTATTCCGGCGCAATACGCCAATCTGCTCACCGGCTTTCCGACGGCGGAGACGCTGATCCGTTCGTTGTATTCCAGCGCGAACTTCAGCCGGGAGCATGGCACGCCATTCAATTACGCCAACATCACAGATGTGCCGTCGTACTCCTGGTCCTATGCGTCCATTCTGGCCTCAGCCGGAATCAAGTACTTCCTCTCCGGCAGCGACAATGTACGAGCGCCGGTACTGCTGCAGGGGCATTTGAACGAGAACTCCCCGTTCTGGTGGGAAGGTCCAGATGGCCAGAAGGTGCTGTTCTGGTATTCCCGTCACTACGAACAAATGCAAGTCTTATTTGGGCTGCCGCCGCTGGTATCGGCAGGCCATGACACGCTGCCTCTGTTTCTGCAGATGTACGATCATCCGGGATACCGGGCGAATGCGGCGATCATCTTCGGCACGCAGGTGGAAAATACGGATCTGTTCCCGCAGCAGGCGGAACTGGCGCAGCAGTGGAACAGCGTGTACGCCTATCCCAAACTGCAGTACGCGGGTTTCCATGAAGCATTGAAAGAAATTGCCGATCAGTTTGGCAACGATATCCCAACGGTAAGCGGAGATGGCGGCCCGTACTGGGAAGATGGCATTGCGTCGGACGCATTCTACGCGGCCATGGAGCGGCAGAACGAAAGCCGCGGGCCCTCGGCGGAAAAACTGGCCACGCTGACCTCGCTGGTCAATCCCAATCTTGCAGCGGACAAGAAGGACCTGGATCGGATGTGGAAGGACATGTTGCTGATGGATGAGCACACCTGGGATTCGTACAACAGCATTACGGATCCGACCAGCAGAGAAGCGGTGCGGCAACTGGCGGTCAAGGACCTGTACGCGGTCAAGGCGCATGCGCTGGCCGAGTTTCTGGCGAGGAACAGCATGGCGACTCTGGCGGACTCGATCTCGGCGGGGAAGGGAAGCCTGATCGTCTTTAATACTCTGAACTGGAAACGCAGTGGGCTGGTGGAAGTGGATCTGAACCGAACGGAGGAGATCGTGGATCCGTCCACCGGCCAGGCGATTCCGGTGGAAGTACTGGCAGGAGGCAAAGACTTCCAGCATGTGCGGTTCGTTGCCGCGGATGTACCCGCGACCGGGTACAGGGTATTTCAGCTGCGCCATGCCGACAAGCCTGTCACGCAGGCTGAAGCTACCCGGACGACGACTCTGGAGAGCCGTTATTATCGTGTGCAGCTGGACACGGCAAGCGGCGCGGTGCGCAGCATCTATGACAAGCAACTGCGGCGTGAACTGGTGGATCAGGGAAGTCCATACAGGTTCGGACAATACCTCTATGTGACAGGCGGAGACAAGGAGCCCAACAGCTTGCTGCAATACCGGCCAGTGTCGCCGAAACCCGATCTGCAGATTCATGGCTCCCGGGATGGAAAGCTGGTTTCCATAACGCGAACACCCTATGGCTGGGTAGCGCGGATGGAGAGCACGGCTGCCAACACGCCGAAGGTCGCCTCGGAGATTCGGCTCTTCGAGCAAGAGAAGAAGATCGAGTTCGTGGAAGATGTGAATAAAAATCAAGTCGACAGTAAGGAAGCTGTCTACTTTGCCTTTCCGTTTGCGATGAAGCAGCCGCAGTTTCAGTATGAGATTCAGACCGGCGTGGTGGATCCGGCGAAGGACATGTACGCCGGAGCGGGGCATGAATGGTTTTCGGTGCAACACTGGGTTGCGGTGCAGCAGGACGGAATTTCGGCAGCGGTAATGCCGCTGGATGTGCCATTGGTCACGCTGGGCGATATCAACCGCGGCATCTGGCCCACTCAATTCAGCCAGCGTACCGGAACCATCTTCTCCTATGTCATGAACAACTACTGGTTCACCAACTATCGTGCCGGCCAGGGCGGACATTTCCGCTTTCGTTATGTGGTCACCAGTGCATCCGCAAGCGATGCAGCCGGGCTGAGCCGCATGGGTTGGCAAGAGACGACACCGCTTGAAAAGGATGAGGTGACCTCCCAGGACAAAGCACAGAACCCGCCACGTCCGCTCGATGGTAAACAGGAAAGCTTCTTGCAAGTGAACGATCCAAACCTGCTACTAGAAGCCTGGAAACCTGCGGAGGATGGCAAAGGGACCATCCTCCGGTTCCTCGATCTCGGCGGCGCCACCCGAACCGTCGCCGTGCAGACCCCGTTGCTCAGGCTGCGACAGGCATGGCAGACGGACTCTGTCGAACGAAATCAGAATCAACTGAATCTTACCGGGAACACCGGCTTTCAGTTCACCATTCATCCCCATGAAATCGTCACCGTAAGGGTCCAAGGGAAGGATGCGACCACACAGTGAAGGTTATCCGGAGGCCGGGGATACCCAGGGAAGGGAGGAACCATCGTGGCGAAACAAGTTTCCTGAGAAGCCGCGCGGGGAAAACTCAGTGAAGAAACTGGAAACCGGCTCCACCGCTGTGGCTGCTTTGCAAAGCATGGCTTTATGTAGCAGCCATGGTTAGGAGATAGCAAAATGAAAATAGGCATCGGCCTTTATCGTCATATGCTGTCGCGAGAGAACTACGACTTCGCGCGGCAAGCTGGGTGTACGCATGTAGTGGTTCATCTGGTGGACTACTTCCGCCAGAGTTCAGCCAACCCACGCAATAACCAGCCTACGGGAGGAAAGTATGAACCGTGGGGACTGGCTGGAGACCCCGATACCCTCTGGACGCTTGAAGAAATGCAGAAGATCCGCCGGGATATTGAAGATGCCGGACTGGTCCTTGCGGCGATTGAAAACCTTGACCCCGCCATATGGCACGACATTCTGCTGGACGGCCCCAAGCGCCCGCAACATATCGAAAATGTGAAAACGATCATTCGCCGCATGGGAGAGGCAGGTATTCCTGTGCTCGGATACAACTTTAGTATCGCCGGCGTCTGTGGCCGCGTTTCCGGTCCATGGGGGCGCGGAGGCGCTATCACCGTGGGAATGGATGGCGCTGTAGACGATGTCCCTCTTCCGAATGGGACGGTTTGGAATATGGTTTACGATCCACATGCGGCACGCGGTTTTCTTGCACCGACCACCCACGAAGAACTGTGGAGCAGGCTCGAAAGATTCTTACAAGAAGTCATTCCGGTCGCGGAGCAAGCGGGAGTGCGAATTGCGGCTCACCCGGACGACCCTCCCATGCGGACGATGCGGGGGCAGCCGCGCCTGGTATATCAGCCTCATATGTACCAGAGGCTTATCGATGCAGTATCGAGCACCAGCAACGCACTGGAGCTGTGTGTCGGAACAGTCGCGGAAATGACGGAAGGCGACGTATATCAAGCAGTCGAGCAATACAGCAGGCAAGGCAAGATCGCTTACATTCATCTCCGCAACGTGGCCGGGAAAGTCCCTCATTATCGAGAAACCTTCATCGACGACGGAGAAGTGGATATGGCCCGGATCTTAGGAATTCTACGCGAAAACAAATTCGATGGCGTCATTGTGCCGGACCATACGCCCCAAATGTCTTGTTCGGCGCCCTGGCATGCTGGCATGGCACATACTCTCGGCTACATAGCCGGGGTCATGGGTATGCTTGAGAAGCAGCCTTCTGCGGAAACATTCAGTCGCACTTACCAGGGCAAAGAAAGTCCAGGAGGTGTTCCCCAGAGTGTCAAAGCCATCTGATTGCACGGATCTCTGCTTTGAGAGCACTGAAGGGCAGTGTTCCATGAAACATGTGGCAAGTCTGCGACCGCGCATTTACGACGAATATGCAAGGGAGGTGCTCCGCCTCTGCCCGCGTCGTTAGAGTGGGTTCCATCGAGCCAGGGGGGGGCGAACGAGGAAGCAAGTGTAGCCTGAGCGAAAAAGCACCGCCAAAGAGGATACGCTCCGGACCGGAGGTATTTTGGCATCCTCGAATCAATTTTCCTTTGGTGGCCGGCGCATTGAATGGGCGATGGCCCTACAATGGTAGAACCTTATCGAGCTCCATCGAATGAACCGATCGTCGTTCACAATCGCGAGCGCCTGCCTGCTGATGTTGTGCGGATGCGCGGCGCAAAAAACCGGCAGGCTTGCCAAACCGGCTGTCCCCGCCACTGTGCCTGAGCTGGGCGGCCAGGGGATGCGCGGCTCTGCGTCACGGGCTCCAACGGCTACGAGTTCCTCATCGTTTCCCCAGAGCGCGGCTCCGCAACAGAGCGCAGCGCAGCAGAGCACAGCGCAGCAGAACGACGCGATTCTCGCTGCGTCGAAGCAAGCGTATGACAGCGGTGTTTCGCTTTATCAGTCGGCGCAATATGAAAAGGCAAGGGCGGACTTCGATCGTGCTGTGGACATCTTTCTGACCAGCGGCCGCGACTTGAAGAAAGACCCGGCACTGCTGGATGCCTTCAATCGTACGGTGGACAAGATCAACGCTCTGGAACTGGATGCGCTGCAGCAGAGCAACGGGTTCAGCCAGCAGGACCAAACACCGGTGAGTGTTGCCAACGGCGTGACTTTTCCAGTCGATCCGAATCTGCTGGCGCGGGCGCAGGCAGACCTGAAAGTTACGCAGTCGGATCTGCCACTGGTCGTGAACGATTACGTTGCCAGCTACATCAACTACTTTACAAACACAAAGAAGGGTCACAACACGATCGAAAATTCCCTGACCCGCGGCGGTCGATACCGGGCGATTGTGGAGAAGACCCTTGCCAGTGAAGGTGTGCCGAAGGATCTGATCTATCTTGCAATCGCGGAGTCCGGCTTTCGCCCGCGCGCGGTGAATGCACGAAGCGGTGCAGGCGGCATGTGGCAGTTTATGCCGCATGGGGACTACGGTCTGGTACGCAATGGCTGGGTGGATGAGCGCTTTGACCCGGAGAAGTCCACCCGCGCTTATGCCCGCTACATTAAGGAACTGCACGCACAGTTTGGCGACTGGTATCTGGCGATGGCGGCGTATGACTGGGGCGCAGGCAAGGTACAACGGGCGGTGCAGCGGACGGGCTACGCCGATTTCTGGGAGCTGTACCAGCGCAATGTTCTTCCGGCGGAGACCAAAAATTACGTCCCCATCATTGTCGCCGCCGCGATCATGGCCAAGAATCCTTCACAATATGGACTGGCCGATATCCCCATCGACCCGCCCCTGATCAGCGACACGGTGACGACAAAGTCCAGCATTGGGCTGAAGCTGATCGCCGATCTTGCCGGGACTACACCTGACGAAATTCAGCAGTTGAATCCAAGCCTGCTACGGATGGTGACTCCAGCGGACATGTCTTACGATCTGCACCTTCCGCCCGGGACGGCAGCGCAGTTTGAGCAGCGGATCGCCGCCATTCCGCAGGAGCATCGCTCCTCCTGGCGCTATCATGTGGCCACGCCGGAAGATACGACGGCGTCGGTTGCGCAGCTCTTTCATGTAAAGATCAAGGACTTGGCGGCGGTGAACCAATTGGTACCGGGAGATGCCTTGCATGCCGGGCAGGCGCTGGTCGTTCCTGTTCCTCCACCAGCCGTCATGCCGCAGCACATGCGTTACCGCGTGCGCCGCGGCGACACGATCGTGACAGTTGCGGACCGATTTGGGGTGACAACGGGTCAGTTGCGCCGCTGGAACGCGCTAGGTAAAAAGCGGCTGCGTGTAGGAAGCCTGCTGTATGTGTCGGAACCGGTTCGAACTCGCACTCGACCCACACGGCGGCACATCGGATCTGCTGCTTCCTCCAAACGCCGCAATCCTGCCGGCACAAAGCGGAAGAGCAGCAAACGCAAAACTGCGAGTACGCACGGCAGTTCGCGAAGTGATTTGCGACACAAAGCGCGAGCTTAAATCGGCGATAGGTTACAGAATCTTCAACTTCGCACTTGTCTTTCCTGCAATCTCGTAGCATCCTGATGCTGGTAGCTAACGGGCTCCTGAATGTTTTCTCTAAAAGTTGAAGCGAACGAGATACTCAGCATTAAAAACAGTCGGAGGGGTGATGAGCGACGATCCATTCAAGAGAATGTCCGAAGACGACGATTACGAAACTGACGGAGAAGAACTGGGTGAAGATGCCGCCGACGGTTTTGAAGAGGAAGAGGAAACCACCATCTCTGTAACTTCAGACGATGATGATGAAGAGGAATCCGAACCGGAAGGCGAAGAGTCGCTGGACGATTCCGATGATCTGGAAACTGACGAGTCGGATGCTGCCAAGCCAGCGCAGCGAAATCATTCCGGCAGAACGGCCCGCGCCAAGTTGGCTTCGGCAAAGAAGGCAGCCAGGCCTGTCGGAAGATCGGCTGGTACGGCGGCCCGGAAATCCGCGGCGAAGAAGACCAGCAGCAAGACTGCAGCAAAGAAATCCGCGAGCAAAGCTGCAGCCAAGAAAGCTACAAACAGCTCGTCCAAAAAGGTTTCGGCCAGGCCAGCCGTAAAGAAGTCCGCAAAGAAAGCGGCGAAGAAACACGGCAATACTACAACTAAAAGGGGGAATAACTTGGCAGTTAAAAAGGCAACGAAAAAGGCAGCAGCAAAGAAGGCTCCAGCCAAGAAAGCTGCAACTAAAACAGCAGCCAAAAAGACTGTAGCGAAAAAAGCAACCAAGACCGCAGCGAAGAAGACGGCAACTAAAAAGAAGTAAGGCAGCGATAGGCAAGCAAAAGCGCCCGGCACATGCCGGGCATTTTTGCGTCTGCGGAAATGTCGTATTGCATCCGCGACGGATCGGGTGCTTATCCGAGAGGACAATAATACCGTTCGTCCGGGCTTGCACAACCATGGCAAAGCCTAACGCCGTCGCGCGAAACGTAGCGATCGTAATTGATGCCTTCTCCGCAGATGGCACATGCGACGCGTTCGCCTTTATATCCGGGGAATTCGCGCGGATCGAGGCTCACGCTTACCCATTGTTCGCTAAATAGCTTTTCATCCGGCAGTTCGCGATATGCGGCCATCTGTTGCTGATTCTTACCTTCGATCTCCGGATGGAGCGCACGGGCTTCCTGCTTGGAAGATTCAAGCGCGGCGATCCGTACTGCACGATGGGTTTCCAGGTCAACAAAGGTAGCCGCCATTTTGCCCCAGTCGCGGAATTTCAACGCGCGCTTACCCAGTCTGCAGCCGGTCACCACTCCGATAGCGTCGGTTGCACATCGGTCGATCTCCACAACGGTGACTAGGCGCTTGCGGTCTTTTCCGCGCGGGTCGTCGATGCCCAGGCGCGCACATCCCGCCATGGCCATACGCACGCCAAGTACCTGCCCGGCACAAAGATGGCCGTGGGCCGCAGCGGCTTCGTTCAGCAGTTCGTCGAGTGTATGCACATCTCCATTATGGATCTTGAGGCGGTCAGAAGGTTTTTCCAAAGTCGGGGTATGACCGTTGCCCATGCGGCGGCAGCCGAATTGCAATATAGTCATTGGCATGCGGAGGTGAGAGGTATGTTCGCACGGACATCTCTCCCGTTCAAGGCAGCTATCTTCTGGCTACTCTGGCCTGGTGTGGTTTTAGGAAACCTCGCGCAAGAATCGAGAGGCGCGCGCATCCTGGCTAGCGATGGTTCGTCGCGCTCCAGCGCAATCGCCGTTCCGTTTGAATATTACAAACAGCATATCTACATCTCCGTTCAGGTGGATCATGTGCCGAGATTGATCTTCATGCTCGACACGGGCGCCAGCAAAAACGTCTTGAATCTGCGGACCGCAAGGCAGCTTGGCGCTGCATCCCGCAGGTTGAAGCAGGAGAGAAAAGTTGGTTTTGGGGCGGAGCATATCTATACCGCGCCCGAGACTCTGGTAAGGGCCGAAATCGAATCCATACCCATTGCAAGCGTCATGTCGGTGATCGATTTGAGCCACTTCGAGCGACATTCGGGGCATGTGTTGGATGGCATCCTGGGCTCTCCGTTTCTGCAGAAATTTGTGGTCAAGCTGGATTTTCGAAATGAGCTACTGACTTTTTCCCCGGGGCGATTTGTCTACCGCGGCCCCGGTCTGCGAATCGGCATCCTGGAACAGAGGACGTTTCCGGTGATTCCCATTACGATTGGCAGTTCGCAACAAGTTCACCACCAGACGAATGTAGTCATCGATACCGGCAGCAATGGAACGCTGATGCTGTACGAACGATTCGTCCGGCGATTGAGCCTGCAGGAAAGCCTGCTGCATACCGTCGCGGCCAAGGCGTACGGCTTGAACGGGTATTATGATGTGCGGCTTGGCAGTGTTCGCTCCATCCAGATCGGCAGCGCCATAGCGCATTCCGTCTCGGTCGATTACGTAGAGCCAGAGGAAGAGGTACATCTCGACCGTGGCGTCAGCGGCGAAATAGGCAACGGCATTCTGCAGGGGTTTCTAGTGGTGGTTTTCGACGTTCCTCACGGACAGATCGTCCTGCTGCCTAAGGAGAGCTTGATAGGAGTCGGCACGGTGCGCACCTACACGGTCGGCCCATGATGTGCGCCTGATTCCGTGATTGCTACTCTGCTATTCCTAGTCTGCGGATTCGCCTTCCTCCACCAATGCGGAAGAAAGCCCGAAGATCTGAAAATTGAGCGAGCCGCCGTCTGTGGGATGAAAGGCGACCTGAAGGGGCTGCCGCTGCCACGTCGCTAATGCGCAGGCCGGTGTCGGATGATCGTCGGCGGTCCATTTGCCGAGAGGCTTGGCAATCAGGGGCCTGCGAACGCCGAGTTGCGTTACGACTGCATAGAGTTGTTTGCCCACGGAATTGATGCCGCAGTAGGCAGCGTAATCGCGGAACCATGCAACTTCTGAAATCGCGGGATCGAAGTCCGGCAGATGAAGCAACGTGACGTGTGCCGTCATGCGGTCAGCCAGCAGCCACGGGCCCAGAGTCCACTGCCAGTGTGCTCCGGTTTCTCCCGGTAAAGCATCGTTCAGCTTGACCGCGCGTCGCGCGACGAACGTACGGTCGGTGATCTCGTGGATGTCGCCGGTTGTCCAGTCGCGCACTTGGCCATCGATGACGAGCGGACGCACGCGCAGGCTGCCGGCCTGGGCAGAAGCAGGCGCGGTGTAGGGAACTTTGCGCCACGCGCCGAGCGAAACGGAGTGCACCTTGGCGCCGACGGGCAGACAGAACAATAGCAATACGGCGCACGCGCCGAGAGGCTTGGGGAAGGCCATGCGAATGAGGGTAGCCGAGCGGGGAGCCGGTTACAAGGCAATTTTCGGAGGCGTCATTCTTAGCGAGGGTCGGTCGCCGCAGCGACCCGACCGCAATAAAGAATTCAGAGGGTGATCGCTTGTTACGTGCCAATCATTCCTGGATTCTTCGCTTCGCTCAGATTCGCTCAGCTTTCATTTGATCACCGCAATTTTCGCGCGCCTGCCGACGCGGAGTTCAAGTTCCACATGATCGTCGTTCAGCATCCAGGAATGCTCCTTGTAGGTTTCCCCGTTGATCTTCACGGCGCCCTGCTTGATTTTTCTATCCGCGTCGGTGCGGGATTCGGCCAGGCCGCAATCGAAGAGTAGTTTCGATACTGAAATGAAGGGCACAGTCCGGGTCAGCTTCACGCGTTCCACGTTTTCGGGCATTTCGTCTCGCTGGAACTGCGCCGCCCAATTTTCATCCGCCGTCTGGGCCGCATCTTCAGAATGGAAGCCAGCCGTGATCGTGCGCGCCAGGCGCTTTTTCGCTTCCATGGGATGCAGCACGCCGCTGGCAACGTCAGCCCGCATCTGTTCGATCTCGTTGGGCCGCAGATCGGTCAGCAGTGTCCAGTAGCGCCACATCATTTCATCGGAGATGGACATGACCTTGCCATACATTTCCTGCGGCGGTTCCTGAATGCCAATGGCGTTGCCAAGGGACTTCGACATCTTCTGCACGCCATCCAGTCCTTCCAGAATGGGCATGGTCAACACAAGCTGTGAGGGCTGATTGTAGTGACGCTGCAGTTCGCGGCCCACCAGCAGGTTGAATTTCTGATCGGTTCCGCCCATCTCCAGGTCGCACGCGAGCGCAACGGAGTCGTAGCCCTGCGCCAAGGGATAGAGCAGTTCATGCAGACTGATCGGCTGCTCCGTGTTGAAGCGCTGGTGGAAGTCTTCGCGTTCCAGCATTTGCGAGACGGTGTACTTCGCAGCCAGACGAATAATGCCTTCGAAGCCGAGCTTGTCCAGCCATTCCGAGTTGTAGCGGACCTCGGTTTTTTCAGGATCCAGGATTTTGAAAACCTGCGTCTTGTAGGTGGTGGCGTTTTCTTCCAGTTCTTCACGCGACAGCGGCTTACGGGTGACGGAGCGGCCGGTCGGATCGCCGATGAGGCCGGTGAAGTCGCCAATGAGAAAGATGATCGTGTGGCCCATGTCCTGAAAATGTTTGAGCTTGCGGATCAGGACGGTATGGCCCAGGTGCAGGTCGGGCGCTGTCGGGTCAAACCCGGCTTTAATGCGCAGCGG
>DASSZI010000035.1:0-14774 GCA_035713565.1 Acidobacteriaceae bacterium | reverse complement strand
ATATAACGAGGCCATAGCAGTCGCCGACGGACTTCACGACAAATACCCGCATAATTTCTTGTTTTCGCTCGAACAAGCGAACCTTTTGAAAGATTCAGGTAAGGGAATGGCCGCGGTCGACGCCTACAGAAAACTTGCGGCCGCGGCCAGTCAGACCGGCTACTATCCAAACGCGCACCTGGAGATGGTGTATTACGGGCTGGGCGAGGCGGCGCGTGGCCAGAAACAGATTGCGCTTGCAGCCAATGCTTACCAGACTGCGGCCGAGCAACCCACCGCGTCTCCATTGATGAAGCGTCGAGCGCATCTGGCGGCTGGAGAGATGTACGATATTTTGAACGAACGCGCGCCCGCAAAACAGCAGTACGAGGCAGTCCTGGCACTGGGGGTTGATTCCGGGCAGGCTGCACGGGCTAAACGGTACGAGCAGACTCCTTACAGCGGTCAATAATTTGCGGCTGCAGGTTCAATTTTGGCGACAGGGCGTACGATGGCAGAGCAGGGAACTTTAACGCCTTCCGGTACGTAGTAGAGAGACAGCAGAGTTTCCTCAACCGCCTGGAATGCAGGTGAGGAAAACTGAAGGGTGTAGCACGGGAGGAACGCGATGTTTTGCCGACAATGTGGAAAGCCCCTGGCACCCGGAGCCAATTTCTGTGCCAACTGTGGCGTGCCGGTCAATCCGATCACCTTTTCTCCCTCTCCTCTGAATGCCATGTTTCGGCCACGCGCCAACCGCATGGTCGCGGGGGTGTGCGCGGCAATCCATATCCGCTACGGCTGGGACCTGGTGGCTATAAGGATTCTTGCGGTCGTTCTGGGAGTTCTGACTTTCCCGCTGGGAGAAATCGCGTATCTGGCCGGATGGTTGTTGATCCCCGAAGAGGCCGCCTTGGTTCCGCAGACGTATTCCGACCCACAGCCTCGCTGAGGTCGTGGACTCAACATCGCGCAGGATCAGCCAGCCAGCGCCTGCCCCGCCGCGTATCCAGAGGCCCAGGCCCACTGGAAATTGAAGCCGCCCAGGTGTCCGGTTACGTCTACCACCTCGCCGATGAAGAACAGGCCGCGTACCTTGCGGCTTTCCATCGTTTTTGCGGAGAGTTCGTCCGTATCCACGCCGCCAGCGGTCACTTCGGCTTTTTGGTAGCCCTCCGTGCCTGCTGGAATCAGTGGCCACGCGTGCAGTTCAGCCTCCAACGCTGCGACGGAGCGGTTGGTCCAGTCCGGTGGAGCGTGGACGCTCAGCCAGCGGTCTGCCAGTCGATGAGGAAGCACGCGGCGCAGTTCGCTTTTGGCATTAGATAAGTTCCGTGGAGTGCGAGGATCCTGCAAGAGAGCAGTCCATTTCTGCTCTGGCGCGAGGTCAATGCGCAGGATGTGCCCGGCTTTCCAATAGGAAGAGATTTGAAGAATTGCCGGGCCACTCAGGCCCCGGTGGGTGATCAGCATCTTTTCCCGGAACTGCCCGGTGTCGCAAGCCGCGACGACTTCTTTGGAAAGGCCCGCCAGGTCTCCATACTGCTCAAGTTCTTCGGGGGCAAACAGAAGCGGCACGAGTGCTGGGCGGCACTCGCGTATGGCGATGCCAAACTGCCGGGCCAGGTCGTAGCCCAGGGAAGTTGCGCCCATCTTGGGGATGGAAAGCCCTCCTGTTGCGACAACCAGAGCCGGGGCAGAGAAGGTTGCGTGGTGCGTCAGGATCGTGAATTGGGTGCTGTGGCGCACAGCCTCGACTGCGATGTTAAGAAAAATCTGGACCCCTGCCTGCCGGCATTCCAACTCCAGCATGGCGACAATATCGCGCGCAGAGCGGTCGCAGAAGAGCTGCCCAAGGGTCTTTTCGTGAAAGGGAATTTTGTGCCTGGAGAGCATCGCCAGAAAATCCTGTGGTGTGTATCGGGCCAGCGCCGACTTACAAAAGTGAGGATTGCTGGAAAGAAAGTTCTCTGGGCTGCAGCGCAGATTGGTAAAGTTGCAGCGGCCTCCGCCCGAGATCAGAATTTTCTTCCCGATACGGTCCGCATGGTCGAGCAATGCCACACGTCGTCCGTGCCTCGCCGCTTCCATGGCACACATCAGACCGGCCGCTCCGGCACCAAGCACGACAACATCGAAGTGACAGTTCAAGACTTGTCCCGGAGGAGTAACGGAAAGCCTGCGTTGGCCTTCTGTTCAGGCTGCATAAAACCTAGAATACTCATAGCGAACTAGGAGCTGCCAATCCACCAGGCGAGAGAATGAAATTAGCGAAACGTGATGCCGCCGAGGAACTCTATTACAGAGCCGTTGATGCCATGGCGGACGCCCATCTGAAGACTGCGACGGATTTGTTCCGCGCCGCACTTGCGGAAGATGAAACCTTCCTGGATGCCTGGCACGGGCTGATCCGAACTCTTCAGGATTGTGGCCAGCTCGAGGAAGCTTTGCAGGTGGCCTTGCGCCTCGCGGCTATGCAGCCGGAGGATGTCCTCGTGCATACGCGGCTTTCCATTCTGTACCAGATGCAGGGAAAAATCGCCGAAGCGGAGGCGGAGTCCGCGAAAGCCCGCGTGCTTGGCTGGAAGCTGGAGCTCCAGTCCAAATCCAAGCCAATGGCTGAAGGTTCCTTCTGAGCACGATTGAGATTTCACGGGAATAGGTGGCTGGCTTGACGGATTCAAAAAGCTCATCCTGCTCGGCACCCCGGGTCAGAGAGCCTCACCAGGTGCTGCGCAATATTTACGGAACGCTGATGGAGACTTACGGTCAGCGAAACTGGTGGCCTGCGGAAACATCTTTTGAGGTAGTTCTCGGCGCCATTCTGACTCAGGGTACAGCATGGCGGAGCGTCGAGCGCTCGATCGCAAATCTGCGGGATGCCGGACTGCTGACGGAGGAGGGAATCCGTTCTGTTTCCGAACAGCATCTGCGGGAACTCATTCGTCCTTCCGGATTTATCGTACGCAAGGCGGCCTGTATCCATGCCTTTGTGGGCCTTCTGGATCAAGAGCATGGGGGCTCCCTGCAGCAGATGGCGCGTCAGCCCACGGAGGTCCTGCGGCGTCAGTTGCTCGCGCTTTCCGGGATCGGTCCGGAAACGGCGGATGCAATCCTTCTGTATGCCTTGAACCATCCGGTTTTTGTGGTGGATGAATATTTCCGCCGTGTCGCAACACGCCATGAGCTCGTGGACGCGAACGCAAGATACTCCGAGATGCAAAAGCTCGGCGATCTTGCGATTGCCAGCGCCACAGCAGAGGAAACTGGGCGGCATGCCAATGAATTGCATGCTTTGATCGTCGAGGTGGGGAAACAACATTGCGGACCTGCGCCGCGTTGCGAAGGATGTCCGTTGCAGCCGTATTTGCCTGCACGATAACGCAAACGGCTATACTGCATGGGCGCGCTGAACGCGCAAATCTTCGTGGGAAAGGTGAGCAACATGAAAACTTTGAATGGGATCCGAATTCTGGCAGTCTGTGCGCTTCTGGCGGGAGGAACTGTCATTGCTCAAAGCAGCACAAGGCTTACGGGGGTGGTGAGCGATCAGATGTGCGGCGCAAAACACATGATGGACGGCGGAGCGGCGAAATGCACGCGGGAGTGTGTCAAGCAGGGTTCTCCCTATGCGCTGGTCGTAGGCAGCAAAGTTTATACGCTCAAAGGCCATTCGGCGGAACTGGACAAGCTTGCCGGGAAGAGCGCTACCGTCCAAGGTAAACTCTCCGGAAAGACGCTGGACGTCTCTTCTGTCACAGCAGGCAAGTAGCCTGGCCGGTCCTTCGGTTTCCTGAGCAGCAGGGTGCCTTTTCCTCTGCTGCTTTGTGTTGAAGCAAATGCCCATAATGATTTACGTCGCGACGAGCAATCCGGGGAAGCTGCGCGACTTTGCAGCTATGGCGGAAGCCGGGGAGCGGGCGATAGAGTTTCTTCCGTTGCCGGAATTGGAGCAAATTCCTCCTCCAGCGGAAGATGCTTTGACCTTTGCGGAGAATGCTCGCGAGAAGGCAATTGCCTATAGCGGGTTCGCTCCGAAACAGATTGTGCTGGCCGACGATTCCGGTCTGGAAGTGGACGCACTTCAGGGCGCGCCTGGCGTGCGCTCGGCCCGTTATGCGGAGGACGCGGGATTTACGGCAGGACAGTCGTTGAGTTCCGATGCGCGGAACAATCTGCTTCTGATTGAAAGGCTGCGGGGGATTTCAGCGGTTGATCGCACCGCTCGCTACCGCTGCTGTTTGGCGGCTGCCCGCGATGGAGCGTGCATTGCGATTGCGGAAGGAACGGTGGAGGGGGTCATTCTGGAGGCCCCGCGGGGCGAAGGAGGATTCGGCTACGATCCGCTGTTCTACTTGCCGGATATATGCCGAACCATGGCAGAAATCGATCTGGTCGAGAAATCCCGCATCAGCCATCGCGCCAATGCACTGCGAAAACTGCTGGAGATACTCTCCGATCTCGAAGCAGGGAGGCTATCCTAATCGCGTGAGGTGGGATCGGACTGCAGTTTGGATCCGGTGCTCCACTCCGTAAAGGGCAGAATCGTTTCGTTCTGGTCTTCGCGCCTCGTCCAGCTTGCCCGCAGATAATCGCGGTTCATGGTGGCGATCACTTCCAGCGGAATTTCTTTCGGGCAAACTCCCGTACACTCGCCGATGCTGGTGCAGTTGCCGAACTCCTCAGCATTCATTTGAGCTACCATTCCAAGCGCGCGCCGGTCCCGTTCCGGCTTACCTTGCGGAAGGACACTCAGGTGGGCGATTTTGGCTCCGGTAAATAGCGCTGCCGAAGCATTAGGACACGCAGCCACGCAGGCTCCGCACCCAATGCAGGCAGCGGCGTCCATCGCCTGGTCGGCGATGTCTTTGCCGACAAGAATCGCATTGCCATCGGGAGCCTGGCCAGTCGAGACGGAGATATAGCCGCCCGCCTGAATGATGTGGTCGAGGGCGCGCCGGTCCACAATTAAGTCCTTAATAGGGAAGAACGCGCGTGCCCGCCACGGTTCAATGACGAGTTCCTCGCCGTCTTTGAAGTGCCGCATGGTGAGCTGGCAAACGGTGGTCGCGCGCTCCGGGCCGTGGGCTACGCCGTTGATCATAAAGCCGCAGGAGCCGCAGATACCTTCGCGACAGTCATGCTCAAACGCGACCGGTTCATCACCGCGCTCGATCAAGCTTTCATTCAGAACGTCCAGACATTCCAGCATGGACATCTCGGGATCGACATCGTCCACCGTGTAGCTGACGAATGCGCCCTTGTCTCTGTTTGTTCTTTGCCGCCAGATTTTCAACGTTAATTTCATTACTTGTAGCTCCTCTGGCTGGGATGAACGTAGTGGAATTCCAGCGGCTCCTTCGTCAGTTGAGGCGGGCGATCCGGTCCGTTGTAGCCCCACGCGGCAACATAGGAATAGTTGTCGTCGTCGCGCTGCGCTTCGCCCTCGGGCGTCTGATATTCCTCGCGGAAATGACCGCCGCAGGACTCGTTCCGCTCCCGGGCGTCGATGCACATCAACTCGGCGAGTTCGAAGAAGTCTGCCACGCGGCCAGCTTTTTCCAAGCTCTGGTTCAGATCATCGCCGCTTCCGGGAACCGTGACGTTTTGCCAGAACTCCTCGCGCAGGGAGCGGATCTTGCCGATCGCCAACTCCAGACCTTCGGCTGTGCGTGCCATCCCGCAATAGTCCCATACAAGCTTGCCAAGTTCGCGATGGAAGGAGTCCACGGTGCGCTTGCCTTTGATGGAGAGAAGCTTGTCGGTTTTTTGCTTCACCGCGGAGACAGCGCTTTGAACCTCAGTATGAGACTTGTCTACCTTGGGAAACTTATTTGTCGCAAGGTAGTTTCCAATGGTGTAGGGGATAACAAAGTATCCGTCGGAAAGGCCCTGCATCAAGGCGCTGGCACCCAGACGGTTCGCCCCATGGTCAGAGAAATTGGCCTCGCCAAGAACGAACAACCCCGGGATGGTGCTTTGCAGGTGGTAATCGACCCAGAGACCGCCCATGGTGTAGTGAATGGCCGGATAAATGCGCATCGGTACCTTATAGGGGTTCTCATCGGTAATGCGCTGGTACATGTCGAAGAGATTGCCGTAGCGCTCCCGGATCGTTTTCTCGCCCAGCCGGTTGATGGCATCGGAGAAATCCAGATACACGCCAAGGCCGGTCTTCCCCACGCCACGGCCTTCATCGCAGACGGCTTTGGCATTGCGGGAGGCAACATCGCGCGGGACAAGATTACCGAAGCTTGGATAGCGCCGTTCGAGATAATAATCGCGTTCGCTTTCCGGGATTTCGTTGGGCGGCCGCTGGTCGCCTTTTTTCAGAGGAACCCAGATACGTCCGTCGTTGCGCAACGACTCGCTCATCAGAGTGAGCTTGGATTGATAGTCGCCGGAGACGGGAATGCAGGTCGGATGAATCTGCGTGAAGCACGGGTTGGCGAAGAGCGCTCCGCGCTTGTAGGCGCGCCAGGTCGCGGTGACGTTCGATCCTTTTGCATTGGTGGAGAGATAGTAGACGTTGCCATAGCCGCCGCTGGCAAGAATGACGGCATCCGCGAGATGCACCGCCAGTGTTCCGGTCACCAGATTGCGCGTGACAATGCCGCGTGCTTTGCCGTCAATCACGATCAAATCCAGCATCTCCGTGCGCGGTACCATTGTGACTGTTCCGGCGTGGACCTGCCGTTCGAGCGCCTGATACGCGCCCAGCAGAAGCTGCTGCCCGGTCTGGCCGCGCGCGTAAAACGTGCGGGAGACCTGCGCGCCGCCGAAGGAACGGTTGGTCAAGGCGCCGCCATATTCTCGTGCGAACGGGACGCCCTGGGCGACGCACTGGTCGATAATGTCCACGCTGATCTGCGCCAGTCGGTAGATGTTGCCTTCGCGGGCGCGGAAGTCGCCGCCTTTCACTGTGTCGTAAAAGAGGCGATAGATACTTTCGCCGTCATTCGGATAATTTTTGGCCGCATTGATGCCACCCTGCGCGGCGATGGAGTGGGCACGGCGGGGAGAATCCTGGAAACAGAAGCACTTGACTTGGTAACCCAGCTCACCGAGCGAAGCGGCCGCCGACGCGCCGGCCAGGCCCGAGCCTACAACGATCAGGGAATGTTTGCGCTTGTTGGCGGGGTTCACCAGCTTCATATCGAAGCGAGCCTTGTCCCACGCCTGCTCAATCGGGCCGGAAGGTATCTTTGCGTCGAGTGTCATATTATTTAACGATTCCCAGCAGAATGCTAATCGGGATGGAGATGTATCCCAGAACGATCACTACAGCAATCAGAAGAGCAGCACTTTTCAGCGTCGGAGTGTGCCGTGTATGGGCGAATCCGACGGATTGGAACATGCTCCAGAGGCCGTGCCGCAGATGAAAACCTAACAGAGTGATGGCGAAAATGTACCAGGCCGAAACCCACCATACCTGAAATCCCGACACCAGATTGTGATACACATCGCCTTCAATAAACCGCGATTCCGGATGGATGTAACCCGCGGTGAACTGCAGGAGGTGGAAGATGATGAAGGCTAGTACGATGGGACCGCTCCAATACATGGTGCGCGACGCATAGGACGAATTGATGGCCTGTTTGCGCGAATATCCGATCGGCCTCGCTCTTTTGTTGCGCAGCGCCAGTTGAATGGTGGCGGTGATATGCAGGACGATCGCAAGAATCAGGGTGAGGCGCACAATCCACAGCAGTTCGCCAATGCTGTGCAGAAAATGCCCGTATGCATTGATCTTTTCCGGGCCTTCAAACACCTGCAGATTGCCCAGCAAATGTCCCACTACAAACAGGAACATCATGGCGCCCGTGATCGCCATTACCACTTTTTTGCCGTTTGTAGACTGCCAGAACGTTACAACCCGGTTCCTTTGCGGCCCCAACGCGGCCGCGCTCACGGTTGTGCTCATCACTTTTCCAGCCTTCTTGAAGAATCGTTGCCTGCAATTGCTGGCGCAGGCAATCTGATACGCGGAATTCGTTGATCAACGTTTTGAGGGAAGCTGCCGAAACCCTGCCAATGTGGCCGGAGAGCAGGCATCCTGCTGCAAAATGAACAACATGACCTGCGTTGAAACTGCGGAAGAATCCACACTCATTATTCGTTCGACAGGCGGGTAACGTCAAGACGGGGCAGGCTGCGCGTTTCACAAACTCCACAAAGCCAAGTGCGAGAACGAAAGCTCGATAAAATCGAAGAGCCCCTTTCGGGGCTCTTTCACTCAGGCTGCCAGTGCAGTTTCTCTTATTTGTTGATGATGTCGTTTCCGGCTTCGTTCGTCTTCATGCGGTCGCCGGATTTTTTCGCGGCTTCCATCGCCTGATTCTCCGCATGGCGATGCAATGCGTCCGCATCCTGGTCACGCCGTTCTACACCTGTCTGAGATGCTGGCATATTCTTGTTCAAGTTTAGAGTTTCCATAATTGACCCTCTTCTTAGTCAAGATGGCCGTAGTTGCAGCGAGGTTGTCCTGGCTAGGCTGGGATGACCCTTGCGAAACCCAAATGCCGCTCCGTACTTGGCTCCTAGACCGGTGGAAAGATGGTGATCTGCTACACTTCGTCAATCCTTACCATGAGCGTGGACCATGCAAGGAATGCTTTCTCTTTTATGTGTTGCCTATCTGGCCCTAGGATCCCCGATGTGTGCTGATGCCCAAAATGCGGCAACTCGCGGTAGTACTCCGGGCGCGGCGTCCGCGCATGCGTCGGCTCTGGTCATCGACTCTCATGCGGACACTCCCCAGCGCATGCTGGATGAGGGATACGATCTGGACTCGCCACTCGGTACTGGCCAGTGGAGTCTGCCGTCAGCGCGTGAAGGTGGCCTTGGGGCGGAGTTCTTCTCCATCTGGGTGGATCCCGATCAATATCGCGGCCATTATGTCGAACGTTCTTTGGAACTGATCGATGCGGTGTATCAGCAGGCCGCCAGACATCCGGAACAGATGGGAATGGCGTTTTCTGTAGCTGACGTGGAACGGCTGCATCGAGAGCGCAAGATTGCCGCCTTACTCGGCGTGGAGGGCGGCCACGCGATCGAAAACAGTTTGCCGATTCTGCGAGACTACTACCGGCTCGGGGTACGGTACATGACTCTGACCTGGGCCAACTCCAATGGATGGGCAGATTCCTCCGGAGATGCCGACAACACCGCAGTCGCACACACGGCAACCGGTCTGAGCGAGTTTGGCAAAGATGTTGTCTATCAGATGAACCGCATGGGAATGATGGTCGATGTCTCCCATGTGTCCGACAAAACTTTCTATCGCACCTTGATCTTGACGCGCGCTCCTGTGATCGCGTCGCACTCCGGTGCCCGGGTGCTGTGTGCTAGCCCGCGCAATATGACCGACGATATGCTGCGCGCGATTGCGCGCAATGATGGTGTTGTGCAGGTGAATTTCTATTCCGCGTTTGTGAGCGAAGAGTACAGGAAAGCCTGGATCGTGCAAGCCGCAGCCAGGCAGCAGGCCAAAGACGCGGCGTTAGCGCGCGCCAAAGATGAGGGGCAACCCGTTCCCTATGCGGAGTACGACAGGATCGACAGGGAATTTGCCGCACGGATTCCCCGGCCGCCACTCTCCGATTTGATCGATCAAATAGATCACGTGGCGAAGATCGCCGGCGTCGATCATGTCGGGCTCGGCTCTGATTTCGATGGCGTCTCTTCTCTGCCGCAGGGCATAGACTCTCCAGCCGATCTGCCCAAGATCACCGCAGCGTTGATGGCCCGCGGATACACATCTGCCGACATGCAAAAGATCCTCGGCGGCAATCTGCTGCGCGTTTTCCGGCAGGTGGAGCAGACCGCGCATGAGATGCAGGCGAACTCCCCGGTGGAGCGGCCGCGGATATTGCAGCAGCAACCCTGACCACGATTTCGTTGGCGAGTCTCAGGCCGTCAGGAAGTCGAGGGTCCGAGGATTGGTTCATGCCGCGTTCGCCCGTTACAATACAGAGGATGTTTCGATTTCCGATTCGCCTGACCCTAATCGCTTCTTTGTCTCTTCTTAGCGTCGCGGCCTTCGCGCAGCAGGACGTTCCTTCGAAACCCGATGCCCAGGCGCCTCCTGCTGCAGCAACAGACGGAACACAGCCAGGAGCCGGGCAGACGAGCGCCCCGCCAAACTCCAATGCGTTGCCCGATGAACCCGGTACCACAGCGAACGTGCAGCCGCCCGTTGAGCCGGAAGGGCCTACAGTCGTGCTCGATACAACCATGGGACGAATGGTTTGCCGTCTGTACTCCACAGAAGCTCCGAATACGACCGCCAACTTTGTGGGCCTTGCGACCGGGCAGAAAGAGTGGACCGACCCGGCTACGCACCAGAAGGTGTCGAACAAACCGTTTTACGACGGCACGACCTTCCATCGAGTGATTCCGGGATTCATGATCCAAGGCGGAGATCCCACGGGGACAGGTACTGGAGACGCCGGCTACTTCTTCGCCGATGAAATTTCACCCAAGCTGACATTTGATGTGCCGGGCAGGCTCGCGATGGCGAATGCGGGTCCGAATACCAATGGCACGCAATTCTTTATCACCGTTGCGCCACAGCCATCGCTCGATCAGCACTACTCTATTTTTGGACAATGCGATCCTGGGAGCGTGCTCGTCGCGCAATCCATCACAGAGGTTCCCCGCAATGACCGGGACAAACCGCTGGAACCTGTCTACCTGAACAAGGTGACAATTGTGCCAAACGGCCAGCCTCTGCCTGCGTTACCTCCGGCTGCCGTTCCTCAGCCCGCCTCTGCTACGCCGCCCCATCCTTAGCGGAGCGGCATTCTGCAATCCAATCTACTTTCATTGAAGGGATGTTTTACGACTATGACTCAGACACCCGGAACGTATGCGGTCTTCCAGACTTCGGAGGGCAGGATTGTCTGTCGCCTATTTGAAAAAGAGGCGCCGAAGACCGTCACGAATTTTATTGAACTGGCGGAAGGTACGCGAGAGTGGACGCACCCTTCCAACAACAACAAATCGAAGGACAAGCTCTACGACGGAACCGTGCTGCATCGCGTAATTCCCAAGTTTATGATTCAGGGCGGCGATCCGGCAGGTACCGGATTTGGAGGTCCAGGCTATAAGTTCGAGGATGAAACCAAAGGCTCGCCGCATTCGTGCGACAAGCCAGGCAAACTGGCCATGGCAAACTCCGGACCCAATACCAACGGGTCCCAGTTCTTTATCACGGTAGCGGCCACACCGTGGCTGAATGGCAACCACACGATTTTCGGGGAAGTGGTGGAGGGCCAGGATGTGGTGCAGAAGATTTCGGAGGTAGAGCGCGATCGCAATGATAAACCGCGCAAAGCGGTTGTGATCGAGAGCGTCAAAATCGAACGTGTGGCGTAGCCGCAACCCGGAAAAGCAAGAAAGGCCGCCCCGGTTGGCGGCCCTGGAAGAACGAACAAAGCTCCCGAGAAACCGGGAGCTTTGTTCACTTCAAGTGAGAATTCTGTATCTATGCTTCTGCGGGGATTGGATCGACGGCGACGAAGCGTCCCGTTCGACCGCGATCAACGAAGCGAACGCGCCCATCAATTTTGGCGAAAAGAGTATCGTCACTGCCGATGCCGACATTCAGGCCAGGCTTCAGCGGAGTTCCGCGCTGGCGCACGATAATCGAACCGCCGGTCACAACCTGACCGCCGAACACTTTGACCCCAAGGCGCTGCGAATTGGAATCGCGGCCATTGCGGGAACTGCCTAATCCTTTTTTATGTGCCATTTTCTATCCCTCTAGGTTCTCTCATCGAGAAAATTAGCTGGCTGCGGTAAAGCTCTGCCCGTCCACCTGGATTTCATTGATGCGCACCTGGGTATAGGACTGGCGATGCCCCTGCAGCTTCTTGTACTGCTTTTTGCGTTTGAAGTGGAACACGAGGACCTTTTTCGCTCGACCTTCCTGCAAAACGGTGGCGAGCACCTTGGCTGATCCTGGCTTGGCCAGGTTCGCGCCATTGCCGCTGTCGACGGAGGCTGCGAGCACTTCGGAAAACTCGATATCGCCGTCTTCCTGTGGGAGCTTCTCCACACGTAACACATCGCCGGGTGCGACACGGTACTGCTTGCCGCCGGTGCGAATCACTGCGTACATACTTCCTCCAGCACCGTCAGCAACGCTGGGTGCGATGATGGGCTTATCTATGAATTAGATTCGTCCGTCTGAATGCCTGCCGTTTGCAATTACAAGGCAGGGAACCGTTCAGTTGATTGGCGACACAAACTGATTCGGTGAGCGCTGCAGACACGAAGCAAACGCATATCGCCTAACCCTCTAAGAATACGGGTGGGATCCACAATCCGTCAACCGCTTGTCAGGTTTGCTGCATAGTGTCGCAGGCCAGTTCCGCTCCCGCCGAATCGCTGCGCCGCGTCTTTTTCTCGGCAGATTGGAACAAGTAAACACCAAGAATTGTGATCAGAGGCTCCAGCGGATTGCGAAAGCGCGCGTGCACCGTGACGAAATAATAAATCAGCGGCAGCAGCAGAAAGGCCCAGGCAAACAGCCACGCGGCGGGCTTGCGCCTTCGGATCGCAAGCGCCAGTCCCAGCAGGCCCGCGATGCTTACAAAGGAAAAATTTGCCACGCGGCCCACCTCTACATACCACGCATCATTAGCAGGGTGAGGCACGCTGATCCAGAAAAAATAAAACCGCTTGACAGTATTGCGCAGGAACAGCCCAGGGTCGTGCTGAACAATCTTCCAGGCGAGGCGTCCGCGCATCTGGGCATACGCCACCTCGCCCATGGAGCGATAAAGTTCCAACTGCCTGGCGGACTGGAACGGGTGGTTATACTCCATCAAAAAACCGCGTGCTCCGGGCCCGTTGCCCATGTAGAACTCCGCGCCAAAGTTGGCGCGCATGGGGATAAACCGGTGGAAGACAAGAGCATTGCGAATAACCCAGGGCGAAATACACATCACAAACAGCACCGCTGAAGCCGAAGCATACAGCAGCTGCCTGCGCAGAGAACTGCGCCGTCTGCCCAGCAGCACCCAAATGCCCGCTGCCGGCAAAAAAAGCAGCAGGGAAGGATTGCTTAATGCGATCAGAGCCCAGATAAAGCCAAACAAAAGCCATCGCTGCAGAGTGCGTGTTTCCTGAGTGGAAACGAGACTTCTGTTTCGCTGCCCGACCGGGCAGACGCCGCTCTCTGTTGCCTCCGTGCTTTCCTGTGGAAGCTCTCCGATTCCTCGCATCCGCACGGCCAGCAACACCGCCCAGCTCAGCAGCCAGGTGCTCAACGTCATTTCCCAGACCCAGCGCACGCTGTACTGCATTGCGGCCGGATAGAGTGCCCAAAGCCACGCCGACCAGATCGCCACGCACCGGTTATAGCATCGCGCCGCGATTTCGTAGGTCGTGAGCGCCGTCAACGCGGAATAAAGGCTGTTGATGGTGAGAATGATCCAGGCGGATGCAGGCGTGTAGACGCCGGACATCTTGAACACGCCCGCCAGCAGCAGCGGATAAAGCGGCGCCACCCAGGTGGTTGGGCCAGTGTGCCCGGAGAACGGGTCCGCATATCCGTAGCCTGTCACCAGTGCGCGCGCGATCCGGCCCATTTCCCACCCGAACTGAAAATGATCTTCCCCTGGGCGGATGCGATAGGTATGCGCCAGCGTCATGTAGAGTACGCGCACCGCAAATGCGACCCAGAAAACGGTCCAGGTTGTCTGAAAGGCCGATGACCGCTTCACCCGTACGGCTGTTATGGGAGCGTCTGCGGAAGTTGAAGACCGTCGTATCACGTTCAGCACGGGCGCGTGCTCGTCGAGGTCGAATTCATCCGTGCCGAAGGCTTAAGCATCTCACTCGCTTTGTGTAGGGAATGCTCTATGAGAAGCAGGATTGATTTGCCCATACTGGATTGTTTCGGTAAACTTGTGTTTCGGGCTCTTAGGATTGTTTGTTGCTGACGGACCTTTGCGTCCAGTCCCGCAATCCTTCTATCTCCCAGGAACATCTGTAGAACAGGATAAAGGTCATGGCACAGGTTTGTGAACTTTGCGGCAAGAAACCGCAGTTTGGCAACAACATCTCTCACGCGCACAATGTCACCCGCCGCCGCTGGAACGTGAACCTGCAGACAGTTAGGGCGAAGGTCAATTCTGCCAGCAAGCGCATTCGCGTATGTACCGGCTGTATCAAGTCCGGCAAAGTCGTCAAGGCGTAATCGGAAACTTCGTCGAATCGGGGCATTCTGCAACGTAATACTTGCGGAGAGGAGATCTCCATTCGCGAAATTTCAGCCGTCATTCTTCTGCTTTGCGCTTCCATACTTCCTGCGGGCGCCAGTATTTCCGCCAGGCACGCCACTGCACCGAGAGGCCAAAAGCCCGTTCCAGCAGCTAAAAAGCCCTCGCCCCATACTCCTGAACCCGATTCTGATGAAACCGAAATTTCCATGCTGCACGTCATCTACCACGTGTTGCCGAACGTTGCGCTCAGGATCGAGACTCTAGACGGCGTCATGGTTCAGGCGCGCCCGGGCCAGCTCATCTCCCTGGACGATCCGACCTCTTTCACGCTGCAGATTCACAGCGCCCACAGCAGCATTTCATCCGCCAATCTTTCCTCACTGGTCAACAGCTATATCCTGCCGCGCGCCGGCACGCCCGTCCGCGACCTGAGCATGAAGCTGAATCCGGACCAGACGGTTTCTGTCACCGGAACGTTTCATAAGCTGGTGGATCTGCACTTCACATCCAGGGCCACGCTGCAGGTCACCCCGGGCGGCAATATGCGAATGCATTTCTTCG
>DASSZI010000034.1:0-25084 GCA_035713565.1 Acidobacteriaceae bacterium | reverse complement strand
TAGGTCTGCTGCCATGGCTGGCCACTGCGGCTGCTGTTGGACAAAAAATTACTGGAAGCGACAAAGGTATCTGGTAAGCGCATCCAAGACATAGTCGCAACAAAACTTAGGGCAACTTAGGGCGACGATTGGCACATTACGTGCATCATAAACTGCATTGAAATGCCGGGTTCTGCCCCCGGTGGAGATAGGTGATAAGACATGGGAAATTTGGCGCTCACAGACCAATTAAGGGAAGTCAGGAACGAACGCTTCGGCCGTGCGCATGATACGGCGCACCCCCAACTGGAACTCATTTCAAAGCCCTTGGCAATCGCACAACCTATAACCCAAGAATCTCTGCTGCATGGCTTGTGGTGCAATCTGCTGGATGTTTTCTTTCCGCCTAAGTTGCCGCCGTTGGAATTGGTTTCGCGGCCCATTGCGGTCGCAGACCCGTTGGCAGTCAAGCGCAGCCCGTTTTCGAGCGCCCTTTCTGCCATGATGCACGTTGGCATTCTGGCGCTGTTGATTTGGTTCGTAATGCAGGCGCGGAAGCAGGTTGTCGTTCCTCCCAAGCCCGTTCAGGTCACTCATCTCGAAATTCCCTTTATTCCCGTTACGGTCCCTGCTCCGAAGGCAATGGGAGGTGGCGGCGGCGGTGGCGCACATCAGTTAGTCCAAGCCAACAAGGGACATCTACCTCCGATCGCCAAGACTCAGGTCACCCCAGTTGAAGTACTGAAGGTGGATCATCCCCGGCTCGCGGCGGCACCGTCAGTGGTCATGCCTCCGCAGGTCAAGCTGCCGATGACGAATAAACTTCCCGTGCTGGGTGATACGCAGTCGGCGCAGGTCGCTCTGGTGTCCCAGGGCGGCGGAACGGGCGGGGGGTTTGGCCAGGCCAAGGGAGGCGGAATTGGAGCAGGTCGTGGAGCTGGCGTTGGACCGGGCAGCATTGGCGGTTACGGCGGCGGTGTCATGAGCGTGGGCGGAGGCGTCGCAGCTCCCCGCGTGATCCACAGTGTAGAGCCTGAATTTACCGATCAGGCACGCCAGAACAAGTATCAGGGCGAGGTCTCGCTCCAGTTGATCGTTGATCCCCAGGGTAATCCCGTCAACATTCGGGTCGTGCATCACCTCGGCATGGGACTCGACGAAAAGGCGATTGCAGCCGTCCGGCAGTATAAATTCCAGCCGGCGATGTACCAGGGCCATCCGGTTCCAGTGCAGATCGTCATCGTCGTTGATTTCCATCTGAACTGATCTTCAAAGCAATCAAGCTACATCCCAGGAAAAAGAACGGAGCAGGAAATTGCTGCTCCGTTCTTTTTTGCTGTGCTTTGACTTGGAAAGACGGCGATACGACAGGATCCCTTCTATACAGCCAGGCCGGGTTGGACCAAGGAGTCTACTTCGAAGGAGTGTTGCAGCGAACTTTCCCGTCAATCTCTACTTGCGCAGCCGACCCGGAGCAAAGCTGAAGATTTCAACATGGCAAGTTGTGCGCGATGGCTTTCAATCATCTAGAAGGGCTGCCTGCGGTGTACACAGCGAGGCTGAATCCGCCACTCTCGCCGTTCCGATCACTGCTGCTGCAAACGTGCAGCATTCGAGTTCGAAATCCTGCGCTCACTTTATCAGCCAAGTCCGGTCTGCGCCGCAGTCGCGCTCAGCGGCCGGTCTGTGCAGGAGGAGTTTGTGCAGGCTGATTTTGAGCTGCGGAAGCTGGCTGTGCAGTTTGATTCTGTGCCACCGCATTCGGCTGCGGTGTGCCGGGTGCTGATTTCGGATAGTAGCCTTTGCGGGTACGTACAATCAGGTGGCCCAATTTGGGTGATGTCGCTTCCACGCGCACTCTCCTGTAGCCGCCGAGACTGGCATCCTTGGTGGAGTGATAGCCGATCGTGTACTGGTCGCGGATGTCGCGCGCAACATCCTGCGCGACCTCATCCACATTCTCCAGCGATGCTGGAAAATAGGCCAAACCGCCCGTCTCGTTGGAAAGCGTCTCAAGCGAAGTTTTCGCCCGCAGTGCTTCTTCCTTGCTGTCGCCGAAAAGCAGCCCGATCGAGTAGACCACAGGACCTTGCAGGCTCTGCACCCGGCGGATGGCCTGCTGCAGACTGAGCCTGGATGCGTTGTCCGCTCCGTCTGTAATGATCAGCAGAGCCTGCTTGGGATGCTTGGCGTTGTGGGCAAGCTCGTCAGCCGAGGCCGCAACAGCGTCATAGAGGGCGGTAGTATTTCGCGAGTCAATGTGCGACAAGCCGCGCTCCAGGTCCGCGATGTTGGAAGTGAAATCCTGATCGAGGTATGCCTTATCGGAGAAGTTGACGATGAAAGCTGCGTCTTTCGGATTGGAAAGCTTGACCAGATTCAATGTCGCCGCATTGACGGCTGCGCGTTTGTCGCGCATAGAACCGGAATTGTCGACGAGAATGCCGAGCGATACGGGCACATCCTGGTGCTGAAAGGAGTTGATCGTTTGGGGAACATCATCCTCCCATACACGAACTTCATTACGAGTGAGGTTGTCGACCAGTTTCCCCTTCTGCGTAACCACAGTGCAGTTCAGCACGACTTCATTCACATCTTCGTGCAGGGTGTAGATGCCTCCCTTTCCTTTTTGAATCTCGCCGGCCTTCCCCGTTCCGGTTGTCGATGTCTCGGAGGGTTTTTCCGGCAGGTCGGGTGACATGACCGGATCCCGGTCTACGCTCAGGTTTGGCTGGACTTCCGGTTTCGTAGGGTCATAGCTGATGACAGGGCGGCCTGCTGCTGTGGCCTGCCCGGCAGGCGGTGCTTGCGCCGCAGGTGTCTTTTGCGAGGCAGGCACCGGCTGCGTTTGGGCATACAAAGGGGTTCCGGTGCCGCAAACAGCGAGCATCGTTCCAAAGATCATTGCGCCCGCGCAAGCGGAAGCTGAGAGGCGCGAATTCGGGAAAGCTGTGGAGGGCCTGGATAGATTCATGGGCAGTCAGCGATAACTCCACTTTACGCTACTGACCCTCCGAAATCTATCCATTTGCAGCCCTCCTCCGGTGGTGATTCTGTTGCTTACTGCTTGAAGAACTCCGCCATGGAAGGCGCCGTCGCTGCCGCACCGGGCGGGTTCGGCAACTGCAGGGCCTGCATGATGGTCCGGAGCATGCTTTGATGCTGGTACACGGTAGTGGACGTTTGCCTGTAGCCGGGCTTTACGGTAGGGCCCCAGAACACAGGTGAGACCTGACCTCCGCCATAGCGGGTATCGCTGTCGAACGCTTCATCAAAGTCAACGATCAGAAGCCCGTCTCCGCCCGGAGCGAATGCAGAGGAGTTGTACAGGCGTGAAACAACGTTGGATTGCAGCCAGCTATCGGCCTGATATGGCGATCCGTTGTGTGCATCGTCGTTGACGTCCGGCACGATGTAAGCAAATTCCGGCAAGCTCCCATCGGCGACGTCCTGCGCGAATTGAGAAAACGGCCAGATGTGTTGATACGCAACCTGCTGATTGTTGGCGATATCGGAGAGCATGGAGAACGGTTCGTGGCGGATCAGATAGGCACCTGTGTTGCCGCCAACGTACCCTCTGGGAATACCTTCCGCGTAGATTCTGAAGGAGACACCCGCGGCAAGCATTCTGCGGGCGATATTGTCGACATTCCAGACCTGGGTGGAGTTGTCGTTGTTGGTCACCAACTGCCCTGTCGTGAGCCAGAAATAGTTGCCGATCGACGGGTGGGTATTCGCGAAGTAGTGGGTCGGCAGCGCGCCATTCGCTATCAGGTTGTTCAGATGAGGCCAGCTGGCTGTATTGCCCACAACAGAGGAGTAGCTCTGGTTTTCTTCCATCACCACAATGACGTGTTTGGTCGCTGGCGTCTGGGATTGCACGCTGATGGTCGCCATTCCCGTTTTGCTGCTGTCTTGCGTGCTGGTTGCAGTCACTTCAACGCGGACGTCCGATCCGGGCGCAGTAAAGAAGCCGGCGGGCGTGATACTGCCGTCGCTGGCGGACCACCGCACTGAAGAACTATAGGTTCCCGTTCCGTTCACGGTTGCGTGGCAGGATGATGTTCCATTCACAGCAACAACTGTGGGGTTGCAGGCAACCTGTATGGAACTTATGCCGGGACTCGTGGACTGTACATTCAGGTTTACTGGTGTCGTTCTCGCGCCACCGCAGCGGTCCCACTCCTCCACCACCGTGTGGTATGTGCCCGCGTTCAGGGTGAGGCTGGTGTTCAGGCTGGCTCCAGGCACGACATAGACGCGCCGGTTGTTCACGTAGACTCCCATGGCCGACACTCCTTTGGGACACGTGCTGGAGCTTGCGGAGGCGACGTATCGTACAGGAGAAACCACCGTGCTGTTGTTGGCAGGGTAACGTACAGACACTCCGCTGCCTCCGGATACCTGAAGGTCAATGGATTTGTATGTGGCGTGCCTGCATCGGTCCCACTCTTCAACGACGGTGTGATATTTGCCCGGGTTCAACGCCAGACTGGTGTTCAGGCTGGCTCCAGGCACGACATAGACGCGCCGGTTGTCCACGTAAATTCCCATCGAGGCTATCCCAGCCGGGCAGCTACTCGTGGAAGCGGACGCTACGTAGC
This sequence comes from Acidobacteriaceae bacterium, assembly GCA_035713565.1. Taxonomy (GTDB): domain Bacteria; phylum Acidobacteriota; class Terriglobia; order Terriglobales; family Acidobacteriaceae; genus JAKAAZ01. The sequence goes on along the minus strand of DASSZI010000034.1, from coordinate 20,501 downwards.
GCACAGGAGAACTTACCGTGCTGTTGTCGGCCGGCGCTTTGACGGAAATCCCGCTCTGGCCAGCGACAACCTGGAGGTTTACTGATTTATCGGATGCGTGTCCGCAACGGTCCCACTCTTCCACCACCGTGTGATAACTGCCCGGTGCGAGCGCGATGCTGGTATTCAGGCTCGCTCCGGGAGTGACGTAGACGCGCCGGTAATTCACGTAGATGCCGATAGACGCTACGCCTTTCGGGCAACTGTCTGAAGAGGCGGAGGCTGTGTAATGGACAGGCGAACTGACTGTAGTGCCGGTTGCCGGACTGCTGACGGCCACATCTGCCAGCGCGGGTGTGCCCGCAAGCAAGGAAATCAATGCAAAGGTCAAAAAAAGCTTCATCTTTCATCTCCCGGGAGTGCTTCCAAAATTCGTTCGTAGGGTGAAAAGAACGATCGCTCTCACAAGAGAAGAAGCAGGCAGGGGGGATTTCGCGTCCAAGTCACACAAAAGACGGTTCTGACCCGAAAAGATGGGATGGCAACTACAATAAAAAAACTGATGATTTTATGGATCGAGTCTAAATTAGATTTCGCTCACTTTGTGAAAAAAATCGCACTCAGTGAGAAACGGGAGCTGAGGCGGCTGCGGTGGTCTGGGTGCCTCCTCCAATCTGGTTCATCGGCAGGTCCAGGGCAAAAATAGATGCATTTCCGTTCTGCGCATGAGCCCAGATACCGCGGAAAGCCTGACGCAGCTCGGGATGGATTGCAAGCAGAGCGCTCATGACGTCAAGTACCTGCTTGCGCGCTGCCGCTGGATCACGTAGTTGCGCCGTCTGCTCGGCATTGGGCGTGTAGTAGAACTCCAGGTCATAGCCCCCGAGCGCGGTGGTTGTGTCAATTCCGTTGATCTCGAACGGAGAGCCATTGACTGTCAGCACGAGGGGCTTGCCTTCAGGAAGATTCGCCGGCCGAACCGTATTCGCTTCGCGACGCAGCTTGTCCATATTGGGGCTGGTCAGGAAATCCACCGGATCCAGAAGAGCGGCCGCCGTTTGATAGTAAAACCACGCGTCCCAATCCATCTTCTTCTGCGCATATTCGCGTGCCCGCATCCAGTACCACAAGCCGTCATGGCCGTCCTCGAGCATGGCGTTGCTGAAGAAACCGGCGAGCTTCCACTGGTCTGTCCCGGTCTCCGACAATATAAGTGCAATTTGCTGCGGCTGGGCAACTCCCGTTGCGTGAAGAATCGCCAGTGCATATTTCCCGGGGGGAAGGTTAGGAATATTGAGCACTACGATGGGCGATCCACAATAGAAGCTTGTTTGCGGCGCGTTCGCGGGTTCAGTCGAGGCATCCAGGAAATACAAAGCATCCACGGTGATTGTCGCGTGCTGTATCAGCGGCTTGAGTGCTTCAACGGAAGAGGCTATGCCGCCAAAGTCGGCGGCGACAGCGGGAATCGTATTGGCACGGAGTGACTGCACATCTCCAGTTTCAACGTTGGCAGCCATGGAGCGCGCAGCCTTGGCCAGGGCGTCGCGCTGCGCTGCCGTCATAAGGGCGGAGGTCGTGCACGATGCCGCATGCGCCCTGGGCAGCATCATCATGCTGCCGATCGTCAGCAGAGAAAGCAAGGCGAGCCGGCGTTGTGGGGAATTCAGTTGCATGATCGTAAAGTTCTTCCCATCCTACCGCATGCGGGTGTAGTCAACGCCAGTTTAATATACGAAGCACTCTGGCGTTGACAGTTTCGCGCTTGAGACCAATCTTCGGACAGGGAGTCTGGAATTGGCCGTATCTGCAGCCGGTAAACCGGGCCCGCCACGGTCGCAACCCGTCTATACTTGAGAGAAGCTGGGACTCATGGCCACACACCTGGATAACATTCTGGCAGCGGCACGGCGCGATCTGCACCACCGCAAGCTTTCCGTGGACTGGGCAGAGCTGGAATTGCGCGCAAGCCGCCATGAGCCGCGCGGGTTTGCCCGTGCGCTGCGGCACGTCTCCCAGACGGCTCCGGCTGTCATTGCGGAGTTGAAGAAAGCTTCCCCTTCGCGGGGATTGATCCGGCCCGATTTCCCGGTCGCAGAGCTCGCGACTATGCTGGAAACAGCAGGGGCAGCAGCTCTTTCCGTCTTGACAGAGGAACGTTTTTTTCAAGGCAGCCTGGGCAATCTGCAGGAGGCCTCTGCGGCTGTTTCCATTCCGTGTCTGCGCAAAGACTTTATCGTAGACGAATTTCAAATCCTGGAAGCTCGTGCGGCTGGCGCGGATGCCATCCTGCTGATCGTTGCGGCGCTGGACGACATGAGTTTGCGTGACCTGATCCATGCCGCACATGTGCATGGCCTCGATGTCCTTTGCGAGGTGCATGATGCCGACGAGGCCACGCGCGCGCTCGATCTCCGGTGCGATGCAATAGGGGTAAATAATCGAAATCTGCGCACCTTTGAAGTTCGCATTGAGACATCCCTGGAACTTGTGGACCAACTTCCCAGGGAAGCCGTCCGGGTCGCGGAAAGTGGCATCCATACCGCAGCGGAAATCGACCGCTTGCGTGCTGCTGGTTACCACGCGTTTCTTATTGGCGAATCCTTGATGCGTCAGGCCGACCCCGGTCAAGCGCTGGCGGCGTTGCTTTCTGCCGCTGCATCGCGCGAAGTACCCGCATGAGGCGGCCGCCATGTGGATAAAAATCTGCGGTATCACTTCAATTCAGGACGGCCGGACGGCTGTTACTGCTGGCGCTGATGCCATCGGATTTGTCTTTGCGGAAAGCCCGCGCCGCATCACGCCCGAGGCTGCAAGACAGATAGCGGAGAGTCTGCCGCCAGAGGTAGAAAAGATCGGAGTGTTTGTGAATACGCCTTTAGATGTTGTGTTGCATACCGTTGAACATGCTCATCTGACGGGAGTACAACTTCATGGCGAGGATTCCGCTGCAACTGCTTCCTTCCTCCGGGAGGAGGGTGAAAAGATCGTCCGCGAATTTCGTGTGGTCCGTGTCCTCCATTACGCAGGCAATGCAGACCGCTTCGGGTTGCAAATGCGGAACATGATGGACGCGGATCGGGCAGCTACTGTTCTGGTCGATACCGGACTCGCGGGCCGGTCCGGAGGGACAGGCATTCCGTTCGACTGGGACGCCGCAGAAGCAAGCTTTCGCTGTGCTGCTGGCAAGCTGCATTTAATCGCCGCCGGGGGACTGACCGCGGAGAATGTCGCCCGCGCGATCGCCACTCTGCAGCCATGGGGTGTGGACGTTTCAAGCGGCGTGGAGTCTGCACCGGGAAGAAAACATCCTGAACGTGTTGAGGCTTTTGTCCAAGCGGCTCGCGCAGCCGCCCAGCTTGCCTGGACCCCAGGTGCTGCAGAGGTGAAGCTGAAAAGCAGGGAAGGAATTCATGGAATCTAAGACATTGGACAGACGCAGGCCAGAAGCGGGCGAAGTGACAACATCGAGCAGTGCCAACATCGCTGCAGGCACTCCGGGCCGTTTTGGAGCCTACGGCGGGCGGTACGTTCCAGAAACGCTCATGGCTGCCCTGCATGAACTGGACGTTGCGTACGCCGAGGCACAGCAGGATCCATCGTTCTCCAGAGAACTGGCCGATCTGCTGCACCATTATGCGGGTCGCCCGACGCCGCTGTACTTTGCATCACGGCTGACGGAACAGCTTGGGGGAGCCAGGATTTATCTCAAGCGTGAAGATTTGCTGCACACCGGTGCGCATAAAATCAACAACTGCCTTGGCCAGGGATTGCTGGCCCGGCGGATGGGCAAAAAACGCATCATTGCGGAGACAGGCGCGGGACAGCACGGCGTGGCGACCGCCACGGTCTGCGCGCTGTTCGGCATGGAATGCATCATCTACATGGGCGAAGAGGACATGCGTCGGCAGGAGCTGAATGTCTTCCGCATGCGCCTGCTGGGTGCGGAGGTGCGCGGTGTCGGTTCCGGCTCTGCGACTCTGAAGGACGCGATCAATGAGGCGATGCGCGACTGGGTGACCAACGTGCGCACCACCCATTACCTGTTAGGCAGTGTGCTCGGCGCGCATCCCTATCCAACCATGGTGCGGGACTTTCATCGGGTGATCGGGATTGAAGCGCGGCAGCAAATCCTGGAAGCAGAAGGGCGTCTGCCCAATGCAGTGCTGGCTTGCGTCGGCGGTGGTTCCAATGCGATTGGCGCGTTCTTTGAATTCATTCCTGATAAGGATGTCCGGCTGATTGGTGTGGAAGCTGGCGGACGCGGTCACACGCTGGGCGAGCATGCCTCGCGTTTCCAGGGTGGTTCGCCGGGAGTGTTGCAGGGGACCTATTCGTATGTGCTGCAGGATGAAGCCGGCCAGATCTCAAACACACATTCCGTTTCCGCCGGGCTGGATTATGCTTCCGTGGGGCCGGAGCACGCGGCTCTGCACGACTCCGGGCGGGCCGAGTATGTTGCTGCATCCGACGCGGATACATTGAAGGCCACGTTGAAGATTGCGCGTACAGAAGGGATTCTTCCCGCGCTTGAGAGCGCACATGCGGTCGCAGAGGCTATTCGCATCGCACCAAAAATGAGGCGCGAGGACATTCTGCTGGTCAATCTTTCGGGTCGAGGCGATAAGGACATGGGTATTCTGACGCGGGAACTGAACCTGCAGGGGGCATAGAGAGTTGGCGATCCAATTTCAACAGAAACCGGGCCTGGTCGCGTACCTCACAATCGGCGATCCCGATCTTTCAACCAGCAAGAAAGTCGCCCTGGCTGCCATCGATGCAGGCGCGGATGTTCTGGAATTGGGAGTTCCGTTCAGCGATCCCCTTGCGGATGGGCCGGTGATTCAGCGCGCTAGCCAGCGCGCGGTGCGGAACGGAATCACACTGGCCGACGTTCTTGCAGTGGCGAAAGATCTCCGCCGGGAGCGTTCGGACGCGGGACTGGTGATCTTCAGTTACCTCAATCCCATTCTTCGCATGGGGCTGGATGCCTTTGCGCGGAGCGCGGAACTGGCGGGCATCGACGCGGTGCTGGTCGTCGACATGATTCCGGAGGAATCCGACGTCTATCGCGCGGTGCTCCGTAAGCATCATCTGCAGCCGGTATTTCTGGCGGCCCCTACAAGCGACGATGCCAGATTGCAGCGTGTCGCCGAAGTTTCAGAAGGGTTTATCTACGCGATTTCCCGCGTGGGAATCACTGGCACGCAGCAGCAGGTTGCCGGTGACGCGCGCGATCTGGTGACCAGGTTACGCCGCTATACCACCTTACCGATTGCTCTGGGCTTTGGCATCTCCAACGCCACGCATGTTGCTGCGGTTGCCGAATATGCTGATGTAGCGGTTGTCGGCAGTGCGATTGTGGCGCTCATTGAGCAATCGACGGCCGACCAGGCCCCGGATGCGGTTGGCGCGTTCGTAGCGGAACTGCGTGCGCGCAGGCCAGTTGAGGAAAATGTCTCTTTCTGAAAACAATTCACGTCAGTGGATTAGGATAAACAACATCATCTTTATTGCGGTCGAATGAATCGCGACAATTCCGGAGACGTTTCCGGAATTCCCGAGGTGTCGATGGATATTGCGGAATTGCGGATGAAAATTGACGAGCTTGATCGTCAAATTGTCCTGTTGATCAGTGAGCGCGCCCGTGCGGCTCAGGCAATCGGACGCCTGAAGCGAGCCACTGATCTTCCGGTTTATGAACCTAACCGTGAGAAGGTGATCTTTGCGAACGTCCGCAAATACAATCCGGGCCCTCTGCCGGATATCGAGCTGACGCATATCTACGAGCGCATCATTGACGTAATGCGTGCCCTGCAAAAGGATGAGCTTGCATCGCAGGCGCGCAACCCGGAACCCGCAGCGCAGGATGCAAAACAAAAAACAGGAAATGAGAACCAGCAATGATCGTTGCGATGCAAGAGAACGCCACCGAGGAACAGATCCAGCAGGTGCTGGCCCGGATGGTGGAGATCGGCTTCAATGTGCACCGCACTACCGGGACGCAGCAGACGGTTCTGGCAGGCGTCGGTCAGCCGGCAAGCTTTGACGTAAGCGATTTTCAGATCATGATCGGCGTCGCAGAGGCGCACCGCATTTCTTCCCCGTACAAGCTGGCCGGGCGCAGCTTCCGGCCTTCGGGAACCGTGGTCAAATTCCCCAACGGCGTGGAAGTTGGCGGGGAAGAAGTGATGGTCATGGCGGGTCCCTGCTCCGTGGAGTCGCGCGATCAGATCTTCACCATCTCCCGACAAGTATCCGCCGCCGGCGCGAAGTTTCTGCGGGGGGGCGCATTCAAGCCGCGTAGTTCGCCTTATTCCTTCCAAGGTATGGGTCTGGACGGTCTGCGCCTGCTCCGGGAGGTGGGTGACGCGACGGGCCTGCTGATTGTCAGCGAAGTTATGGAGATTTCGCAGATTGAGATCATGCTGCCCTACGTCGATTGTCTGCAGGTGGGCGCGCGAAACATGCAGAACTTCAATCTTCTGCGCGAGCTTGGGATGGTCCGCAAGCCAGTTCTCTTGAAGCGCGGCATCGCTGCGACGATAGAGGAGTTGCTGCTCTCGGCGGAGTACATCCTTTCCGGCGGCAACTACGACGTAATGCTGTGCGAGCGTGGCATCCGGACCTTTGAAACGTATACACGTAACACCATGGATGTGTCTGCGATTCCGGTACTGAAGCATCTCTCGCATTTACCCGTGCTGGGTGACCCTTCCCACGGGACGGGAAGGCGCGATATGGTTCCGGCGATGGCGCGCGCCTCCGTGGCTGCGGGCTGCGACGGCTTGTTGATGGAAGTGCATCCCAATCCGGACAAAGCTGTTTCTGACGGAGCACAGTCGCTTTTCCCTGATCAATTCGAAAAGCTGATGGGCGAGTTGCGCATCATCGCCACTGCCGTGAGCCGCAAGATAGCGTAGAGATGCAATCCGCCATCGAACGCATCGCGATCTTCGGTACTGGATTGATCGGCGCGTCCGTCGGGCTGGCGCTGCGGGCGCAGGGGTTCCGCGGCAGCATCGTAGGCTGGGATCGGTCCCGAGAAGAGGCGAATATCGCGTGGAAAAGGGGCGCGATAGACGCAGTCATCGACGATCCCCTCTTGAGTGCGGAACAGGTCGACTGCATCATTCTGGCGACGCCGGTCTTCGGCATTGTGGAGTGGATCGACCGGCTTGGGCCAATTCTTCGCGACGACCAGCTTGTTACAGATGTCGGAAGCACGAAACGAACGATCTGCGAACATGCGGGCACATCGTTTGAATCCGGAGGGGCGTACTTCCTGGCAGGCCATCCCATGGCAGGGAAGGAGGTTTATGGCGCGGCGCACGCGGACGCCAATCTATTCCGAGGCGCAGTATGGCTATTTACGCCGTGCGCTTCGCCGGAGCAGGCAGTTACCGGGCGGGGAGCCGAGAAATCCAGAGAATGGCGCGATTGGGTGCTGCGTTTTGGCTGCCGGACACTGGATCTGGATCCAACCAGGCATGATGAAATCTGCGCCTGGGCAAGTCATCTGCCGCAGATGCTGGGCACCGCTCTGGCTGCTCTGTTGGAAGATACGTTTACGGATGCGGTGGTCGATCCGCAGAACCTGAACAACAGGTCAACGCAGTTGCGCGCCATTGGCGGCCGGGCGATGCATGAAATGACCCGGCTCGGAGCCAGCCCGTTTTCCATGTGGCGGGATGTCGCTCATACCAATCAGGAAGCGATCGCGGCAGCAATTCTTGCGTTAGAGCAGCGCCTGGCAGTTTTGCGCGAGCATCTCAAGCAGCCGGAACTTCGCGAGGAATTCGAACGCGCGAATCGATTCCGCTCGCGTTTTTAGAAGATATCCAGTCCGCGCCCGAGATGCGCCGTGCCGCTGCGGCTTCTCTGGCAAGCCACGTTGCGTGCCGGGAGTTTCTCTTGCGCAATGTCATTGCACAATTCCGCATCCTTCGCGTACAACGGCATCATGCATGTATTGAGAGCTGCGGAGATGCGCGCCTGCGACGAACGCACCGTCGAGCAATACGGCGCAACGTGGCAAGGGCTGATGGACAACGCCGGGTCTGCTGTGGCGCGCTTCGTACTGCTGCGGTATCCCCAGGCGTCGCGTATCACCGTCCTCTGTGGCACAGGGAATAACGGTGGCGACGGCATGATCGCGGCACGGCATTTACACGAGAGCGGGAAGCAGGTCCGCGTAGTGATGCTGACCTCGCCAGACAAACTGCATGGGGAAGCGCTCCATGCATATGAGCAACTACCCTACGCGCTCCGGCAGGCTCCGCTGCAGGTACTTGCGGAAGAAGACATTGCCGCGCGCGACGTAAAGGAGTGCCTGGCCACCAGCGAGCTTTTTCTCGACGCGATGGTCGGAACAGGCTTCCGTCCTCCGCTGCGCGGTGTTGCAGTCGCCCTGCGTGAGAACATCGGCAGGCTATCCGCGTTTGTTGTCTCGGTCGATTTGCCTTCCGGCTGGGACGCAGACTCTACCGCGATGGACGCCCCCGGCGCGTTTCGGTCCGATGCTGTGGTGACATTCACCGCGCCGAAACTCGCGCATGTCTTCGGCGCATTGACGCGCGGTCCGGTTGTGGTCGCGCCTATAGGTTCTCCGGAAGAGGCTATTGTGTCTGCGGCCAATCTACGGTGGACAGGGGTGTCAAAGAAAATTATCGAGCAGCCACGCGCACTCAATTCCAACAAAGGCCGCTTTGGCCATGTGCTGGTCGTTGGCGGTTCTTCTGGAAAAGCCGGAGCAGCATCCATGGCTTCAATGGCCGCGATGCGAGCGGGTGCGGGTCTTGTGACTGCTGCGATTCCCCGAGGCGTTGCGAGCATCGTTGCAGGCTTTGCGCCGGAGATGATGACGCTGCTGCTCGACGAATCTTCCGCAGGCGGAATTGGATTCTCAAATATCAGCGGCGCGCGACGGACAGAGATCCTGCGCGGAATGAGTGTTCTTGCCGTTGGGCCTGGCATCGGACGCGAAGCGGAAACAGCCGAATTCGTTCGCGATCTTATTGCAAACACCGAGCTGCCGACGGTACTGGACGCCGATGGGCTGAATGCATTTGAAGGACGAACGGAGTTGCTCGAAGGCATCACGCGCCCACTCGTTCTTACGCCTCATCCAGGCGAAATGGCGCGACTGCTGGGTGGAACCATCGCGGAGGTGGAGCGTGACCGTCTCGCCACAGCGCGCAAATTCGCAACAGAACATCACCTCACCCTGGTGCTCAAAGGCTGGCGTACTTTGGTGGCGCACCCGGACGGCAGCGTGGCCGTGAATACCAGCGGCAATGCCGCTCTGGCCAAAGGCGGAAGCGGGGATTTGCTCACCGGAATGATTGCCGCACTCCTCGCGCAATACCCGCAGGACGTGGCACAGGCGGTGGAATGCGCAGTCTGGCTGCATGGCGCCTGTGCAGACTTGTTCGTGCAAGGCCACGATGAGCACACCATGCTGGCCACGGACCTGCTGCAGCACCTCTCCCAGGCGATCCGGATGCCCACGGAACGCGATGGCTTTACCTGGCTGCAGGAGGGCAGGCGATGAAAGGCAAAGAAATGCTGGACAGGCAGGAATATGTTTTTGCCAGCCATTCAAGCGAAGAGACGATTGCGCTTGGCCGAGAAATTTCAAGATTGCTCGCTCCGCCGAAAGTCATCATACTGCGCGGAGATCTGGGCGCGGGAAAAACCACGCTGGTGAAGGGAATTGCAGCTGCGCTCGGAGCAGCCGAGCCGGAAGAGGTGACAAGTCCCACCTTCACGCTGATCCACGAATACGCGGGCCGGAGCGTCGAGCGCGAGAATCTAGGCGCGACGGTCCTGCTGTATCACCTGGATCTATATCGCATCGAAGTGCAGCGGCAACTCGATACCCTTGGGATCGAAGAATTGATGACGCCACAGAGCCTGGTGCTGATTGAGTGGGGCGAGAAGTTCCCCTCAGTCGTAGCAAAAAGCGATGGAGAGATCGTGATGGAGAGCTTGCAAGGAGATGAGCGCAGGATCACATTGCGACTGCGCGGTTAAGTTGCTGAATCTTCAGTTCGCAGGTTGCTTTGAAGGAAGCGCGTCGGTGGGAGCGACTCAGAAGCCCATAATGTTGTAGCCGCTGTCCACGTAGATTACTTCTCCTGTAATGCCGGAGGCCAGGTCCGAGGCCAGAAAGGCCGCGGTACCACCCACCTCGGCCTGTTCCGTGTTGCGGTGCAGCGGAGCGCGTTCTGCGTGGGCCTTCAGCATATCGCTCAGGCCGCCAATTCCGCGCGCTGCCAGTGTTTTTATCGGGCCGGCGGAAATGGCGTTCACGCGGATGTTTTTGCTGCCGAGATCCGCTGCAAGGTAGCGGACGGTAGCTTCCAGAGCTGCTTTCGCCACCCCCATGACGTTGTAGTGGGGCACCACTTTCTCCGAGCCGTAGTAAGTCATGGTCAGGATGCTGCCGCCATCCGTCATTAACGGAGCGGCGGCGCGGGCCAGCGCAATCAGCGAATAAACGCTGATGTCGTGCGCCGTCCGGAAGCCTTCCCGCGTCGTCTGAAGAAAGTCATTCTTCAACTCTTCCGCAGGTGCATACGCGACGGAATGAACCAGTACGTGCAGCTTGCCATGCTGCTCCTTCAGGGCGGCAAAAACGCTCTCGATTTCGGAATCGTTCGACACATCGCATTGCAGCGCCTCGGCTCCTGGAAGCTCGGTCAGCAGCCCTTCGGCTTCCTGCTTCATGCGGTCATTCTGATATCCGATGATCAGCTTGCAGCCAGATGCGTGCAACTTCTGTGCAATTGCCCAGGCGATGGAACGCTTGTTCGCCAGCCCGAACACCACCGCGGTTCGACCCTCAAGATTCAACATGCTTCCTCCGTTGTGTGTCTGCATCCAGCATTCCGCAGAATAGCAGTTCTGTAGCTCATCTTTAGGATCAGCCGCCCAGGTCAATCAACTCTACTCGCTCAATCGGCTGGCCGAGGAAGTGGCTGCCCAGCGTGCGAAATTTGTCTACGGAATCGGTGGCCAGGAAACGCGTGCGCGCGGGGTCGGAGCAGGTTACTAAATTCGCGTGTTCCGTGCGGCTGTCTTCAAGCGCCAGATCGCGCTGGACACGCTTTGCCGTCGTTTCGGCGGAGTCCAGAATCGTCACTCCCGCCGGCACGGTTTCCTCCAAAAGCGAGCGCAGCAGCGGATAGTGAGTACATCCCAGTAAAACCGTATCAATGGCGTGCCGCGTCTCCTGCGCGGCGGTGAAAGCCTCATTTGTATAGACCTGAAGGACCTGCCTGGTGACCGGGTGATTGGTCCAGCCCTCCTCAATCAGCGGCACGAGCAGCGGGCAGGCTTTCTCAACGGTGCGCATTCCCTTTGCCGCGCAGGCGGCCGCATAAGCATGGCTCTGGACGGTAGCCGCTGTTGCAAGCACCAGTACATCCCGGCTGCGGCTTCTTGCCGCCGCGCTTTCCGCGCCTGCTTCAATGACGCCCATCACCGGAACAGGTACCGCCGAGCGAATCGCATCCAGGGCCAGTGCACTGGCCGTATTGCATGCGATCACGAGATATTGCGCTCCCAAGGATGTCAGCAGTTGCGCACTTTGCACGGCATAACGGGCGACGGTAGCCTGGGATTTGGAGCCATAGGGCAGGCGCGCCGTGTCTCCCAGGTAGAGAAACTCCGGGCCGGGAATCGACTGCAGCAAGGAATGCAGAACCGTGAGTCCGCCAAAGCCGGAATCGAATACTCCGATTTTCAGGGGCTGCGGATTGCGCTGCATTTCCTTCATCGCGGAGCTGCCGTAGAGGATTGTGTGGCCGGTTCTCCCTGGGAAGGTGGTCCGACTTCTGCGGATGGGGGAACATCTTCACCGGCCAGATAGGTGCGCGTGAGATCGGCGTGGCCTGCCAGAGTGTCTTTCTGGTGACCGTCGACCAGGAATTTTACCTGGGCGATTTGCGGAAAGTTGGCGTGCAGCGTGCCAAGCATGGAAAGAAGCGTAAGCGTTTCCACCTCAATGCCAGAAGGGTGGTGGTTGGCGAATTCTCCGTTCAAATTGACGACCGCCATCTGCCCCGTTCTGTACGGTTCTGGCTGACTCTTCGTTTTGGTTTGTTGTGGTAGAGGCAGAAGAAAAACATCGCTGATCGCCGGGAATGCGGGCAGCATGTGCTGAGAATCCGGCGTGGCGTACTCGGCAAAAAGCCCGTTCAGTATGGCTTTCGCTCGGGTGGTGGTTTCTGCGGGCAGCGGCAATTTGATTTGTCCGGTGGTAAGAGAGCCATTTGCATCGTTGGCCAGGACCAGAGTCACCAGAACAGGTCGCGCTTCCACCGGGACAGGCAAAGGCATCTCGTTTGGCTCGGCCGCCAGTTGGCCCTGGGCACGAGCACGCATGCGTATCAGGTAGGCTGCCATGAACACTATGCTGACCAGCAGGAGCCACAGAATCAGTTTCTGGTAGCGCATCAAGGCTGCTGCCCTCGATCATCATGCCACTGGGCGAGTGCTGAACTGATAGCCTCCGCGATTTGTTCCTCATATCCGGAACTGGCCAGCGATGTTGCGGCGTCGGGCGGAGCGATCTCCACGGCAACGGCAGGACACCCAAGATTATCCAACGGCATGAGAGTGGTTCGGCCCAGGAGTGCGGGAATGTGGTCATGCGCCAGTGCCGTGTTGATGTCAGACTCGAGACGCAGGCTTTGTGTCACGTAACCTGCCTGGGCAGTGCGCCAAGGCAAAAAAGCACGATGATTGTCCTGCGGAGTAGGGGAAGCTGGTGGAAGCGAGGACGTGAACAGGTGCACGCCGTTCCCGCTTGCGGCGGCGTGCAACAGAATGCACGCGGAGGCGCGTGCGCGATTCGCAATGTCAGCCCGCGCGTCGGAAGCGAGCGACAAGTCTGCGCCGCGCGTCAGGACCGAATTGATTCCGCGCTCACGCAGCAGCACCTGCAGGCGTAACGCCAGAGAAAGTGTATAGGCCTTCTCCGGCCCGGCTGCACCCAGCACCGCGCCCGGGTCCGTGCCGCCGTGCGCTGCGTCAAGGACAACGGTGAAAACGGGCTCTGTCGAGCGAGCGGGTGCAACTGATGCCGGCTCGGGAGGCGCAGGTGAAGAGTGCGCGGAATTGGCTGCGCCACTCCCAGGGACAATTCCGCCGGAGCCCGGAACCGTGGAGGATGAGGCGGTGGAGCTGGGAACCGTCTGTGCTGCAGAGGTGCCCGTGAGCGCCGCCAGCAGGAGACACAACATGGTCCGCGATACCAGCAGGCGAAACACCCAGACAGGAAATTTTGCCTGATCTGCTTCGCTAGTCCAACGCATAGATGGTAAGGCCGCTCATCAGTTTCGGGAAGAAATCGGTCGATTTTTGCGGCATCACGTCTCCGGCAAAGGCGACTTCCCGCAGTTGGTCGAGCGTGACCGGATTCATCAGAAATGCTAAATCGGCATCGCCGGATCTTACCTGTTGGATTGCTTCTGCGGCATCGCGGACATAGCGCAGGTGGGACTGATCCAGAATCGCCTGCGGAGAGATCCCGAGAACATCCTCAAGCACGACAGAGTGCAACTGCACCACGTCCAGTCTGCGCTGCCGGTCGGGCTGGTCGGCAAGGCGCTTCTCGACGGCGTCCTTCTTTGCGGTTAGCAGGTAGCTTTTGTCGCGCGTTACAGCGACAAAGCTGGTGCCTTTTTTTCCGGCGCTGGCGAGCTGTTGCATCGTACTCTCTGCGGTGCCCCCCGGTGCAATCGGTTCTGCCGTGAAGTATTTGCTGGCGCGCTCCAGAAATTCGGACGGTTTGAACTCCGTCAGTCCGAATACCACACGATGTGTCGGAAGAATCGTGATTCCTGGCGCATCCATGTTGACGAAGGTCATCATGGTCGCCGCTTCCGGGTAGAGAGGCTGCGGCAGGCTGCTCGTGGAACGTTCATGCAGCATGGCAGAGGCACGTTCGCCGGGTTCACGGCTGTAGTTCAGAGCTGTCTCATAGCGGTGGTGCCCGTCCGCGATAATGAGCTTCTTGTCCTGCATCGCGCTTAGCAGCATATTGATGGTGCCCGGCTCGGCCACCCTCCACACGCGGTGCAGAACGCCGTATTCATCTGTGACTTCAATATCCGGGTTGGTTGGATTGGCGAACAGCAGGTTTTCTGCCGTCTGACCTGGGTCCGAGTACAACATGAAGATCTGCCCGAAATGCGCGCGGGTCGCGCGCAGCAGGTTCAGGCGGTCAGACTTTGGCTTGGCCAGCGTCCGCTCATGGCGGAACACAACATTCTGGCTGTAGTCGACCAACTCGCCCAGCGCGATAAAGCCACGGCGCTCCTGGACTTCTCCGTGCGAGCCCGGGACCTCATAGCGCTGCGAGTATGCGTAGATCGCCGGCTCGTTGTCCTGAGTCAGCACGCCTTGAGTGCGCCAGTCGCGAAAGCTTGCCGCCGCGCGGGTATATACGTTATTTTCCGCCGAGTCGAAGAGTTCCGGCAGGCCAAGGATGATACGCACCAGATTGTGCGGATCGCGCCGGTAGTAGGACTGTTGCATGGCGGGCGAGATTTTGTCATAAGGCTGGGTGACAACATCTTCGGCGCGGACCACGCTCTGGTTGTAGCGCCAGGCGCGAAATGGATAGATACGGGCCATACTGGTAGGCAACTCCCTCTGAGTTCACGCGCAGCCTGGGTTCAGGCAAAACTTGCGTAATCTGTATTTACCCGATTCTACCCCACGCCCGGACCCGGTCGATTAGCGGGTCGTGGGATAGAAAAGCTCGGCCCCCTGCTGTGCCGTCTTTCGGTGCCTACCTATTAGAGTCTCTGCCGCTTGATGCGGCGGGGTTCGGCAAAGGTAAGATAAAGGGTGCAGCTTTTTCTGCGGAAGAAATGGGGCTCAGGCAGAGCTGTGAAGCTGGTCCGGAACACTGATTGCTTGTCCAGGGACGGGATTCGAATGGATTCTTGCAAAACGAACCGGCTTCTTTGGGTTCTGATTCTGGCAATTGCCGCACCATCGTGTCTGGCGGGGCCGGGGATGCGCGCGACCGCGCAGCAGGCCAATGCTCCTGCGCCAGCGTCTGCTGCTTCAAGCCACTCTTCGGTTCAGCAGCCCAATCTGAGCATCGACACCGATCCGGTTCCCTCTCCCGACGATCAAACGCCAACGACCTCAGCAGCCAAGCCGACGGTCCCAGCGTCTGCCGCCCCGCAGCCCACCCCACCCCCGCCGGTCGGCGGGCAGAAAGGGCAGTTTACCTTTCGCTCCTCAGTGAACGAGGTCGTCATCTACGCGACGGTGGTTGACGATCACCAGCACCTGATTACCACATTGAGAAAACGGGACTTCACTGTCTATGAGGACGGTGTCCAGCAGACGATTTCCTCTTTCCGCCGGGAAGACGTGCCGATTTCTCTCGCGATTTTGATCGACAACTCCGGCTCCATGCGGGAGAAGCGCTCCGCTGTCAACGTGGCTGCACTGGACCTTGTGCGCGCCTCTAACCCGCAGGATGAGTCTTTCATCGTCAACTTCTCAGACGAAGCGATTCTCGACCAGGACTTTACTTCCAATATCAACCTGCTGGAGAAAGGCCTCACCCATATTGATTCCAAGGGAGGCACGGCTCTGTACGACGCCGTGGTCGCTGCTGCGGACCACCTTGCCAAGGCCGCTAAACGCCAGAAACAGGTAATCCTGATCATTACCGATGGCGAGGACAACAGCTCCAGCACAAGCCTGCAGGAGACGGTCAGGCGCATTCAGGCGCTTCACGGACCAATCGTTTACGCGATCGGTCTGCTGTTCGACGCAGACAGCGGGCGGGAAGCGCATCGGGCACGCAAAGCGCTGCAATTGCTTACCGACGAGACCGGCGGACTGGCCTTTTTTCCGAAATCTCTGGATCAGGTCGATTCAGTCGCGCAGGAAGTGGCGAAAGACATTCGCAGCCAATACATCATCGGATATCGGCCTAGTAAACCCATCAGTGAGGGCGGCTACCGCACCATTCGAGTGACCGCGAAGGCCAAGGGTTACGGAAAGTTGACGGTCCGTACCCGCGAAGGCTATCAGGCGAGCCCGCAGGGTACGAAAAAAAGACCAGGCAGCGCGGCCGCTCCGGCCGGGGTCGTGGTTCCACAGTAAAGATTGAGATCTCGTATCGACGGGCAGCAGCGTGCAACAATACAGCGCTTGCGGTTTGCACAGCTTATTTTCGACACTTTTGGGCTCTCCACATTTCCCCGGCGACAGCAACCGCGAGAGCGGTTACTATAGCGGGAGAAAAGCGCTCTTCATCCATTTAACAGAACAGGGCGGCGCGGGGGTCGATTGCTCTACTGGCTTCTCTATCAAAAGCTCTTTCCGTACATCCACGCCTTTCGTATTTTTCGCTATCTCACCTTCCGAACCGCGTTCGCCACGTTGACGGCCCTGCTGATCGGATTGCTGATCGGCCCTTATCTGATCGAACGGCTGCGTGAATTCCAGATCAGCCAGTTCATCCGCGAAGATGGTCCCAAGGACCACCAGAAAAAGGCGGGCACGCCAACCATGGGGGGTCTGCTGATCTGCGTTGCCATTCTGGTTCCCACTCTGCTGTGGAGCGATTTATCCAATCCATTCGTCTGGCTCGCGATTCTTGCGACGGTTGGCTTTGGCGGAATCGGGTTTGCGGACGATTACATCAAAATTGTGAACAAGCGGAACCTTGGTCTGACCGCCCGCGCCAAAATGGCGGGGCAGATCGCCGTGGCCACAGCCATCGCGCTCTTATTGCTGGTGTTGCGAGGCAAGCGCGAATATTCCACTCGTCTGATGGTTCCTTTTCTCAAGCGGTTTCGGCCAGACCTGGCCATCGGCCCAGTAGGTCACATGCATCATTTGTGGCCGCTGGCGTTCACACCATTTGTCATCTTTACAGTTCTCGTGCTCGTGTTTTCCAGTAATGCCGTGAACCTTACGGACGGGTTGGATGGGCTGGCGATCGGGTGCACGATCATCGCGGCGGCAGCGCTCACTGTTCTGACCTATGTCAGCGGACACGTAACATTTTCCGATTATCTGGAATTGCAACGTATGCCTATGGTTTCCGAACTGACCATATTCTGCGGTTCCATGGTCGGCGCGAGCATAGGATTTCTCTGGTACAACGCGCACCCCGCAGAAGTCTTTATGGGAGACGTGGGGTCGCTGGCGCTGGGCGGCGCAATCGGAACGGTTGCCGTCATTATCAAGCAGGAACTGCTGCTGCCGTTCATCGGGGGAGTGTTCATTCTGGAAGCGGTCAGCGTGATGTTACAAGTGGGCAGTTATAAGCTCAGGAAAAAGCGAATCTTCAAGATGGCACCAATTCATCACCACTTTGAGCTCATGGGGTGGTCGGAATCGAAGGTTATTGTCCGCTTCTGGATTGCCGCGCTGGTGTTCGCTCTTTTCGCCTTAACGACTTTGAAGTTGCGCTGAAATCGAACTCGAGCACAAGAGCACAAACCGCCGCTGACGTGGGACAATCGAAGCGCAGAATAAAATGGACAGTTTGGAATCGAGCAGGCGCATGGAACTGAAGGGTAAAAGGATCCTGGTGGTCGGATTGGGCAAATCCGGCGTGGCATCGGCGATCTTTCTCCGCTCTCTGGGCGCTCAGGTCACCGTGTCGGACGTGCGGAGCGTAGAAGCGCTGGCCAAAGAACTTCCCGCTTTGCTGGACGCCGGGGTGATGGTTGAGGCCGGTGGCCATGGTCTTTTAACATTTCGCCGCCAGGACTGGATTGTCGTGAGTCCTGGCGTCCCCCTCAATACCCCGGAACTTGTGCAGGCACGCAGCTTTGGAACCCCCATCATCGGAGAGTTGGAACTTGCCGCCCGTTATTTGCGCGGCAAGTTGCTCGCCATCACGGGATCAAACGGCAAGACGACCACCACGGCGTTGTGCGGAGAAATCTTCCGCGCCAGCGGGCTCCCTACGCAGGTGGCCGGAAATATCGGCATACCCGTTATTTCGCAGGTCGCTGCAAGCCGGGAGGACGGTTGGAGCATCCTCGAGGTTTCGAGCTTCCAGTTGGAAACCACGGTGAACTTCAGGCCATCCATCGCGGTGATTCTCAACATCACCCCGGATCATCTGGACCGGCACGGCAACATGGAAAACTATGTCGCTGCCAAGGAGCGAATCTTCGCCAATCAGACGCCAGAGGATGCTCTCATTCTGAACGCCGAGGACACCGAGACGCAACGCGCGGCGATTCGAGCAAAAGGCAGCGTCTTCTGGTTCAGCAATCGTCGTCCCGTTCGGCAGGGAACATTCCTCTATCAGAACGCCATCGTTTGGCGCGCCGGAGAGACTTCCACCCTGGAACCTGTAGTTCCGGTCGAGGAGATCGCGCTGAAGGGCGAGCACAATGTGGAGAATGTCCTTGCGGCAGTCTGCGCGGCCAAACTGGCGGGCATTCCGGCGGAAGTGATTCGTCGAGCGGTGGGACAGTTTCGTGCCGTGGAGCATCGCCTGGAACTGGTCACGCGAATTTCCGGGGTTGACTACTACAACGACTCCAAAGCCACAAATGTGGATGCAACGATGAAGGCGATCGCCTCGTTTCCCGCCGGAATTCACCTCATCCTGGGTGGCAAAGACAAGGATTCGGATTACACGCTGCTCCAGCAGCTTTTGCGCGAACGGGCGCGTGCGGTTTATACGATCGGTGCCGCGGCGGAGAAAATCGAGCAGCAGATCGGTGGGGTCGTTCCCGTCCTCCGGTGCGAGACACTGGCGCGCGCCGTGGAGCAGGCCGCAAGCCGCGCCCATCCCGGAGAAGTTGTCTTGCTGGCACCCGCATGTTCCAGTTTCGACCAGTTTGAAAACTACGAGGATCGCGGCAATCGCTTCAAGCAGTTGGTTCTCGCGCGGCATGGTGTGGAAGCATGGCAAAACGCGTCGGCGTAGATAAGTGGCTGTTCATCGTAACCGTGCTGCTGGTTCTGCTGGGACTGGTCATGGTTTTTTCCGCCTCCGCCGTCATGGCGAAAGAGCGCTATGGTTGGGCCTACTCCTTCGTGCTTAAGCAGTCCGCGTGGGCTTTGCTTGGATTGTTCGCGATGGTCGTGCTAATGCGCGTCGATTATCGCCGGTTCAATAATCCCAGCGTGGTGTTTCCCTCGGTTGCCATTACCATGCTGCTGCTGCTCGGCGCATTTTTTGTGCATGGGTCGCACCACACGCACCGCTGGATCCGGTTCGGCCCACTCAGCTTTCAGCCGTCAGAAATTGCAAAGCCCACGCTGATTTTATTTCTTGCCTGGTTCCTGCAAAACCGAGTCGGTCAGTTGAAGGACTGGCGGCGGGCGCTGTTGCCGGCGGCATTGCCGAGCCTGCTGTTTATCGGGCTCATCTTGAAGGAGCCGGATCTGGGTACAGCCCTGGTTTGCGCGGCAGTGACCACGGTTATGCTGTATCTGGCGGGCGCGCAGATCAAGTACATCCTGGTTGCGATTCTGGCAGCTTCCCCAGTCCTCTACTACATGCTGTTTCACGTCGCGTGGCGGCGTGCCCGGCTGGTCGCCTTCCTTGACCCGGAAAAGGACCCGCGCGGTACCGGCTTTCATATCCTTCAGTCGCTGATCGCCGTGGGAGCTGGCGGTATCCACGGCGTGGGTCTGATGGAAGGACGACAGAAACTTTTCTATCTCCCTGAGCCCCAAACCGATTTCATCTTCGCGAATATCGCGGAAGAGCTTGGATTGATCGGCACATTGCTGGTACTGGGGCTTTTTCTCGCGCTCGCATACAGGGGCCTGCGCGCTGCTCTGCTGTCGACCGATCCATTTGCCCGCTTTCTGGCATTCGGCATCACTGCCATGATCGTCATCCAGGCTTTCTTCAACATCAGCGTCGTGCTGGCTCTGGTGCCAACCAAAGGCATTGCGCTCCCGTTCATCTCTGCCGGAGGAACATCGTTGTTTTTTACGCTGCTGAGTATGGGCGTTCTGTTGAACATCACGCGGGCAAACGATTGAGTCGCACGGCAAAGGATCGGCTGCGCGTTCTGATTGCCGGAGGCGGATCTGGCGGACACGTTATTCCAGCCCTTGCCGTGGCCAGGGAGCTAGTCAGGCAGGAAGATGCCGAAGTCCGGATGGTCGGCACTCCACGTGGGATGGAAACCCGCCTGGTCCCTGCCGCAGGGTTCCCGCTCGATCTGATTCACATCGGCCAGTTCAACCAGGTAAAACTTGCGGTCAAGCTAAAAACGGCAGGCAGGCTTCCGCTCGCGGTCGTCACTTGCATGCGGCTCCTGCACAGGTTCCGTCCGCACGTCGTCTTCAGTGTCGGTGGATATGCCTCGGGACCGGCGATGGTGGCGGCCATGCTCACGGGGACGCCGCGCGTGGCCTTTGAACCGAACGCGGTGCCCGGGATGGCGAATCGGGTGGTGGGCCGCTGGGTGCAGGCGGCGGCGGTCAACTTTGCTGAGACGCTGCCCGCATTCCGCAACGCCCAGGTCACGGGCATTCCAGTGCGCGCAGAA
>DASSZI010000033.1:0-12172 GCA_035713565.1 Acidobacteriaceae bacterium | reverse complement strand
CTGCGAGCGCTTCCCTTCTGACGTGAAATCCCCTCATGTCGGGTGGAATGCCCTGGAACGGGTCGGGGAATCGCGTCTTCTTGACGGCCTGGAAGCCTCTCCATTCGTCTACTTCACTCACTCGTATCGCGCTCCACGTATTTCTGCAACCACCGCAGTTACACATTACGGAGGAGAATTCACGGCCGTCGTTGAGCGGGATAATTGGATGGCCGTACAATTCCACCCGGAAAAATCAGGCTCGGTCGGTCTGACCATTCTGGAAAATTTCCTCAAGGTGCCCCCATGCTGACCCGTCGAATTATCGCCTGCCTGGATGTTGCCGCGGGACGGGTCGTGAAAGGCATCCAATTTGTCGATCTCGTTGACGCCGGGGATCCCGCAGCTCTGGCCATCCGGCACGCGCGGGGGGGCGCGGACGAGATCGTCTTTCTGGACATTACCGCGACGCACGAAGAGAGATCGTTGTTGCTCCATGCCGTCCGGCGCGCCGCCGAACAAATCTTCGTTCCGCTCACGGTTGGCGGCGGCATCCGAACTCTGGAGGATGCGCTGCGAGTTTTCGACGCCGGGGCGGACAAGGTCAGCATCAACTCCGCCGCGCTCAGGCGTCCGGAGCTCATTACAGAAATCGGCTCTCGATTTGGAGCGCAGGCTGTTGTGGTCGCGATGGATGCACGGCGCGGCTCGAGCTCCCCACAGGATGCGGAAGTTTACCTTAATGGGGGACGTTTACCAGCCGGAACTGGAGTTCTTGCCTGGGCGCGAGAAGCGGAATTACGTGGTGCCGGGGAAATCCTGCTGACGTCCATGGACTCGGACGGAACGCGCAACGGCTTTGATTGCGAACTGACCGGAGCCGTAACCAACGCAGTTCAGATTCCCGTAATTGCTTCCGGCGGCGCTGGAACTGTGCAACATTTTGCAGACGTCTTCACGGCCGGGCGCGCGGACGCTGCGTTGGCCGCGAGCATATTTCACTTCGGCGTCTCGGACGCGCGCACGCTGAAACATGAACTCGCACAACTCGGACTGCCCATGCGGCTGCCCTGCTAGGCCAGTGCAGGATAATAAGAGCTAAGTGACCCAACGAGATACAAACCCGGTGACGCCATGCTGATTCCTTC
This sequence comes from Acidobacteriaceae bacterium, assembly GCA_035713565.1. GTDB lineage: Bacteria > Acidobacteriota > Terriglobia > Terriglobales > Acidobacteriaceae > JAKAAZ01. The sequence goes on along the minus strand of DASSZI010000033.1, from coordinate 11,045 downwards.
GATCGACCTGATGGGCGGCCGCGTCGTGCAACTCGTGCAGGGAGAGAAACTCGCGCTCGGCTTCGACGATCTTGAGTACTGGATTAATCGCTTCAAGGCATACCCTCTGGTGCAACTGATCGACCTGGATGCGGCGAAACGGCAAGGGAACAACCGTCCGCTGCTGGATCGTATTCTGCAGCGGCTGCCCTGTCAGGTCGGCGGCGGGATTCATCGCATTGAGGATGCCCGCGATCTGTTGGCCGCAGGTGCACGCCGGGTGATCTTCGGCTCGGCGCTCTTCGCGCCTCCAGGGCACTCCCAGCCAGCCCTGTCACAAGCGGCCGAGTCGAATCCGAAGAGTTGGATTCGCCACAACTTTGCAGAACAGCTTGCGAAATCCTTTGGCACGGATTGCCTGGTGTTCAGCGTGGATACCAAGCAGAATCGCGTGGCTGTACGCGGCTGGCAAGACCGGATTGAGCTCCGGCCTGAGGACGCCATCGCCGGGCTGGAACCCTTCTGCGGCGCATTTCTCTATACAAATGTTGATACAGAGGGTACTATGCAAGGTTTCCCGATGGATGTCGCGCGCAGCCTGCGTCGGCTCACGACCCGGCAGCTCATCGTGGCGGGCGGGATTCGCCAGCAGTCGGAAATCGATGAACTCGACGCCATCAATGTCGACGCGGTTGCGGGCATGGCGATCTATTCGGGTGCAATGCAGGCGTAAATACCCGGTGTGCATCGGATCAGTCTGATTAAACTGCGTTCCCTGAAGGGTGTTCCACGGCATGAAGATCTCCGCGCTACGCGTTTCGAAAAGGCTGGATGAAGTTCATTTTTCCGACATCGTGCAGGTGCGGAACAAAGTGATGGCGCTCCGGGCAGCGGGAGAAACGGTGCACGGCTTTCATGGAGGTGAACCCTTCTTCTCCACTCCTCTTCCCGTAAAGTACGGCATGATCCAGGCGCTCATAGAGGACAAGACGCGCTATGGGCCTTCTTCCGGCATGGAGCTTCTTCGAGCGGCCATTGCGGACAAGCTGCAGACGTTCAATGGAATGAAGGTCACCGCCGATCAGGTATTACTGACGGTGGGCGGTTCTCATGCGCTGTATGCGGCATTCCAGTGCGTGCTCGACCCCGGCGATGATGTGCTTCTGTTCTCGCCCTACTGGACGCCGATCCGTGAGTTGATTACGGGCGCTCAGGGACGTCCGCTGCTCGTGCCCACCGTCAGCGCGCTCAGCCATGGCATCACAGCGGCGCTTGAGCGCTACAGCACTCCGCACACCCGGGCCATCTACTACAACACGCCACAAAATCCGAACGGAATTGTTTTTACCCGGCAACACGCGGAGGAAGTGGCCACCTTTGCGAAAAAACGTGACCTGATCGTGATCGCCGATGAGGCGTACGAAGACATTGTTTATGAAGGCGACCACTTCTCCATCGCAACGCTGCCAGGCATGAGGGAACGTACCCTGACGACCTATACCCTCTCCAAGTCTTTCAGCATGACAGGCCTGCGGGTTGGCTACGTGGTAGCGGATGAACCGTGGATGAGCGGTTTGCGGAAGATCATCCTCTACTCGACCAACGGGGTCTCCACTCCCACGCAATGGGGCGCGCTGGAAGCCATGCGGATGCCTCGCGAATTGCTCCTCGCAAGGCGTGAAGAATACCGCCAGAGGCGTGACGTACTGGTGCAGGCCTTAAATGAGGTCGGCCTGGAATGCACCCCGCCTGCCGGAGCTTTCTACGTTTTTCCAAAGTGTAGCCGGATCCATAAGAACAGCCGAAAGGCAGCGGACATCCTGCTCGACCGGGCCCACATTGCCACAGTTCCGGGGGTTGCGTTTGGCGCTCAGGGAGAGGGACATCTGCGCTTCAGTTACAGCATATCCATGCAGATGATTGAAGCTGGAATCGATGCACTGAAGAAGCTTTTGCCTTAAAGCTGCCGGATGAAAAGCTTCATCATAACGTGACGTCCGGATTCAGCAGTGGAGAAGTATCCGGCGCGATCACTGGACCAGCGCCGTTTTCGTTCCAACCGGATGCAGCACCGAACCCTTCCTTTCGCACACGCAGATCGTAATAGCACAGCGTCGTTGCGACACCCATAAACGCAATCACGATTCCACTGACCACCATCCTGAACGCCGCAAGCAGCAGGCCCAGAAATTCCGCCCCATGCGAAATATGATGAGCATGTGCCCCCATGGCCGCTCCCATCAACTGCACTGGCAGGGTCAGGAGTGTCACCGCAATCCACAAGCAGAACGCTCCGGCAAGGACCGCGTAGATTCGTCCCCTGCTCCTTGCGCTGAGTCGAAGGGATCGCCGAATCGCATTCGTCACCGTAAGATCCTCCGCCAGGCACGCCGCGACCGAGAGAGCGTAACGCGCAACGAGCCAGAACAGAAAGGTGAGATACACGAGAAGAAAAACAAGGCCACACAGCACCGCCAGGATATACAGACCGGCAGGCACAGGCGACGCAGCATATTGCTGCAACTGCCCTGCGAAATGCGTCGCGCCGCCGAGCGAGGCAACTGCGATGACCAGCACCATCGCCATCCCCAGATAAAATAAGACCATGTAACCTAACATCCGCAAAGCCACTAAGGCGGAGATGCCGACGATTCTGCCCAGCCTCGCGGCTGCCATTTGGCAGGCTTCGCCCACAGAGAGAGGTGGCCCGATAAGTTTCGAGCGCGTTGCAAAGAACAATGCACCCTGGATGATCTGGGTGAACAGATAAATCAATGCGCCCCCCACAAGACCAATGGGCAGGAGAAATAGGACCTTGGCAATTGGGCCTGCGGCGCCGGTATGCCGGGTCCAAACACCGCCCAGGCCCAGTACGACCCCTACGACAATCTCCACTCCGATAACGACCAGAACGATCCCAAAAAACAGCTTGAAGTCCTCACGAAGCAGGGCGAAGGTTCTTTCGTAAAGCTGGCGAGCCGTGAGGGGTCCGTAACCGTTGGGTTGCGGAAGATTTGGTGCCGGAAGTGGGTCACTCATTTTTGCGTATCCATGAAAACAAGAAAATGTCTGCGCGAAGGCTAGCACAGAGAAGCCCGAGCACGAAGTAAATTGTGGCGGCCCGTATGCGGACGGCGGTTTGAGCCCACAGACACCGCTCTCATTTGGCGACAGGTTGCTGCTCTTTGGCCAAGGCCTCCAGCGCGTAAATCTCAATTGCTCCATCGCGGAGTACCGCGATGTGTTTGCCGTCGGGCGAGAACGCCGCGTTTTGCCCGCTGGTATATACAGGCGTAATGCGCAGACTTCCGATCCGAGTTCCGGACCGGGTTTCGTATACATCGAGGATTTCCGTGTCAATCACGTCCCCGCTCAGCCGGTCGAGCGCGGCAACGGGATGATTTGCGTGCAGACTTTCAATTGCAAAATGCGCTCCGTCCTGCGTGCGCAGGAACTGGGGCCGCAACCGGCCTTCACCGAAGGGAATCTGCCACAAACGTGTACCTTGGAGGTTGAACGCCTGATAGGCGAGCTCGCCGGTACCCTTCTTGCATGTCTGGGCCACAAATACGTCGTCGGCGATTGCTGTAAGCTGCGGAGCGCACCAGGATTGAACCGTCGCAACCGGGCGTTGTACGTTGTGGTAACTTTGCTCCACAACATCGTATCCATGGTGCGAGGAAACTCCTGCAGTCTCAAGGAATCCTTCAGACAATATTGCCAAATCAACCGCAAACGGAGCCTGAGACCGGGCAATGACTGCCAATGGATGGATTCGGATGAAATCCAAATTTATTTGTGGCCTGGAACGCTCGCCCAGAATAGAATCTGCCAACTGCGACAACATGTCCCCTCTCACGCTGGGGCGCTTTGCAGAAGTATCCTTTTCGGGCGGTTCTCCTTCAAGCAGCATGACCGACCGGTCCGGAGACAACCCAAGCGCATGGACCGAAATGCCCATGTCTATAAACGGGGTCGGCTTTAAGGACGCATCCAGCCGGTAAAGCTGGGAACAGCGCCGAAACAAAAGTTGTCCATTGCCGAGACTCCACACAAAATTGGCGAAGTCATACAGCTTCCATTCTGTTTGCCTGATCGCCTTGCCAGAAGGAAGGTCGAGCACCACGGCGCGCACCAGCCGTTCGGAATCCTGTGTGGAACACTGCGTGTCTCGCTGGATCAGGCCCGTGGTATTGAAAGTGAAAAGCAATGTGTGCGCATCGACGTAATGCAGGCTGACCAGCGAATAAAACTGGAACGCGGGCAGCGTCCCGGGCGGCTGATAGCCTAGCCCGTAGACTGGAATTCGGACGTCTGGCTGCGGATCAGGCGCGCAGGGATGCCGACGAAAAGGGTTCTGCGCAATCAGCCGACTGACGGCGAAAAGGATCAGGAGCAGCGCCGCGGCCGCGCGGCGATTCGCTCGGAGCATTTTTGCGGTACGCCATTCGCGACCATCTACCAGACGAGCATAGGAGGCGCTTCTTCCCGCTCCAACATTGTGCCGCCTGAACGGCAAATCTTCCTCCTCTGATTTTCGCGCAGCCATGCTCCAGCATACCTCTGCGAGGAAAGACCTTCAGCTGCGCCAGCACGGAACCAACCACGATTCCTTGCTGGGCACCGCCATGGCTGCGGGTGGTTTAGCTTTGGACTGCAGGCACGATGTTTTTGCATTGACTTCGCCCGTGGTTAAGGTTCTGATAGTACACGCGATCGCCAAAATAGCTACTGCCGCACCATGAGAGGAACTGAAAGGAATGGATGTATACGGCTCCATGAATACTTCTTCGCCTGCGCTTCGATTCGCCACGCTTATTTGGACGTGCGTTCTGTGCTTTTCCACTCTGCCATCGCAGATTCAGGCCCAGAACACGGACACTCCTGCAGCCCCACCCGCGCGGGAAATTTCTCCTATTCCCGGTTTCGACACCAGCATCATGGATACAAACGCCGACCCCTGTACAGACTTCTATCAATACGCATGCGGAAAGTTCCCTCAAAAGTATCCGATACCCGGCGATTTGCCACTGAACGACCAATTTGAAAATTTGAACGAATACAACCACCAGGTGCTGCATGGAATTCTGGAGCAGGCCTCACATGCCAGTGCCGACCGCTCCCCGGATGAGCAAAAATCGGGCGACTACTACGCGGCCTGTATGAATACCGGCGCGATTGATGCCGCTGGCCTTAAGCCTCTACAGTCGGAATTGGACAGGATCGATGCGCTGAAGGACAAAAGCCAATTGCCGCCCCTGCTCGCGCATTATCAGAAGATCGGGGTCGGAGCGTTTTTCGATCTGGGCTCCATGCAGGACTATAAGGACGCGACCCAGGAGATCGCCGTGGTGGATCAGGGCGGTCTGGGTCTTCCGGAAAAAGATTATTACCTGCGTACAGACACCAAAAGCGTGAAGCTACGGCAGGAATATGTGAATCACATGGCCAAAATGCTTCAGCTTTATGGCGAGGCCCCCGCGAAAGCCACTGCGGATGCCAAAGCCATTCTGGCGCTGGAGACTTCCCTGGCCCACGCCTCCATGGGAGTCGTGGAACGCCGCGATCCTTACAAGACCTATCACATGGAACCGCTCACCACGCTTGCCGGTACCGACCCCAGCCTCCACTGGCAAAGCCTCCTGCAGCGGGCCGGCACACCCCCGGTCAAAGAACTTAACGTGGCGAATCCTGCATATTTCCAGTCGCTGAATAGCATCCTGTCGCAGGCCGAGATGGGGACGATTCGCAACTATCTGAGGGTTCACCTTTTGGACTCTTTTGCATCGCGGCTGCCCAAAGCCTTTGATCAGGAGAACTTTGATTTCTACGGTCGCAAGCTCAGTGGAACGCCGCAGATGCAGGTCCGCTGGAAGCGCTGTGTCTCCGGGACCGATGCAGCCCTGGGCGAAGCGCTAGGGAAGATCTATGTAGAAAAGTATTTTGCCGGGGACAGCAAGCAGAAAACGCTCGACATGGTGAAGGCCATCGAGACCGCGATGAACAAAGACCTGACCTCGCTCAAATGGATGAGTCCGGAAACCAGAGTAAAAGCGATCCAGAAGCTTGATCTCATCACAAACAAAATCGGCTACCCGGATAAGTGGCGCGATTATTCCAAGCTGATCATCAATCCAAACGATGCCCTTGGCAATTCCATTCGCGCTCGGGAATTTGAATCGGCTCGGCAGTTGAACAAGATCGGCAAGCCTGTTGACAAAAAAGAATGGGACATGTCGCCCCCCACGGTCAACGCCGATTATGACCCCAGCATGAACAACATCAATTTTCCCGCCGGAATTCTGCAACCAGCCTTCTACGATAAAAACGCGCCTAACCAGGTGAATTACGGACACGTGGGCGCAGTCGTAGGGCACGAGCTAACCCATGGCTTCGACGATCAGGGCAGCCAATTCGACGGCTATGGCAACCTGAAGAACTGGTGGACACCGCAGGACAAAAAGCAGTTCGACGCCCGGACGACTTGCGTTGCCGATGAGTACAGCAGCTTTGTGGCTGTCGATGATCTCCATGTGAATGGCAGGTTGACACTGGGAGAAAACACGGCGGATAACGGCGGGGCGCGTTTGGCCTACATGGCCATGGAAGCCTACGCGGCACAGCACAACATCGACCTTGCAAAAAAGATGGGCGGCTTCACGCCGGAGCAGCAATTCTTTATCGGCTATGCGCAGAACTGGTGCACCAATGCGCGACCGCAATTTGTGCGCCTACTGGTGCAGACGGATCCCCACGCACCGGACCAGTTCCGTGCCAATGGTGTCGTGCGCAATATGCCCGAATTTGCCCATGCCTTCAGTTGTAAAAAAGGCGCTCCCATGGCTCCCCTGAATCGCTGCCGCGTCTGGTAATTCAGGGCTACGCCCCACGTTCTGCAATTCTCGCGTCCCAGGTCTTGTTACTTTGAGACCTGGGTTCGTCTCTGTCACAGTAGAGGAGTGATTGCAGCTACCATGTCCCGGCGCGGTGCTCGAAGTGCCCTTGGCTATGCCGCGTGCGCCTTGGCTGGGGGCCTCTGGGGAACTGGATTCTTTTTTGGCAAAATTGCCATGCGGGAAATGAGTTCCGCGCACATGGTGTTCTATCGTTTCCTGTTTGCATGCGTGGGGCTTGCACCCGTACTTCTATCGCGTCGCCCGGGCCTGAACGCCCGCGAATGGCGCATTCTTCTGATCGCCGCTTTCCTGGGAGTGCCCGTGCAATTCCTGCTGCAGTTCGCGGGGCTGGCGCGCACCACTGTTTCGCATGCGGCGCTCATGGTCGGAACGCTTCCCGTAGTTCTGGCCGTCGGAGCTGGAATCTTCGCGCACGAACGACTGGATCGCATCAGCTGGACGGCCCTGGCTGCGTCCACAACAGGTGCCGCACTCATCGCGCTCGGCGGATCTCACCATAGCTCCGGCGGAAACGCGCCAACCTTGACCGGCGACCTGATGATTGTCATCTCCCTGATGATCTCTCTGGTATGGATTCTGATGAATCAGCGTCTGCTGCGCAACCACTCCCCTTTGGTCGTGACGGCATACGGCCTGAGCACAGGTTCGGTAATGCTTGCGGTTTGGGTCTTCGCCGTCGACGGTCCGCCGCCAATGCCCATTTCTCGAGCGGCATGGCTTGCGCTGGCCGCAAGTGGCCTGCTCTGCACCGCAAGCACAACCCTGCTGTGGAACTGGGGATTGACCCGCGTGCCAGCTTCCCGGGCCGGCGTCTTCCTGAACCTGGAACCGCTAATCGGCTCGCTGCTGGGCGTGGGTCTGCTTGGAGAACACCTGGGCCCGGCTGCGTGGCTGGGCGGATCCATGATCCTCACCGCCGCCATCACGCTGACCTCGCGCCCCCACAGCCACGCAGGCGACGAGCGACTTGTCGCATGATGATCACATAAGCCGATGACGATTCTCACCTGACCAGAGCGAGGTCGTCGCGCTCTAATCGGATCGAAACCAAAACTGCAGGTGAGTTCCACCCTCAATGCGGCTGCGGAATCAAAGTCGTGGTAGTCATCACTCCATTTGTCCATGCCGGGCGCACAATCCCCCAGCTTGCGGCGATTCCGCTGTAATCGCCGATAAAACCAAAGCCCGGATAGGGGCCGACGCTGGACAAGTCCATTGTTGCCGGAGTTACCCTCGCATTTGGGTGGAGTGGAGAGCCGACAGACCAGGCATAGTCGCATATATGTCCAGATGGCTCGAGTACGGATCCGACGGATCGTTTCTGCTGTCATACCAACTCATGTGCACGATTCCAAAGTTATCGACGGCGACAGCCGGGAAGACACGTTGGCCGTAGTTCACGTCGTTTATCTGCACTGGCTGCGAACACGGTCCGGAAAATGCGGGTGGGCAATGGACGTATTCGATCGCGGAGTTTGCTCCGACCTGGTCGGCATACAGCACCGCAACAGCACTCGTACGCGGATCGACGGCCATCGCCGGTGCGCTCCACTTTCGATATTGCGAAGAAAATCCACTGCCGTCCAGATCGTTGATCGTCGGCGATATCTGGATGGGTGTGCTGAAAGTTCTTCCGGCGTCGCTCGATACAGCTCCCCATATCTGGCTTTGCATGCATTTGTCATTGAATTGGCCGGGAGCGGGCACATAGTTCAGGCAATAAAGCCACGAAACGACCACGCGCCCCAAGGAGTCCACCGCAATCTGCGGGCCCTGAACGTTATTCACTTGCGATTGCGGGCTCACCCCCCTGCGGGAAAGGATTGCTGCGCAAGGTAATGCACCCAGGCAGCATATAAATTGCCGGAAGTTCCACTCGTGAGCGTGTTATCGACCGCAATCCACGGCTTGTCCTCAAAAGTCTGGGAATCGGGATCGGTATTGACTGCCACAGGGCGAGTCTGCGCTGCGGTGAAATTAACGCTTCCGTTCTGAATCGGACTCGAACTGATGTAGTAGCCCCCTCATGGCCTGCAGCTACATTTGCCGCCCATACAACCACTGAGCCAGTCTTCTCCTCACAGCTAAGCAGGACGCTCGCGTTCTTCCGCAGCGGCTGCGCGTGGTAAATACCTACAAATCAAAGGAATTGTACTGTGAATGACCTGAGCATCGACCAGCCGCTGATCTGTCCCTGCCTCCCCGGACCTTGCCTTCCTCGGCTTTTCAGCAGACTGCGCTCTAAGTTGACTGTGACGCAAGCGGTCTCGGCATCGTTCATGATGTTTGCGCTATTTTGCCCGACCGGGCCATTGCTCTCCCAGTTAGTCTCGGTCCAGCACCCGGTCGGTACGAGCCATGGTTTCCTTCTTTTACGCGACACAGACGGAAAACAACTTGCTACGGGAGATTCCAAAGTCACCGTTCATGGAAAGATCGTTACCTCAAACTTAGTGTTCCGCTTCAAGGATGGGTCCCTGGACGATGACACGACTGTGTTTTCGGAAGATGGCAAGTTCAAGCTAATCAGCGACCATCATCTCCAGAAGGGGCCCCAGTATCTCCATCCCATGGACGTCCTGATCAACGTCCCAAAAGGTCAGGTGACCGTCCGGACCTTCGATCATGGAAAGAACAGTCCCGAAACAGGCTCAAAAACCTACGACATGGAACTTCCAGAAAACCTTTCCAATGGAATGGTTCTCACCTTACTGACAAACCTGGATCCAGGCGTTTCGCAGACAAAGGTGTCCTATCTCGCCGCCACACCTAAACCCAAGATCGTGCAATTTTCTCTCGAACCGCACGGCAAGGACATATTCTCTGTGGGTGGCGCTCATCACCAGGCGGTCCGTTACGTCATCAAGACCGAAATACCCGGGATTGAGGGTGCGATTGCCCCCGTTGTCGGCAAGCAGCCAAAGGATGTCCGCGTATGGATTGTTGAAGGAAGAGCACCTTCTTTCGTACGGCTGCGCGGCCCGCTTTTCGACGGAGGGCCCATCTGGGATATCAAAGAGGCCAGCCCTATCTGGCCTAAGTAAGCAGGCGGGAATTCCGCAACTGGAGCGCCAGCTACTTCGCCGCGCGTCGACCTTGGGCCGCCGGTGAGGTGACGAAAGCTCCGCTGATCAAATAGACGCCTGTTCCCTGTAGCGGGGTTCCTGCGCCGTTGTTGGTGAGAAAAGCGAGTCCATCCGTCTCGATTTGGGCCAGCTTTCGATCAGCTTCACTATCGCGCGATACGGGCGTTTGGCGAGACCAGTAGACAAACAAAAAGCGAAATATTACTCTTTTGGCCAACGTATGATGAAAAACAATCCAGGTTCCATACTTCATTGTCGCTCTTGTGGAAATCCGCAACTTAGGAAGTTATCCATGATCTATCTGGAAGGCACTTCAAAGTCGCAGAGCCTTGTCCTCGGGTCGTTCCGAGGACTCACCCGCAGTCTCATTCTGACCTCACTCGGCAAAAGACAGAGTTTATTGGCGCAAAAAGCCGCTCCTCCAAGGAAAAGAAGCTACATCTTTGCTGCCGCCCTTTGGTTTGTAGCAGCTCTCGCAATGATTGTTTTGGTGATGTTGCTGGAAGTAAATGTGAGTGCGGAAGCGTTGGTTGTGGTCCTGATCGTTGCTGTACTTGCTGCCGGAATCCATCTGAGAGCGTGCCGCAGATTCAACACAACCGAATGGCCCAAGCTGTATGAAACATGGAAGCGTTCATTTTTGTGCCGACGCTGTGGCACGGTCAGTATATTTTGATTGGAGTAGAGCGAGGGTCAGCAAACGGCACTAATACCTTTGGGAGTTGCGATGACAAACGATCCAATACTCGGAATGCCTGGCGGTTCCATTTCGGCCCGGCCTCTGCACTTCATATGGATTGCCGACTGTTCCGGTTCGATGTACGCAGATGGAAAGATGCAAGCCTTGAACAATGCCATAAAAGAGTCGATTCCCCACATGCAGCAGATTGCTGACAGTAATCCCCACGCTGAACTGCTAGTACGTGCGATTAGTTTCTCGACCGGAGCCCAGTGGCATGTAAGCCAGCCCACGCCCATCGATGAATTCCGCTGGATCGATCTTGAAAGCGACGGAGGCACCGATATGGGGTTGGCCCTTTCCATGGTTGCAGAACAGCTAAAG
>DASSZI010000032.1:0-2593 GCA_035713565.1 Acidobacteriaceae bacterium | reverse complement strand
ATTCGTGAACTGTACCGGCTGGATCTGCTGGATACCACCCTGTATGTGCAGGACGGCTTTCTGTCCGGCAAGCATCCTGTGGTGGAGGACATGCAGACCCGGGCCAGAATCGACGGACTCTACAGCCGCGCCATGGAACTGAGTAATCAGAGGCTGAGAGTCAATCCCAATGATCTGAATGCGCTGTTCGCGCGCGGATTTGCGACCAGTCTGGAGACCGTCTACACCGGGATGGTGGAGAAACGGTACATTGCGGCCCTGCATCTGGCGCTTGCCGCCAGAAGAGACGATGACGCCGTTTTGAAACGCGATCCTAAATACACGGACTGCTATCTGATTGTCGGGGTGCATGATTACGTGTTGGGGAGCCTGGAGAGGCCGTTTAAGATCATGGCGGGTCTGATCGGGTTTCACGGATCAAAATCCGCTGGACTCGCGGAGCTGGAACGGGTGAATCAGGATGGCATCATCAATTCCGTCGCTGCCGGGACCGCGCTTATGCTATTTCTGCGGCGCGAGGCGAAATACAACGAGGCCATCGCAGTCGCCGACGGACTGCATGACAAATATCCGCATAACTTCTTGTTCTCGCTCGAACAGGCGAACCTGATGAAAGATTCAGGGAAAGGAATGGCTGCGGTCGACGCGTACAGAAAACTTGCGGCGGCGGCCAGTCAGACCGGCTATTACCCGAACGCGCATCTGGAGATGGTGTATTACGGGCTGGGCGAGGCGGCGCGTGGCCAGAAACAGATTGCGCTTGCAGCCAACGCTTACCAGACTGCGGCCGAGCAACCCACCGCGTCTCCATTGATGAAGCGTCGAGCACATCTTGCGGCTGGAGAGATGTACGACATTTTGAACGAACGCGCGCCCGCAAAACAGCAGTACGAGGCAGTCCTGGCACTGGGGGTTGATTCCGGGCAGGCTGCGCGCGCAAAGCGATACGAGCAGACTCCATACAGCGGTCAATGATCTGCGGCTGCAAGGCCAAAGTTGCCGGGCCAGGCGTATGCTGGCCGAGCAGGGAACTTTACAGCCATCCGGTGCGTAGTTCAACTACAGCAAAAGTTTGCCGCCCGACTGGGAAGCCGGGTGATGAGAACTGGATGATGCAGCACGGGAGGAACCCGAATGTTTTGCCGACAATGTGGAAAGCCGCTGGCACCCGGAGCCAACTTCTGTGGCAATTGTGGCGTGCCGGTCAACCCGACCACCTTTTCTCCCTCTCCTTTGAACGCCATGTTCCGGCCACGCGCCAACCGTATGCTTGCGGGGGTGTGTGCGGCGATCCATATCCGCTATGGCTGGGACCTGGTCGCGATACGGATTCTTGCGGTCGTTCTGGGCGTTTTGACGTTTCCGCTGGGAGAGATCGCGTATCTGGCAGGATGGTTGTTGATTCCTGAAGAGGCCGCCCTGGTTCCGCAGACGTATTCCGACCCACAGCCTCGCTGAGGGCGCGGACTTAACATCGCGCGAGATCAGCCAGCCAGCGCTTGCCCAGCCACGTATCCAGAGGCCCAGGCCCATTGGAAATTGAAGCCGCCCAGGTGTCCGGTTACGTCTACCACCTCACCGATGAAGAACAGGCCGCGCACTTTTCGGCTTTCCATCGTTTTTGCGGAAAGTTCGTCCGTATCCACGCCGCCAGCGGTCACCTCGGCTTTTTGGTAACCTTCCGTGCCTGCTGGAGTGAGTCGCCACGCATGCAGTTCAGCCTCCAACGCTGCGACGGATCGGTTGGTCCAGTCCGGTGGAGCATGAAAGCTCAGCCAGCGGTCGGCCAGACGATGAGGAAGCACGCGGCGCAGTTCACTTTTCGCATTGGATAAGTTTCGTGGAGTGCGAGGGTCCTGCAGGAGAGCGGTCCATTTCTGCTCTGGCGCGAGATCAATGCGTAGCGTCTGCCCGGGTTTCCAATAGGAAGAGATTTGAAGCATTGCCGGGCCACTCAGGCCGCGGTGGGTGATCAGCATCTTCTCCCGGAATTCCCCGGTGTTGCAAGCCGCGACGACGTCTGTCGAAAGCCCTGCCAAATTTTCATATTGCTCGAGTTCCTGAGGGGCGAATAGAAGTGGTACGAGGGCGGGACGGCATTCGCGTACGGCAATGCCAAATTGCCGGGCCAGATCGTAGCCGAGAGAAGTGGCGCCCATCTTGGGGATGGAAAGTCCTCCTGTGGCGACAACCAGAGCCGGGGCAGAGAAGTTCGCGTGCGGCGTAAAAATTTGGAATTCAGTGCTGTGGCGTACTGCCTCGATTGAAGTGTTAAGAAAAACCTGGACCCCTGCCTGCCGGCATTCCAACTCCAGCATGGCGACGATATCGCGCGCGGAGCGGTCGCAGAAGAGCTGCCCAAGTGTCTTTTCGTGAAAGGGAATCTTGTGCCTGGAGACCATCTCCAGAAAATCCTGTGGAGTGTATCGGGCCAGCGCCGATTTGCAGAAGTGAGGATTGGCGGAAAGAAAGTTTTCTGGGCTGCAGTGCAGGTTGGTAAAGTTGCAGCGGCCTCCTCCCGAAATCAGAATCTTCTTCCCGATGCGGTCCGCATGGTCGAGCAATGCCACACGGCGTCCGTGCCTCGCCGCTT
>DASSZI010000031.1:0-16409 GCA_035713565.1 Acidobacteriaceae bacterium | reverse complement strand
GACAATCAAGACAAGCTGATGACGTTCCGGAGCAGGATACATGCGGTACGCGGCTGGCCCGCTCAGGTCCACGGCTACACGGGTAAGGCTGCCCTGCGTCCAGGACCTGACGCCCTGAAGGATAGCGATTGGAGTCTGCTGGTCCGGGACGGGCGAAGAAGAAACGCGGGATGGGTGCACAACACCCGGCAAAGGGGGCGCCACCTCGTGTCGTATCGGCGCGCTGGAAGTCCTCGCCAACGAAACATTCTCCGCCGGATTGGGTCGCTGGACAGAATTCAGGGCGAGTGCGTTGCTCCTGGCCGGCAGTCGGGGTGCTGGATTCTTCCCGGATGCGATGGGGCGAAAGCCGGTTCGCTCGAGATCGGCTTCCTGCAGCCGCGCGCGACGGCGCAGCGGGCTTCCAGGATATTGGCTCTGCAGAAATTTCCATTGTGCCGCCGCATCCTGCAGCAGCCGGGGATCGTGAAAACAACGACCTTCTTCGGCGAGCAGATCTGCTACGGCAGCGATTGCCGATGCGGCGTCTGGAGAGCCAGGGTCGCCGTGGTAAACAACGCGAAACGCATTCAGGGCCCGCACGTAGTCCGCACGGGTCCTCTGCGCTACGGGCCGCATGTGGAGTCGCCGCTGCAGAGCTTCCGCACGGGCATACTGCGCCATGCTCTTGCCGTGGGGAGCAAGGGCCAAGGAAGTGCTCCCACGCAGCAGCATGCAAACGGTGACGCACATTTTCGCGCGCAAGCGGCTTCGCCGCCTGCGGGAGAACGACCATTGAGAGAAGAAAAGAGGCACGGGTCTCGACTGCAGACAAACGCGCCAGAGCACCTCTAGAATACCGGCAAGTGGGCGGGCAGCAGCACAGAAAGCGCAACGGAATCCAGAATGCCACGTTACTTTTTCCGAGAGGGTTATGGTGGACATTCAAATCCCAGGTCTCAGGTGCGAGACGTGGGGACCCCATATCGCCTGTGGCTCAGACAAGCAGGGATTGCACCACTTGTGGCGCACTGGCGAGCGCGGCGTCCAGTTGGCTGGCGTCCTTGCCACCCGCCTCCGCCATATCGGGGCGTCCACCACCGGAGCCGCCCACTTTTTGCGCCAGTTGCGCGACGATCTTTCCGGCCTGCACGCGGCTGGTCAGGTCTTTGGTTACGCCCACGATCAGCGAGACTTTATTTTCCTCCTGCGCGCCGCCGAGAACGACCACCCCGGAACCTAATTTCGTCCGCAGATTGTCGACGAGTGTCCGCATCTGGCCGCGATCCAGCGCGTCCACGCGCTGGGCGAGCACTTTGATGCCGTTGACCTCGACGGCCTCCGACACCGCGTTGCTGACGCGCCCTGCGGCGGACTTCATTCGCGCTTCGTCGAGTTCGCGGCGCAGGCGCTTGAGTTCGTCTTCCTGCGCAGTGAATTTGTCGCGCAAAGCTTTCGCGACCCGATCTCGATCAGCTAAATCTGGATCAGAAATAACGCTGACGATCCGTTTAGCGGATTTCATCACGGCTTCATTCCGACGGAATTCATTGAGTGCACCGGTGCCGGTGACGGCTTCAATGCGGCGCACGCCGGAGGAAACGCTGCCTTCGCCGAGTAATTTCACCAGGCCGATTTCTCCGGTCGCGGCAGTGTGAGTGCCGCCGCAGAGTTCGGTCGAGAAGTCGCCGATCTTGACGACGCGAACGCGGTCGCCATACTTTTCGCCGAAGAGCGCCATCGCGTGATATTCGTTGACGGCGACATCGATGGGAACGTCTTCGATGGTTTCGACGCGGGTGTTGGCGAGGACGTTTTTGTTGATGAGGTCTTCGACGTCCTGCAGTTCCTCATCGGCAACGGCGGTGAAATGCGAGAAGTCAAAGCGCAGATGCTGCGGATCGTTGAGCGAGCCAGCCTGCTTGACGTGGGTGCCGAGGGTTTCTCTCAATGCCGCGTGCAGCAGGTGGGTTCCGGTGTGGTTGCGGATGGTGGCGGAGCGGAATGCGGGATCGACGACGGTGTTGAGCCGGTCACCTATATAGATAGGCTGTTTCGCGATGACCCGGTGCGCGAAGATGCCCTGCACGGGCTTGGTGCAGCCGAGGACTTCCGCGACGATGACGTTTCCGTCTGCTGAGTAGAGCCAGCCGTGGTCGCCGACCTGACCGCCGGAGTCGGCGTAGAAGCTGGTGTGGTCGAGCACGACTTCCGCGCTGTCGCCTGTTTTGATTTCCTGCACGCCGAGACCGTCTTTGACGAGCGCGAGCACTTCGCATTGCGTGGATTCGAGCTGGCGATAGCCTTCGAAGATTGTTTTCGGCAGCTCGCGATAGGCGGGGCTGGCGGTTGCTTTGGAGCCGCCTTTCCAGGAGGCGCGCGCGCGGGCTTGTTCTTCGGCGCGGGCGCGCTCGAAGCCCTCCATGTCGAAGTCGATGCCTACATCGCGGGCTGCATCGACCATGAAGTCGAGCGGCAGGCCGTAGGTTTCGTACAGATGGAAGGCGTCTCTCCCGGGAAATCTGACCGTTGATCCACCTTTGGTGAATTTTTCGAGTTTATCGAACCTTTTGGTTTCGAATAAAATGTCCTTCCCCTGACCCATTGATTCGAGCGCGAGTTCGTATAGGCGGTCCTCCCATGCTGCGAAGCCGGCCTTGAGGACACGATCAAATTGCCGCTCTTCGGACTCAACCACCCTCGCCACTCGTTCGGCTGACTCGACGAGTTCTGGATATGCGTCCTTCATTAGATCGCGGACGGCATAAACCATTTGATATAGGAACGGCTTCTCCTGGCCCTGGACGCGGCCATGGCGAATCGCACGCCGAAGGATCTTCCGCAGTACGTAGCCGCGACCTTCGTTTGATGGAAGTACGCCGTCGCTGATCAGAAATGTTGCTGCGCGAGCGTGGTCTGCGATGATCCGCATACTTGCGTTTTCCAGAAGGTGATGCCGCAAGCCTGGTCCGGGCGTCCCGCCTAAGTCGATCATCTTGACGCGGAGCATTTGGGTCAAAGGATTTTTGAGGGCCGATGGGGGGATATCGTCCGGGGTGTTAGGAAATAGCACCAGCTTTCCGGCGCGTGCGATCAAGGGGATGAACAAATCTGTCTCGAAATTCGAGATCTCTCCTTGCAGCACGGCGGCGAGGCGTTCGAGGCCCGCTCCTGTATCGACGCAGGGTTTGGGTAATGGCGTGAGGACGCCGTCGGCGCTGCGGTCGAACTGCATGAAGACGAGGTTCCAGATTTCCACGTAGCGAGCGTCGTCTTCGCCGAAGGGCAGGTCTTTGTCCGGAGTTTCGGAGGCGGCCTGGCCCATGTCGTAGAAGATTTCGCTGCATGGGCCGCAGGGGCCGGTGTCGCCCATCTGCCAGAAGTTGTCCTTCATGCCCATTTCGAAGATGCGATCTTTGGAGACGTGCTCCAGCCAGAAGTTGTAGGCTTCATCGTCGCGCGCTACGCCGTTTTCTCCTTGAAAGATGGTGACGTAGAGCTTGTCTTTCGGCAGCCCGAACCACTCCGGGGAGGTGACCAGTTCCCAGGCGTAGGCGATGGCTTCCTTTTTGAAATAGTCGCCGAAGCTGAAGTTGCCGAGCATTTCAAAGAAGGTATGGTGGCGGCGGGTAAAGCCGACGTTCTCGAGGTCATTGTGCTTGCCGCCGGCGCGGACGCATTTTTGCGCCGAGGTCGCGCGGGTGTAGGGACGTTTTTCCAGGCCGAGGAAAACGTCCTTGAACTGGTTCATACCTGCGTTGGTGAAAAGCAGGGTCGGGTCGTTGTGCGGGACAAGCGAGGAGGAGTGGACGCGGGTGTGACCTTTGCTTTCAAAAAAACGCAGAAACATCTCACGGATTGCATTGCCGGACAGCGTGCGCATATCTTTCAAGTTTAGCAACCGTGTGCGTGGGGGAATTCCATCCCATCCTAACCGCAAAGGACGCGGTTAGGATGGGGCACCAAAGAACAACCGCTGAACCCACATCTCAAGATCGAGATGTGGGGCACCCGCCGTGTCACTCTGAACGGAGCGGAGTGAAGAATCCAGAGACCAGTTGTTTGTGCTGCGTTACCATTACCCTCTGGATTTTCCGGCGCGCTCGGAATGACAGATTATTCTGTGAACCATCTATCCTACGGCCGCGAAGTACACGGCCCGGATGGCGCACCCGTTTTTGCCGGAGTGGTGTATAAACGGTATGCCGTCCTCCCCCGCCGATTTGAGGAGGCTTGTTGAAACAGATTCGTTCCACTCCCATCCTGCGTGTTGCGACACTGACGTTGCTGCTTTGTGCGACGATTTTCCCGGCGTACCTTGTCTTTGCTGCGAAGGATGCGGCAAAGCTGCCGTCTCCACCCCCTACAAAGAAGGAACCGGTGGTGGACGTTTACCACGGTGTGAAGGTTACGGACGATTATCGCTGGCTAGAAGACGGCCAGAGCCCGGCCGTCAAGCAGTGGGTCGCGGCGCAGAATGCGTATACGCACTCATACCTGGAGCCGCTGCCGCAGCGAGCCGCGCTGGCGAAGTATCTGCGGACGGCGCGCCAGAAGGCAAAGCCCGATTACAGGGCGCTGGAGTCCAGCGCGGGACGGCTGTTCGCGCTGAAGTATGATCCGCAAAAGGCTGGGCCGGTGCTGGTGACATTTGATTCGCCGGAGAACAAGGCTTCGGAGCGCGCGGTCGTCGATCTGAATACGTTTTTGGACGGGAAGCCCTCGCAGGTGGACTGGTACCTGTCGTCGCCGGACGGCAAGTTGGTGGGGCTGGCGCTTTCGACCGGCGGCAGCGAAGATGGGGCGTTGTATGTTGTCGATGCCGCGACGGGCAAGCAGGTTGGTGTGGCCGTTCCACGCGTGAACTTTGCTACGGGCGGCGGCAGCATGGCGTGGAAGTTGGACGGCTCCGGCTTTTATTACACGCGTTATCCGCAGGGGAACGAGCGCCTGGATGCCGACAAGAACTTTTATCAGCAGGTGTATTTTCACAAGCTGGGAACTGCCCCAGCGACGGACAGCTATGTTGCGGGGAAGGATTTCCCGCGGATCGCGGAGACGACGCTGGAGATGTCGCCGGATGGACATGAGCTTTTGATTTCCGTGGCGAACGGGGATGGCGGCGAGTTTGAGCATTTTTTGGTACGGGCCAATGGCCAGCCGCAGCAGGTCACCCATTTTCAAGACGGCGTTGTGCATGCGACCTTCGGGGCAAAGGATGATCTGTATCTGCTATCGCGTAAGCAGAGCGACCGGGGAACCATTCTGCGGCTGCCCGCTGGCGATACGAACCTGGCAGAGGCGAAGCCGATCCTGACGCCAACCGGGAAGGCCAGCCTGGTCAGTTCTGGGACAGGCTTCCCCATGAGTGACCGGAGCTACTGGGCAGGAACGGATCGCATCTACGCGACGGTCGTCGATGGCGGACCGGAAGAGATCCTCGTGTTTGATCTGGATGGGAAGCCGCTCGGCCGCGTTCCGCTGCCAAAGGTGGCCTCCGTCGGTTCGCTGGTGCCGCTTGGCAAAAGCGGGATTCTCTACAGCATGCAAACATACACGCAACCTGCCGCGTGGTATCGCTATGACGGTTCTGGCCAGCCGCAAGAGACGCAGTTTCGCACGCAGTCCAGCGTGCAATTGAATGATGTGGAAGCGCTCCGCGCCACGGCCAAATCGAAAGACGGAACCGCGATTCCGCTCACGATTCTGATGAAGAGTGGCACCCGGATGAATGGTGCAAATCCGACGCTGATCACCGGGTATGGCGGCTACGGTATCAGCGAATCACCCCGTTTTGCCGGAGCTTTCGCCCGGTTGTGGATCGATCATGGCGGCATTCTGGTGGAAACAAATCTGCGCGGCGGCGAGGAATATGGCGAGGCGTGGCACCGGGCTGGAATGTTGTTGAATAAGCAGAATGTATTCGACGATTTTGCAGCATGCGCGGAGTACTTGATCATCAATCGCTATACGTCCTCAGAGCACCTTGCGGCGGAGGGAGGCAGCAATGGAGGGCTGCTGATGGGCGCGGAAATCGCGCAACATCCTGAGATGTTTCGGGTGGTGCTTTCGGTGGTGGGCATCTATGACATGCTACGGACGGAGTTGGACCCGAATGGATCGTTCAACATCACGGAATACGGCTCGGTCCAAGATCCGGCGCAGTTCAAGGCGCTTTACGCCTACTCGCCATATCACCACGTGGTGGCCGGGACGGCATATCCGGCTGTATTGTTCGTGACCGGAGACAATGACCATCGAGTGAATCCGGCGCATTCCCGGAAGATGACCGCTGCGCTGCAGGCGGCGACGAGTTCCGGTCGGCCTGTCATGCTGCGGACCTCAGCCAGCGCGGGGCATGGATTCAGCACCAACATCGATGAAGCGACGCAGGAGATGGCGGACATCTATGCGTTTCTGTTCGCGCAGCTTGGAATCGCGATGACTCCGTAGATGGCAGAGTAGGGCAGATTACCCTTCGGCTTCCAGGTCGACTTCTGACAGGGCATGCAGGGCTGTCTCCTCAATTTTCCAGGCCTTGAGCAATGGGAAAATGGTGCCCATGGAGAAACCAGCCCGCACCAGGCTGCGGACCACGCGGTTTGTTTCCTTTTCATTGGTGGGTTTGCGCAGGCGCTTGCGTTCAATATACCGCCGCGCAAGTTCCGCTTCCGGAATGTCAGCGTAGGCGGCGTCCAGAGTGGTGGCGACGATCTCGCTATGTACGCCGCGCTGGGTCAGGTCCTGCTGGACACGGCGGCGCCCAAAGCGCTCATTTTCCTGGCGCATACGGGTGAAATCGGCGGCGTAGCGAGTGTCGTCCAGATATTTATGTTCGGTAAGCCGCTGAATGACAGTATCTATTTTGACGTCACCTGAATCGCCGGGTTCGACGCGCTGGCGCATCAGGCGTTTCAATTCGGCGACCGTACGCATTTTTCGGCCCAAGCTGCGGACCGCATATTCATAAAGGGCTGGAGCTTCGAGAGGCTCGCGTTGGCGGGGCTTTCGTTCCGTCGATTGCTTTGGTCGATTGGTGAAAGCCATCGGAAAGATTTCTCCCAGAGAGGTGCAAGCGAGAGCTAAGAAGCCACAGCGGGGCGCTCTCTCCCGATGCTACTCCCGCGGAATCCACTCGGGGTGCGGTTTGGCAGGTGGAAGACCATCTGGAGGGTGGGAAAGCAGCAGAAGCCATTGCGATTCGTCTATGGTGGAAGAGAGAGGAGCAAGCAGGATGTGGGCTATTCTGGTGAATCCACGGCAGCTCAGAAGAACCCGGCGGGTGAGCCTGGCCGCTGCTGCATTAATCCTTGTTTTTGGCTCATCGATGGTCCTGTGTCAAGACCAGAGCCAAAGCGCGAGGTCTGGTGGTGACCAGAAGTCGGTGGACTCCGGGTTCGGAGGGCTGGACGTCTCGCCACCCTCGGGTATTCCACCGCAGCAGATCGTTCGCAACTTTGCCGCAAAGGAAAGTGAGTTCAAGATTGCCCGCAGCGATTACACTTATCGACGCACGGTGAAGGTGGATACGCTAGATGAGGACGGGCGGGTGGATGGCGAATACGAGCAGGTGGACGATGTAGTGTTCAGTCCTGCCGGCGTGAAGCATGAACTGGTGGTGTATGCGCCGGACAATACATTGACACGCGTCGCGATGAGTCCGGCGGACTTTGACGATTTAGAGCATCGGCTGCCATTTACGCTGACAAGCGAAGACATCGATGCTTACAAGGTGAACTATGTGGGAAAGCAGCGCGTGGATCAAGTGGCAACGTACGTGTTCGATGTCTCGCCGAAGCACATGGAGAAGGGACATCGCTATTTTGCGGGAAGAATCTGGGTGGACGCCAAGGACAACCAGATCATTGTGACGCATGGCAAAAATATTCCGGACAATACGCGGCGCGGGCAGGAAAACCTTTCTCCGCCGTTTACGACCTATCGCCAGCAGATTGATGGAAAATACTGGTTTCCGGTGTATACCAGGGCGGAAGGGATGCTGCACTTTCAGGGTTGCAAGCACTGCCTGCCAAACGACGTTCACATTCGTGAGATTGTGACTTACGCGGACTACAAAAGGTTCGGCTCCAATGCGCAGATCGTCTATCAGGGCTTGAGTGCTCCGGCGGCGCAGAGTGTTGCGCCACCTGGCAAGCAGCCCCCCTCACAGGGAGACGCGGATCAGAGTCCGCCGAAGAATTAGGCGTTGCGGCGAACATCCGTTGCGGACCGGCGGCGCTCTTCCGGCACAGCAGCGGAGTTCCCCGCAGCCCCGGACTGCTTCACTTCCTGGAAGCGGCGCACTGAGGCCACAATTGCCTCGCGTGCCTGAGACGCATCGCGCCAGCCTTTCACCTCCACCCGCTTTCCTTCCAGATCTTTGTAGACGGCGAAAAAGTGAGTGATCTCGCGCAGCATGTGCGGATAGATTTCCGTGTAATTCCAAGCATCGGCATAGCGGGGATTGCTGCGGCCAACGGCAAGCACCTTCTCATCGGGGATGCCTTGATCGAGCATCTGGAGCAGCCCGATTGGGCGCACGTCCATCAGACAGCCGGAAAAGCTGGGCGAATCGACGAGAACCAGAACGTCCAGCGGATCGCCGTCCTCACTGAGAGTGCTGGGGATAAATCCATAATCGCCCGGATAATGCACCGGAGAGTAGAGATTGCGGTCCAGGCGAAAGACATGCAGCGTCTTGTCGTATTCATATTTGTTGACGCCCCCGTAGGGGATCTCGATTACGGCGTGAATCACCTCCGGCGCCTTATTGCCGACAGGCAGTTCCAAATAATTTGTCATCCACGTTCCTTACCGCCGGCTTGAAGAGATCGCGAGCCAACTACGTATAATTATCTACGATGAAGGCCCATATCTACGTTATGCTTCGCAAGACCGTGCTGGATCCGCAGGGAAAGACCATCCACGGAGCCTTGCACAAGCTGCAATATCGCGGTGTTCAGGACGTGCGGCAAGGCAAATACTTTGTGCTGACGCTGGACGCGTCCATGGGACTTCCCGAAGCGCAAGCGGAAGTGGAGCGCATCGCCCGCGAGGTTCTGGTGAACCCGGTGATCGAAGAGTACACATACCGGCTGGAACCGTGATTCGAGAGCACTTGCGCTCGGCCATCCCTGAATCTCTTTCAGGGATATGTCTGCACCTGTTTGCGGAAAAGCAAAGTGATGCGTAGCGACTGCCCAGTACAATAAAGTGCTATGTGCGGCATTGTCGGTTACGTGGGTAGCAAAGATCCTGTGCCAGTGATCCTTGAGGGTCTGAGGCGGCTGGAATATCGCGGCTACGATTCCGCGGGAATCGCCGTTGCAGGCAATTCGGAGGGGGTGCAGTTGCGGCGCGCGCCCGGCAAACTGAAAAATCTGGAAGAAGTGCTTCGGGAGAGCCCTGTCACCGGTACCTATGGCATCGGTCATACGCGTTGGGCTACTCACGGGCGTCCGACGGAGGAAAATGCCCATCCTCACCGCGATTGCACGGGCAGGCTCGTCGTGGTCCACAACGGCATCGTTGAAAATTACTTGCAGCTTAAGCACCACCTTGCCGCAGACGGACACAGATTTGTAACAGAGACAGATACGGAAGTCATTGCTCACCTGATCGAGGCGGAACTTGCCAGCGCCTTCGAAAGTGGTCGGGAGATTCCGCTGGAAGAGGCGGTGCGCCGCGCGGTTCGTCAGTTGACGGGTGCATTCGCGATCGGAGTCGTCTCGGCAGACCATCCGCAGAAAATCGTCGCCGCCCGGAGTGGGCCGCCCGCTGTGGTCGGCCTGGGCGATGGCGAATTCTTCATGGCTTCCGATGTTCCCGGGATTCTACATCACACGCGCGATTTATATTTTCTGGCGGACGGAGATTTGGCAATACTTACGCCGCAAGGCGTAACGCTGACGGACTTCGTTGGCAGGCCGGTGGAGCGCCAGATCCAGCATGTTTCATGGGATCCGATCCAGGCGGAAAAGGGCGGCTACAAACATTTCATGCTCAAGGAGATTTTTGAGCAGGCCCGCGCTGTTCGCGATACGACGTTGGGGCGCGTTTCCCTGGATAGCGGCAAAGTGTTTCTTGACGCAATGGAAATTACTCAGGAGGAATTCCGCGCCGCGACCAGGATCAACATCGCCGCGTGCGGTACAAGCTGGCACGCTGGATTAGTTGGCAAATACATGATCGAGCGGCTGGCGCGGCTGCCTGTGGAAGTGGACTATGCCAGCGAATACCGCTATCGCGATCCCATTGCGGATCCCAGAGCCATCGGATTGCTCATCACCCAGTCCGGCGAGACGGCGGACACGATTGCGGCCAAACGGGAAATCACCGCGAAGGGCTCAAAGACGCTTGCTATTTGCAACGTGGTCGGCGCGATGATTGCGCGGGAGGCGAACGGCACAATTTACACCCATGCCGGGCCAGAGATCGGCGTTGCTTCCACCAAAGCCTTTGTTGCGCAACTGACCGCGCTCTTTATTCTGGCGGTTTACCTGGCGCAACAGCGCGGGACCATCGATGTTGCGGAGAGTCTCGTGCTCGTCGAAGAACTGACTCGGATTCCAAATAAAATTCGCGAGTTGCTGAAGCAGTGCGATGCCGGGTGCATTGCGCTGGCTCGCACGCATGCCAACGCGAAGGATTTTCTTTTTTTGGGGCGCGGGATCCATTATCCGATCGCGCTGGAGGGCGCGCTCAAGCTGAAGGAGATTTCTTACATTCACGCAGAGGGCTATCCCGCCGGGGAAATGAAGCACGGGCCGAATGCGCTGATCGATGAGGCTCTCCCGGTGGTTGTCCTGGCCACCAAGGACCTGGCAGACCCGGCCTCGCGTCTGCGCTATGAAAAAACTCTGTCCAATATCCAAGAAGTGACGGCGCGTTCCGGCAAGGTGATCGCGATTGCAGTTGAAGGTGACGATGAGATAGCCGGCCTGGTCGACCACGTCCTCTATATTCCGAACGCGCCAGAACTGCTGCTGCCCTTGCTGGAGGTGATTCCACTGCAGTTGCTTGCGTATCACATTGCTGTCAGGCGCGGCTGTGACGTGGATCAGCCGCGCAATCTAGCAAAATCCGTAACGGTGGAATAATCCGGAAGTTGAATGGCGTTCCTTTCGAGGATCAGCCTGCAAGTTCCAGAGAGCAATGTATCAAGGTGCAAGCGTCTTCTGGCCGTCCATCTGAAACGAACTGGAAACTTGTTCGGCGCCCGTTCCGGGTTGACCTTCTCCGAGAGACAATGTGTATGTGCCGGGAAGGATGACCCTCTTGCCCTCGGGTAGAACCTGGCTCAGCGAGCGACTATTCACAAGAAAGGTGACATGCTGGGTTGCTCCAGGTGCTATGTGGATGCGACTGAAGCCTGCCAGCGCATGGATCGGAGCTGTAGGAGATGCTGGATACGTGACATACAATTCCGCCACTTCATCGCCCGCGCGTTTCGATGTATTGGTCACGTCCGCTTCAGCGGTTATTGGTTGGCCAGCCTGCAACTCGCTGCTTGACAGCTTGAAATGTGTCAGTGAAAAGCTGGAGTAACTCAACCCATAGCCGTAGGCGTACAGAGGCTTGCCGCGAAAATATCGATACGTGCGGTTCGCCATGGAGTAGTCTTCGAAGGCTGGAAGTTGTGCGGTCGAACGATAAAAGGTAACCGGCAATCTTCCGCCAGGATTGTTCTTCCCAAGTATTGTATCGACGATGGCTTTGCCGCCCCGTGCTCCGGGGTACCAGGCCTCAAGGATTGCATTGGCGTGTTGCTGGGCCCAGTTTACGGCCAGGGCTGACCCGTTCATCAACACCACGATGAGCGGCTTGCCGGTAGCCGCTACAGCTTGCAGCATCTGATCTTGGACCTCCGGCAGGTCGATGGAGGTGCGATCCCCACCTGAAAATCCGGGAATATGGACCGGCATTTCCTCGCCTTCCAGCCGGGGGGAAATCCCGACGAATGCGACGACGATGTCGGACTGTTTTGCGATGGAGACCGCCTGGTCTCGAAGTATATTCGCGGGTGCTTTCCAATTCAGCGAGATTCCAGCCCCAAACAGGGGGGATTGATGGGAGTATTCCATCCGGAATGAGTGGGGCTGAGTATCGGTAAAGTGAACGGTAAACAATGGGGAGGTGCGCCCTTGATCGTTTCTACTCGATCCGGATGCGACTTTTTTGCCGTCAAACCATACAGCATAGGTCTCGTGGTTGTCGCACGGATAACAATCAAGAACCTGTACCTGGAACGGATAATCGCCGGGCGCGGGCGGAGTGAATGTCCCTGTCCAACGGACGGAGAAAGCCTGCGATGGAATCGTTGCAGCCGGCGAAGCTGCGTTCCAGTCGGCCTCTATGTTTGGGCTGGTCGCTTTGACGGCGTGGCCGGAAAAGTCTGTTTTCGGAAACAACTCTTCAGTGAGCCCCTCCGAGTGGCTGGTTCTGGAGCGATGAAACACACTGGGAGGAACGGACAGAGAAAGCTCTTGGACGTATGGGGTGCCCTGTGCATCCAGGATATGGATGTGCTGGTGTTTCTGAAGAGAATGGAACGCGGACAGAGGAGTAATGGGCTGAATCGGTGTGCCGTTATAGTTGCCTTCGAGCGCTGCAATGGATGTGGAGTTAGGACCGATCACGGCGATGGTTTTGATGCCGGACCGCAGCGGCAGGACGCCGTCATTTTTCAGAAGCACCATGGACTCCTCGGCCGCCCTCAGGTTGAGGCCGACGTGCAGCGGAGAATTCACAATGGATTGATCGAGTGTCTGAAACGCCTTCTTCTGCGGCAGATCGAGCAGGCCCAGGCGGAAGCGGGCCAGCATGAGCCGCTGGACAGCGTTGTCGATTTCGCTTTCCTTGATCAGGCCCTCATGCACCGCCTGCACCAGAGTTGAATATTCTTTGCCGCAACTCAGGTCGGTCCCGGCGCGTACGGCCGCCACGGAGGCCAGCTCCACGCTCGCGGCGTACTTGTGGCCTTCTGCAATGTCGGAGATGGCTCCGCAATCGGACACGACATAGCCATGGAATTGCCAGTCGCCACGCAGGATTTTTTCCAGCAACATCTGGTTGGCGCAAGCGGGTGCGCCGTCTACCGCATTGTAGGCGCACATCACAGAGTCGGCGTGACCGTCTACCACGGTTGCACGAAAGGCCGGCAGATATGTGTCCTGCAGATCATGCGGAGACACATTGACGTTGAAGCGGTGACGCTCCGACTCTGGACCGCTGTGCACATCAAAATGCTTGGGGGTGGCGATCGCCAGGAATCGATCAGGATCGCTGCCCTGCAGGCCGTGGACGAACTGCACGCCCAGTTGCCCGGTCAGAAAAGGGTCTTCCCCATAGGTCTCTTGACCTCTGCCCCATCGCGGATCGCGGAAGATATTCACGTTTGGCGACCAGAAATCCATGCCGAAAAAGATGGCGTGGTTACCCGCCCGAACGGCGGAGTTATAGCGGCCGCGTCCTTCCATACCGATCACGTTGGCTTCTTCGTAGATCAGCGGCGCATCCCAGGTTGCCGCCATGCCGATGGCCTGCGGAAACACTGTTGCATATCCCGAGCGCGCGACGCCGTGCAGGCCCTCACTCCACCAGTCGTACTCCGGAATCCCAAGCCGAGGGATTGCTGCGGCATGATTCTGCATCTGCGAAACTTTCTCTGCCAGAGTCATGTGAGCGACCAGGTCGTGGGCTCGCTCCGCCAAGGGCAACGAGGCGTTTCTATAGGGAGCATTTCCTCCTGCGGCCGATTTAACTGGAGTTTGAGCGTTGGCTCCGAAGACGCTGAGCGTTAGAAAGCCAAGCAGAGCCGTCCAATGGGAGGCAGTCAAGCGGGAGGAGAGAGCACGGCAAGTCATCACGGCATTTTCCTTGGAAGCAAAGTAAGCGGCGAAATCAGTTTCAGTCAATCTACTGCCATGTCACGGGAAGGGCAAGCTGCACAACGCGAACTAAAATAAATCCGGTACGCTGCTGAAGGCGATGCGCGTGGGGGCCGCGGCGCGGGCCAGGTGCATGCTTGCAAAATACGGCGTGTCGATTCCGTATTTCCGGTTCAGCTGGTCCATGGTGCTCGCCAACTGGTCGCGACCCGCTTCGCGATCCAGTTCGCTGAACAGGCTCAAGGTGTGGAGCGTGTCAGGCACCAACTCCGTCAGAGTGATGCTGACGAGAAAAGGCTTTTGATACATCGCGCCAGCCGGACGCATCGTCCAGAGTTTCTGCAGACCTTCAATGAGCGTCTGCGAATCCTGACACTCTACCAGTCGCACTTTCTCGCTCCACGTCCGCTGGGGAATGCCCGCGTAGCGCTCTGCCTGCCCGGCATTTTTTGGGACGGCGAAGCGAAGGGCCAGCGACATGCCAGCCGCCCAGAGCTTCTCAGCGCGTAGACGAATGGCGGCTTTGTGCAGCAACTTGTGCGCAATGGCATACGATCCTTCTGGCGTGCGGAACTCGGGAGGAAGTACATGCTGGTGGCTGATTGACTTTGGGTGGTCCAGCTCAGCATCGTGGAAATCTTCGCCGCGCAACCAATGCCAGAGGCGCTCGCCCTGCACGCCGCCCCAGGCCTGCCGCAGTTGTTCCGGAGTCTGGGCAAGCAATTGCGCAATGGTCTGGATGCCGCAGGCGTTCAGACGCCGCTCCATGCGTCTGCCGACACCAACCAGGTCGCGCAGGGATAAGCCGAGCAATGCGTCCGGTAACAAGTCCCGAGTCAATGCAACCAGGCCGTCGGGTTTCTCCATATCCGACGCGATTTTGGCCAGATAGCGGTTTGGCGCGAGGCCGACGGAGCAACGGATCGTCGACCCCACGTGATCGCGAATAGAGGCTTTGACTTCGGCGTGCCAGATCCATTGCCTTCAGCAGTGGCCGCTCGCGGCCGATCAACTGACACGCCATCTCATCGATGGACATGATGGAGGAAACGGGAACGCAAGTCTCCACCGCCTGAATGACCCGGTGGTGGTACTTGACATAAGTTTCATGACGGGCTTCCACCAGCACCAGTTCTGGGCACAGGTGCCTGGCTTCACGAACCTGAGTGCCGGTTTTAATTCCGAATGCTTTGGCCTCGTAGCTGGCGGCGATGCAGCATGTGGTGTCCGCCAGTACCGGGACGACCGCGACCGGACGGCTGCGAAACTGGGGATTCTCCTCCTGCTCCACAGAAGCGAAGTACGAATTGAGGTCCACAAAAAGCCAGCGGGCCAATGGATTGGCAGAGGGCTTGCATGCGGCGTGCTCGTTCCGATCAGAGGGAGGCTTCATTCGCTGATTATTCGCTCAATCGAGGGGAAGAACAACCAAATTGGGAGGGGGTGGCGAACATTTCCTGGATGGTCGAAGAATGCCTCCTGTCGGGAGGAGCAGAGTGGGCATGACCACGGACGCGAAGGATCATACAGTGGATTCAAAATATTTCTGGGTCTGGTCAACTTTAATTCGTAAGATGGAATCTATTCAGTACAGAGGGTGATTTCCATGCAGTTAACTTGCTTGATTCTTTTGGGTGACTGGCTGCAACGCGCCGAGCCGTTTTTGCCGCTGGCAGGTGGGCTGGTAAGTGGCGGCATTCTTTTCGGCTGTGCAATCGCCAGCTGGCTTGCTCCTACTGAGGCGACGGACCGGTTATTCCACCGGGAAGTCGTTTAAGCAGCGCTGACCGTTGGGTCGACGTTTTACGGTTCTCGACAGGAACCTCTCACTCCTGTTGTGTGTCTCGCTCTACTCTCTATAATTCACTCTTGATGAGTGCCCCTACAAAATACCAGCAACTGGAACAGCGCAATGCCCTGGCGGAAGAGGCTGGTGGTGCTGCACGGCGCGAGCGTCAGCATCGCGAAGGTAAACTTTCCGCCCGCGAACGGGTGGAGCTTCTGCTCGACGAAGGTTCCTTCGAAGAGACCGACCGTTTTGTCACACACCGCTGCACCGACTTCAGCATGGACGCGCAGAAGGTACCGGGTGACGGCTTCATCACGGGTCATGGCCGCATCCACGGGCGAGTCGTCTTCGTATTCGCGCAGGATTTTACGGTTTTTGGCGGTTCGTTGTCTGAAACGAATGCGGGCAAGATCATCAAGCTGATGGATATGGCGATGCGCGTGGGCGCGCCCATTCTCGGGCTCAATGATTCCGGCGGCGCGCGCATCCAGGAAGGCGTGGTTTCGCTGGCCGGGTATGCCGAAATCTTCTTGCGCAACACGCTGGCTTCCGGCGTGGTGCCCCAGCTCTCCGCCATTATGGGGCCGTGTGCTGGCGGCGCGGTCTATTCCCCCGCAATCACAGATTTCACGCTGATGGTGGACAAGACCTCCTACATGTTTGTGACCGGGCCGGACGTCATTAAGACGGTGACGCATGAGGAAGTTACGAAGGAGCAACTGGGCGGCGCGACCACGCACAATGAGACCTCC
>DASSZI010000030.1:0-6826 GCA_035713565.1 Acidobacteriaceae bacterium | reverse complement strand
CGGTGCGATGTTTGCGGGTGTGACAGTCGTGACCTGGTATCCGATCACTCCTTCCTCCTCGGTGGTAGAGCAGCTCATCGATTACCTGCGGAAATACCGGATCAGCGAGGACGGAAAAGCGACATTCGCCGTCGTACAGGCAGAGGACGAGCTGGCCGCGATTGGGGCGGTGATTGGCGCTAGTTGGGCGGGTGCGCGAGCCATGACCGCTACCTCCGGGCCGGGAATCTCCTTGATGGCGGAGTTTACAGGACTGGGGTATTTCGCGGAAATTTCCGGCGTCATCTTTGACGTCCAGCGCGTGGGACCCTCTACTGGAATGCCGACACGCACCATGCAGGGCGATATTTTGAGCATCGCGTATCTCTCCCACGGTGACACCAAACACGTAATGCTGCTACCGGGCAGCGTGCAGGAGTGTTTTGAGTTTGCCGTGGCTGCCTTTGATTTGTCGGAGCGGCTGCAAACGCCGGTTTTCGTTTTGAGCGACCTCGATCTGGGCATGAATAACTGGATGTCGGATCCGTTCGTGTATCCGGACAAGCCGCTTGATCGCGGGAAAGTTCTGACTGCGGAACAATTGAAGCAAGCGGGAGGTTTCGCACGCTATCGTGACGTGGACGGAGACGCCATTCCATACCGCACGCTGCCCGGGACAGATCATCCAATGGCGGCCTATTTTACGCGCGGCAGCGGTCATAACGACAAAGCGCAATATAGCGAGCGGCCGGATGACTATGAAGCGCTGGTAGAGCGGCTGGCGCGCAAGTTTGAGACTGCGCGTACTCTGGTTCCGACGCCCATTGTCGTACAAAGCGGAAAATCGAAGATTGGCTTGATAGCATTCGGCACCTCCGATTTTGCTGTGGGAGAATCGCGCGATCAGTTGCTGAAAGAATACGGCGTGGACACCGATTACCTTCGGCTGCGCGCATTTCCATTTACCCATGAAGTGCACGATTTCGTGGCGAGCCATGAACGCATTTATGTGGTGGAGCAGAATCGTGACGCGCAGATGTTGAGCCTGCTGAAACTTGATCTTCCGTCCGAGGATGCGGTCAAGCTGCGTAGCATTCGCCACTTCAACGGACTACCCATTGACGCGCGTTCCGTCACGGACGCATTCGTGATGCAGGAGGAGATCTAAGATGGCGACTACAACTAGCCCTGCTCCCGCGGGAGCACCGGCACCTAAAACCAATCGCATCGGGCTGCAGGTCCTGGACTATCGCGGTGGCAAAACGACGCTCTGTGCCGGCTGCGGACACAATGCAATTTCCGAGCGGATCATCGACGCGTTCTATGAAATGGGTATCGCGCCCGAGCGGGTGATGAAGCTTTCTGGCATCGGCTGCTCGTCTAAGAGCCCTGCCTACTTCCTGAATCGTTCGCACAGCTTTAACAGCGTGCATGGTCGCATGCCTTCCGTCGCTACGGGTGCGCTGCTGGCCAACCGCACGATGATGGGTCTGGCTGTCAGCGGCGATGGCGACACAGCATCCATCGGATTCGGGCAGTTCGGTCACCTGATGCGGCGCAATCTTCCGCTGATTTACATCGTTGAGAATAACGGCGTCTACGGATTAACCAAGGGTCAGTTTTCTGCTACAGCGGACGTCGGCTCCAAGTTGAAGACTGGTGTCATTAACGATCTTCCACCCATCGACATCTGCGTCATGGCTGTGGAACTGGGTGCGACATTTGTGGGCCGGTCGTTTTCCGGAGACAAAAAGCAGTTGCTCGCCATGTTGAAGGCGGCAATGGCGCATAAAGGGACGGTTGTGCTCGACGTTATCTCTCCATGCGTCACGTTCAATGATCATGAAGGCTCAACCAAAAGCTACAAGTACATGCAGGCGCATGAGGAAGCGATTAGCGAAGTAGGTTTTGTGCCGCACTTTGAAGAGATCTCCGTGGATTACGATCCGGGAACTACGTATGACGTGGAGATGCACGACGGGTCGCATCTGCGACTTCGTAAGCTGCACGAAAGCTACAATCCTGTGGATCGAATTGCCGCTGTGACAGCACTGATGGAAGCCAATCAAAAGGGCGAGGTTCTGACCGGACTCTTCTACATCGATACAAAAAAGCCGGATTTCACCACTTTACTCAACATGGTTCCCGAACCGCTGGCGACGCTGCCGCAGGAACGGACCCGACCCGGCCAGAAAGTGCTCGATGAAGTGATGGAGACGCTGCGGTAGCCGAAGCGGGATCCGCTTCCATGGCGAGGTATTCGATCAAACAGCAATCCAAATGCACTCGAAGCATTTAACAGCAAGGGCAGCGAAATATTCCTGCCCCTACGTTTCTTCCATCTTGAAGGAATGGGCGCGGTACAAAGACAATCTTCCTGTATCGAAGTCACTCGCTTCGGGCATTATCCGCTCATCGGGCACTGGATGGGCTGACTGCAAACGGAGAGGAACCACACCGGCCCAGATGGGCAGAGCATAATCTTCTTCTTCGTCCAGCGGTGGCCCGGTACGCACCTTGGCGGAGACTTCGTCTAATGGCAACGCCAGTACGGATGTAGCCTTGAGTTCCTGATCGGTCGGTTTCCGCGCTTCTTCCCAGCGGCCTGCGACGATATGATTCGTGAATCGTCGCAGCGCGTCGAGTTTTTGTTCGGGGGCGGTAACAAGACGAGCCATGCCGAGCATTACTACAGATCGATAGTTCATTGAGTGGTGGAATACCGAACGCGCTAAGACAATCCCATCGACCAGGGTCACCGTCACGCATATTTCGACGCCATTGCCGAGCGTTCGCAGCATTCGGCTGGCGGCCGAGCCATGGATGTAAAGCTTCTCGTCCGCCCGCACATACCCGGTCGGAATCACATAAGGCTGCTTCTCAACAACGAATCCGACGTGGCAAAGAAAGCCTTCGTCCAGAATCGCGTGAACCTGCGCCTTATCGTAAACACCGCGTTTGGGAATTCGGCTGACTCGGGTGCGCTCTGTGCTTGAGTAACTTTCCATAAACAAACGGGCTTCTCCAGGTGGGTCTGATTGGTAGGAAGCGTATGGAGAACCTTTCGTGAAGTTGCCGCCATTCGCGGCTCGCTGGGATACACCTGAATATACTGCGGAGCTATCGTGCTGCGCAGCAAAAGAAGTGGGCTGGAATACGGAAGGATTGGGCCAGGAGTACGGCTCCAACAATCGCCAGGCCGCCGTACACATAGCGCATGAAAACGTCGCCCTGCAGCCTCCGGTTGAGCCAGCGGCCCAGCAAAGTGGCTAGTATCACCCCTGCGAGGGATAACACGTAAAAGTGTGTCACGGCTGATGTCCACATGCCTGTTGCCGCGTAGCCAGCCATTCCCACGGTGCTGGCGGGAAGAAAATAGCCCTGCAGTGTGGCGCGAAACTGCTGCGGCGTCCAGCGGCGCATCGCTCCGTATACCACCAGAGGCGGCCCGTTCATGCCAAATGCGCCACCGAATACGCCTGCCAGAAATCCGCAGGCAAACAGCCAGGCTCGAGACTCGCTCTTAATGGCGGATGGCCGCTGACCGGACAGGAAATAGAGAGCGAAGGCGAGAATAACGAACGCTAAAGCTCGTTTCAAAAATCGCTCTTGGCCGTCCGCCAGAAGCAGCAATCCCAGTGGGACGCCAAAGAGGGTGGCACCCAGCAACCAGCCCGCGCTGCGGAGATGAACGCTCCGATAATCCTGGGCTATCACGACGGCGGCGATAGTGATGGAGACCAGCACCGCCAATGGAGCAGCGACCGCCACTGGAATACGAAGCGCCAGCAGTGGAACGGCGAAAAGCGCTTCGCCAAAGCCGAAGGTAGAACGCAGCAGCGTGGCAGCGAAGACGACGAGCAACACGTAAACTTCCGTGCCAGTCATCCGGCTGCCTCACGTACTTGATAAGGGAGGATCGTCACCTAGCCATGCTGGCCAGAGTGTTCCGGGCTTGAGCCCGGCTCCGGATAATCCGTGTCGCTGCCATTGGTAATATCATCGCGGTTGCGATGGCCCAGCTGTCCGGTGAGAGAGCCGTGCTGTTCCGGACGCTCTCCACTGATGTGGGGCGAGTCATCTTCGACCGCACCTTTATGTTCATCGCCATCGGGGTGGGGAACTGCCTTGCCTGGTTGGGTCATGGATCCTCGTGGTTTCTGGTGAACGCTACCGGCCGGCGGTCGGTTTGGCATAGATGCGGACGCCCATGCCGTTCAGCTTGCTGCGTGCCTGCATCGCTTCCGGGGTTTGCGGATGCCGCTGGATAAGAGAGCGCAAATCGCGAATGCCGGATTCTTTTTGGCCGAGCGCCAGTTCCGACTGACCTTTGCGCAGCTCGGCGGTCGCGGCTTTGGAACTGCCCGGATATTGCGTCAGCACCTGCTTGTAGTTGTCGATCGCGCCCTTGTAGTTCCCAGCGCGGTAATCGATCTCCCCCAGGTAGAACTGAGCATTTCCGGCCTGCGTGCTCTGGGGATAGAACTTGATCACATCAGCGAATTCCTGACCAGCTAAATTGTATTTTGCCGCGTTGTAATCGCTGGCGGCGGACTGATAAAGCTGATCGACCGGGGGAGCCTGTGGAGCAGCGGGCTGGGCTACGGGTGCTGCGCCCGGCGTTGGCTCTCCGCTACCAGAGGGAGCTCCGGTAGTCGACTGCGACGGCCCGGCAGGCGTGGTCTGGCCCGCGCTGAGAGACTGCTGCTGCGACTGCATGTTGTTGAGAGTCTTGTCCAGCTTGTCCAGCCTGGCACGCAGCTCATCCAGCGAATCGTTCATCGATTGCATTTGCCCGGAAAGCTGCTGCAGAGAGTTCCCCTCTGTTCCCTGCTGGGCCTGCGCCGCCTTTTGCATCGCGTCCACCTGAGAGGACATCTTGGCGACGTTCTCCGAGGTTTGTTGCAGCAGGCTGTGGACGGTGGCGAAATGCTCATCATTCGTCTGCTGCATGCTGGTAAGCATTTCCTGCATCTGCTGCACCTGCGCCTGCAGCGCGATGATGTCTTTATTGGCTGCAAACGCGTGGGGCACGCCGGACAGACCGAGGACACAAACAGACACAACAAGAGTTCTGGAGAGATTACGCATGCGTCACCTGATTGGAAGCGCCAACAGCGCCGGAATTCTGGTACCTATTCAAAGTGTACGGCAGTATCGACAGGAATTGTTTCTGCCGATACTGCCGTTTCGCTGGTTTGCCCGCACTCCGATGAGAGAAGCACGGCGTCAATGTGGGCGAACTTTACTGATCGAGAGTAAACTGGCTGCGGCGGTTCTGCTGCCAGCACGATTCATTCTGCTCCGTACAGAACTGCTTCTCTTTGCCATAGCTGATGGTGCGAATCCGGCTTGCATCCACGCCCGCCTGGGTGAGGGCGGTCTTCGCGGCGTTCGCCCGGTTCTGTCCCAGCGCCAGGTTGTATTCCTCCGAACCGCGCGAATCGCAATAGCCCGCGATCAGAACTTTCGCAGTCGGGTGTGCCTGCAGGAACGAGGCATCCTGCGTGATTGTCGCCTGCGCATCCGGACGCACGCTGTAGCTGTCGTAATCGAAGAAGATCGGTTTCACGTTCTGCTCAAAGTCCGCTTCAGTCAATTGCTGCGAAGCAGGAGGTGCGGCGGGCGCTGCATTCAGCGTCACGGTTGCAGTGGCATCGGTAGATCCGCCATCGCCGCGGGCTGTCAGGTGGTACGTGGTCGTGGCTGTTGGGTTCACAGTCTTGGTACCGCTGGGTTCCACCGTACCCAGTCCGTCAATTGCGACATCGGTCGCGTCGGTGGTGTGCCAGGTCAATACCACGCCCTGGCCCGGGTTAAAGCTCTCCGGAGAGGCGGTAAGAGTCGCTGTGGGCGCGGGTGCGCTTTCGGGCGGCGGCGGGGGCGGCTCCGGAACTGCGGCCTGTTTGTGATGGCAGCCGGTCACGATCAAAAACAGTGCCAGGGAAGTTGCAGCCAAGGCGGAATTTTTTCTAAAGCGACGCATGATCTCTCCTCGTGCAGGAATCTTCGTACCTAGTGTAATGGGGAAAAGCATAAGTCAAGTGATTTTCTGCGAGTTGGAAGCTTACTTCCAACTCCAGTTCGGCATCCTCCCGTTGCCCGTCTTCGTCAATGCGTGCTGCTGGCTCCCGTCGGCTAGCATGGTCCAGATTTCGCTGTGTCCGTGGGTGGTGCGTTGGAAAACGATGTGGCGGCCATCTGGTGACCAGGAAGGAAAGTCCGTGCGGCCGATGTCATGCGTCAGTTGGATCCAGCGGTGGCTGGCGATGTCCATCACATAGATGTCCTGGCCGCCTGGTGCCCCTGGGCCATAATGGCGCGACCATGCGTAGGCGAGGAATTGTCCATTGGGAGACCATGACGGCGACGTAGCGTAACCGCCATCGGTCATCCGCTGGATTGCGGTGCCATCGGAGTCCATGATGTAGACCTGTGGCAGCCCGGTGCGTCCGCTGATCCATGCGATCTGATTGCCGGTTTTCGGATTGAATACCGGGGAAACATCCGGTCCACGGAACGCCGTGATGCGTCGCAGGTTGAAGCCGCTTGCGCTCGACATCCATATTTCAGGGTCGCCGGTGCGTGACGAGGAAAAGGCGAGATTGTTGCCATCAGGAGACCAGGCGGGAGAGAAATCCGTCCCGTCATGCACGGGAAAGGTCACCAGGCGGTTCAGGCTCATGGAGAAGATGCGGATGTTGGAGCCTTTGGAGCTTAGCTCGTTGAATGCCAGGCGGCCGCCATCCGGGGAAATGCGCGGCGACAGGGCAATCTGGCCGAGATGGGTAATCTGATGCTGGTTGGCCCCGTCGTAGTCCATCTCCCAGATTTCCTTCTTGCCGCT
>DASSZI010000029.1:0-7156 GCA_035713565.1 Acidobacteriaceae bacterium | reverse complement strand
GCAATCCTGGCCGGTGGTGTGACGGTGCTTGAAGTCACCATGACCGTCCCCGGCGCGATCCAGGTGATGCAGCA
The DNA here is from genome assembly GCA_035713565.1 of Acidobacteriaceae bacterium. GTDB lineage: Bacteria > Acidobacteriota > Terriglobia > Terriglobales > Acidobacteriaceae > JAKAAZ01. Next base: position 7,082 of record DASSZI010000029.1, on the reverse strand, counting down.
GTTGGCGGACCATCACGGGGAAAAATTGCTGATTGGCGCGGGCACGGTTCTCGACGCGGAAACAGCCCGCAGTTGCCTGCTGGCCGGTGCGCAGTTCATCGTCAGCCCGGCGCTCGATGTGCGCACGATTGAGCTGTGCCGTCGCTACAGCGCGCCCGTGATACCCGGCGCTTTGACACCGACCGAGATTGTGACCGCGTGGCAAGCCGGTGCAGATGTGGTGAAGGTTTTTCCGTGCAGCGCGGTGGGCGGAGCGAAATACCTGAAGGCGCTGCAAGGCCCGCTGCCTCAGATTCCGCTGATTCCCACGGGCGGCGTCTCGCTCAGCACGGCTGCGGAATTTCTGGCGGCGGGAGCCTTTGCGCTGGGCGTGGGCAGCGACCTTGTGGATGCCAAAGCAGCCGCCGAAGGCCGGGTCAATGTGATTACAGAAAATGCCCGCAAGTATATGGAGATTGTGCAGAAATTCCGCACCGAAAAGTAGCCGAATCACACGCGTAGGCGGGTTGGCAAGAGCAGCCAGTGTCGTTGTCGAGGCAAGTTGGCATTGGGCCAATTATCGGTGAACAGGCTGCGTTGAGCCATGGAACTTCTTTCCCACTCAAGCCGAGGGACGGCTTGAATGAGCCACCGGCGACCAAATTCAGGCGGTAAGTTTGTTGCATGGAAAAACCTCACGTTCAATCGCATGCAGCGATTCGTGTTCGGCGAGTGCTGCCGTCTGATTTGGGCCCCACGCATTTCATGCCATCGGGGACTAAAAAGGCAGATCGATAACTTCAATTGTGAGTGCCGGCACAGTGTGGACCCAGTGACTCCCAGGAAGGGTTAGGGTCGTCTCTATGGGACGTATCGCCTCTGGATCATTGATCGAGTTGGTTGCTTCAAAGGTCGCACCATGCAGTGATGTTACGGCGGCCTTCCGTACGCCATCCATTCCGGTGAACTTTAATGACAGTGGCTGATCGATACTGGACGCGTTCACCAGCTTTAAATGCAGCACCTTTTCCTTTGAACTCAACGTAGCCGAGTAGAAGAAGCGCTGGTTTGCGCCGGAAATGGAACTTTCCACGGTTCCGTCTCCAAGGTGTGCGGCAAAGAGTGCCTGAGCCCAGTAGCTGGGAGAAGCGTAAGTTGTTCCCGCATTGAAGCCGATCAGGTCTGTAGGCCATTGCATGGCGCCGGGGTTGACGTTGACGAGAAGAGGAGCGTAGCTGGCCATAATGATGAGGTCGCTGTTGCGCTCCAAGGAAGTCATCCAGGCTGCATCCCCAAGCGCATCGCCGAAGTTGGGCGTAGGCGATCCGGAGCGCGTAGCCCACTCTCCCACGAAGATCTTTGGACCGCTGCGCGATGCCTTGTCATAGTGGTGCACCAGGTCCAACATTTGCGCGGGTGATTTATAGAAATGCTCATCGGAGATGTCGGCCTGCACTCTTGTCCCGTATGCGCTGTTGCCGTCGGTAGAAATAAGCTTGTACTGCGGATAGCGCTGCCGCAAAGCCTGAGCGAATTGCGCAAATCGGGCCGGATAGCTGCCCGACTTGTCAAAGAAATCCTCATTGCCGACCTCGATGTAATGCAAAGGGAACGGGGCAGGATGTCCGTCGCGAGCACGCTCTGCACCCCAGCGAGTGCTCACATCGCCGGTTACGTACTCCACTTCATCCAACGCCGACTGTACATAAGGTTCAAGATCCTTTCCGGGGTTTACGTGGCTGCCCCCAAGAGAGTAGCCGGCGTAGACCGCCAGCACAGGCTCAACATGCAGGTCTTCGCACCACTCCAAAAACTCAAGCAGTCCCATTCCGTCGGTGGACCAGTAAGACCAAGGCCCCTGATGACCGGGCCTGTCCACGAGCGGCCCAATGGTCTTTTTCCAATCAAACCGGTCTTCAATCCTCACCCCTTCAAGATAGTTGCCGCCTGGAAGACGGAGAAACTTCGGGTGCATGGCCGCCATCCGATTCATCAAATCAGGACGGTTGCCATTGGGGCGATTGTTGAAGGTTGGCGGCATGAGCGAAACCAACTGGAGCCATACAGTGCCAGGATGGCTGACTGTGAACTCCAGGTGGTTCGCTATTGAAGGCGAAACCGCACCGGGGAGGAGTTTGTATTGATACTTTGCCCATGGCCCGGGCCGAATCGCTACCTGCGCCTGGGCCTCCACCGCTCCGGTGGCGTTGTTCACCATTCGGACGGTAATCGGGCCAGGATTGGTGTCTTTGACCTGCGCGTAAAACGAGCCGGAGTAGGTGGTCTGAGGGCGAAGTCCGAAACCCCAAAAGCCCGGATTGGATAATCCGGCCTCGTTGCCGTCGGATGCAGAAGTAACGGTCAATTTCTTGCTGTAGGAAAGGGCCGTGCTTGGGCCCGTTGACTTGTCGAGAGATGTAGTGGCGACTGCGTTGCCACGCCGAACCAGGCCCCAAGGCGGTGTGCCCTCCCAATCTGGGTGAAAGGTGCGGTTGCGGATCATCTCGGCGTATACGCCGCCATCATAAGAATGGTTGATCTCTTCCGTCATCAGCCCGTACAGTGTCGGGCTGATCGGCGAAACAATTCGAGTGACATTGATCTCCAGTTGCGCTTCGGACCTGCTGCGGGACTGCGCGATCGCGCTCGAAGGGAGGGCCCCCAAGGCAAGCAGGAGGAAGCAGAGGCGAAAAACTCCTGTGGAGCGTGACTCATGGGTTGAGGCAAATTTCCCAGCAGTTAGCACCCAGGCGATCGCGGTCTGGAACATGAAAGACTCCTCATAAGGTGATGGCGGTGAGATCTGAATTAAAGGATTCGGAAAGCATTCAGCGGCTGTCCAGTCAATGAAGAAGATCGCTTGGAGCAAAAGTATATCCCACCGGGCGAGAACCCTCGCCAATCGAGATTAACGAATGACGTGCTGGCGGTTGGGTGCAAAGGGGCGGAAGTTTACCGCTTCGTGGCCCGGTTCACGCCAGACCGCCAAAGCTGCCAGGGTGTTCCGAAAGGGAAGCTGAAGGATTCCGAGTTGGCGGCGAGGAACGGATTCCTCCTTGGTTGACGTTCGGCTATTGCGCAGCTCTCGACCGAGGTGCGCCCACTCCGATACACTACCGGGTCGCGCCGGTTTAGGTTTCTTGTGCCGGACGGTGAAGCTCAATTATGAAGATTCTTGTTTGTATCAAGCAGGTTCCGCAGAAGGACGCGCCGCTCAAGCTGAATGAGGCGGGCACGTGGATTCGCGAGGACGTTTCCTACGAAGTGAACGAACCGGATGCCTATGCGCTGGAAGAAGCGCTGCGACAAAAGGAAAAGCACGGCGGGGAAGTGGTGGTCGTGACCGCTGGCCCGGCGCGATCGCAACAGGTGCTTCGCGAGGCGCTGGCCAAGGGCGCGGACCGTGCCATCCATTTGATCGACGATTCCTTTGCAAGCCTGGATGCGGTGAGCACCGCCCGCGCCATTGGCGCGGCCATTGAAGGCGAGTCGTTCGACATGGTGTTTACCGGGCTGCAGTCGGATGACTTTGGTTTTGCGCAGACCGGCGTTCTACTGGCGGAAATTCTCGGCTGGCCGCACGCGACCATCATTATCGGTATGGAAAAAACCGAAACGGGGATTCGCCTAAAGCGTGAACTGGAGGCCGGGCATTATCAATATTTGGACATGCCGCTGCCCTGCGTGTTGACGATTCAGAGCGGCATCAACAAGCTGCGATACGCCACGCTGATCGGCATTAAACAAGCGAAGAACAAGCCCGTCAGACAGGTGACGCGTGCAGACGTGCAAAGCAAACTGGGCGGGAACCTGCAGAAGATTGAGCGACTGTATGTGCCGGTGAAACAGAAAAAGACGGAAATGCTGCAGGGTTCACCCGGGGAAATTGCCAAAAAGCTCGTAGACAGCCTGCGCAATGAAGCCCGCGTGATTTAATAGTTGTTGAGAAATGGAGCTGGATTTTTACGCTTCTGAACGACTGGTGTAAGGAGACTTGACGACATGCCAAACCTGCTTTTGCCTCCAGACGAACGCAATCTGACCCCCGATCAGGTGGTTGCACTTGACCGCCGCCGCTTTCGCGGCCTGCAGCTTCAGGTAATGGGCGGCATTCTGGGAATTATGGCGACACTGCTGACCGTGTGGGCAGGCCAGGATTTCACCTATGATCCGGGCTGGATTCATCCCATGGGCTACTACATGATTGTTGCCGGATGTTTGTCGATGTTTTTGATCGTGAAGGGCACCATGATGCGTCGCGGCTTTCCCGAATTCGATTAGCACAGCCGGAACTCTTCGGCACTACGCGGCCCGTGCCTCGGCATGGGCTGAATTTTGGAATCGAGCTTTATGGCGGATTCAATCCTGGTTGTGGTGGAACAACAGCAGGGCAAGCTGAATCGTGTTTCCTTTGAAACCGTTGCAGCCGCCCAGTCAATTGCAAAAGATACCGGCTGGCAGGTGGAGATTGCCGTGCTCGGCAGCGGGATGGAAGCCATTGCGCAGGAGCTGGCAACGAAGAACGCGGCCAAAGTTTACGCCATAGAATCGCCGCAGCTTGCCGCTTATACCTCAGACGCGTACGTCCACGTGCTGAAGCAATTCCTTTCCGACAAGCGGCCCAAACTGGTGCTGATGCCGCACACCTATCAGGTGCGCGATTTTGCTCCCAGTCTGGCGCTATCGCTGGGTAAAACGGTCATTCCGGATGCCATCGGCTATAAATACGAAAACGGCAAGCTGCTGTTCACCCGGCAGATGTTCCAGGGCAAGTTTGCGGCGGATGTTTCTTTCACGGATGGCGGCGATTTGTGGATGGCGACGTTTCAGAATTCCGCCTTTCGCGGCGACCAGGCCGAGTCTGGAAATACGCCGATCGAGACGGTGAACGTGACGGTGCCGGACGGAGTGGTCCGCGTGCAGGCGCATGAAATTTTCAAGGAAGCCAAGCAGGCCGTCGATCTGTCCCAGTCGGAAGTCATCGTGGCCGTAGGGCGCGGCATCAAGGAACAAAAGCATTTGGCGATGGCGGAAGAACTGGCGCAACTGCTCGGCGGCGATATCGCGGCCTCGCGGCCCATTTGCGATTCCGGGTGGCTGCCGCTCGACCGGCAGATTGGCAGCTCCGGCCAGACCATTGCGCCGAAACTTTACATCGGGCTTGGCATCAGCGGGGCCATCCAGCACATCGTCGGCATGAAGGGCTCGCGCACCATCATCGCAATCAACAAAGACGCGGAAGCGCCCATCTTCGAGATTGCCGACGTCGGCGTGGTGGCGAACCTGTTCGACGTCGTGCCCCCGCTGATTGAAGAAATTAAGAAGGCGAAAGCCGGAGCCTAAGAAAGCTCGGTCGTGGGCCAGTTTCCGGATTCGCCCGTCATGCAGAAGGCATCTCAGCTTCCCACAAGCCGACTTCTCGTTACCTATGCCAGACTTGAAGGCATACGGGAGGAAAGCAATGGCCAACAGTCAGCCAGTGACGTGTCAGATTCGGTACAAGCTCGATCTTGCGCAACTTGGCGCGTTTGAAACCTACGCACGCACATGGATGCAGATCATCGAACGGCACGGTGGCATCCATTATGGATATTTCACGCCGAGGGCTAATCCAGACGAAGTGGGTCCGAGCTTCCCGGGCCTAGGATACGATGGCCAAACCGACGTGGCCATCGCGATGTTCACGTTCCCAGACGAGGAGAGTTACCGGTTCTATCGCAAAGAGGTTGCAACCGACCCGGAGTGCATAACCGCCGCCGCTCTCGTGCGAGAGTCTGGCTGCTTCACAAGCTACGAACGCCTTTTCCTCCAGCCCGTAACGAGGGCATAAATTATCCGGCGAAGCGACAAGCGATCACTATGGATAAACGCGCTTGTGTTGACTGAATCGAAGGTACTCCCGTGTGGTCGGCAATTCGGAAACCCGCCTGGCACATAAACTTGCATTCATTGACAGCGATGCTAGCATTGATGTATGGCCACGCTGACTATTCGACAACTCGACGAGAAAACGAAATCCAAACTCCGTATACGCGCGGCGCATCACGGCTGCTCCATGGAAGAAGAAGCGAGAGAAATCCTTCGCGCATCGTTGAATGGGCCTGCCGCGCAACCTCCAGAAAATCTCGCAGAGGCGATACGAAAGCGATTCGCCCCGTTCGGAGGCGTTGAATTGGAGTTGCCCGAAAGGGAACCCATGCGCGAACCGCCGGACTTCAGCGAGTGATCGTTCTCGACACAAATGTTCTTTCGGAGTTGATGCGTCCCAATCCATCGTTGCGCGTCCTTGCATGGATGCGACAGCTTCCTCGTCCTCAAATGGCAGTGACCGCCATTACCGAAGCGGAAATCTTCTATGGAGTTGAGTTGCTGCCTCAGGGAAAAAGGAAGAATCAGTTTCTAAGCGAGGCTGAGTCCATGTTCGCAGAGGATTTTCGAGGGCGGACGCTGCCTTTCGATAGTGAAGCCGCGCGGCTGTATGCAAAGATTGCATCTGCGCGGCGTGCGAAAGGCAAACCCATCAGTGTGCCGGACGCACAGATCGCCGCGATCGTTCTCGCTCACAATGCCGTCCTGGCGACACGGAATATCATGGATTTTGCAGGCTGCGGCGTTCAGATCGTAAATCCCTGGAAAGAAAAATAGGTGGAATGATTCATTTTCGCAAACAAATCGAAGGCATTGAGCGTCCGCAGATGGAAGCCGACGTCGTGATCGTCGGCGGTGGTCCTGCTGGCATGGCGTGCGCGCTGCGGCTTTCCCAGTTGATCGATACGCACAATGCCGCGCATTCCGATGCTGCGCTGAGCAAAGAAAATATCTATGTGCTGGAAAAATCGCGTGAGGCCGGCCAGCACTGTCTCTCCGGCGCGCTTCTCGATCCGCGCTCCATGCGCGAACTGTTGCCTGGCTTTGAGAAGGAAGCACCGCTCGATGGAGAATGCACCAAGGAATCCATTTATTACCTGACCCGCACCGGCCAGCGAAAATTTCCTTTCACGCCGCCGCCCATGCGCGACCACGGCAACTACGTCATCTCGATCAACAAATTTGTAAAGTGGATGGCGGAAAAAGTGGAAGCGGCGGGCATCACCGTGTTTACC
>DASSZI010000028.1:0-3598 GCA_035713565.1 Acidobacteriaceae bacterium | reverse complement strand
AAAATTCCCGCGTTACACTACTGAGTTGCCAAAGCGGGATTGAATCTCAGCGGGTTTAATCCCATGACCCCGTTGTCAAGACTATTGAGGTTCCATGGGCCGAAACCTTTCCGCTATCGTTCTCCTGCTCGGTGTCTGCGTAACGGCTTACGGGGCAGATCACACTCTGGCAGCTTCGCCCTCCACCGTGGTCTGGGGATATTACTCGGCCAGCGCGAAGCCCGTGCTCACAATTCACTCTGGCGATACTGTCCGAGTACAGACGGTATCCTCGTGTGGCTCTCCGGAAAGGCTGGAGAAGGCAGGCGTTCCAGCGGCCGAAATCCCGCAATACAACCGCGACATTTACAACCAGGTAAAGGACAAAGGACCCGGCGGCCACATTCTCACTGGGCCTATCGCGGTTGAAGGTGCCGAACCGGGCGACGTTCTCGAAGTCGATATCCAGAAGATCGATATGGATGTTCCGTTTGCGTGCAACGTATTCGGACCCAGGGGCGGCTTTTTGCCGGGCGACTTCCCGTACAGCCGCTACAAGATCATCCCGCTGGATCGCGACAGAATGCTCGCCAGATTCGCGCCGGGCATCGACATTCCGTTGCGGCCGTTCTTCGGCAGCATGGGCGTGGCACCCACACCGGCGGAGGGCCGCATCAATAGCGCGCCTCCGGGCAACTACGCCGGCAACATGGACAATAAAGAACTGGTTGCCGGGACCACACTCTTTATCCCCGTGCATGCAAAAGGCGCATTGTTTGAGGTAGGTGATGGACACGCCGGGCAGGGAAACGGCGAAGTGGACATCACGGCAATGGAGACACTGTTATCCGGCACATTTAGATTCGTCCTGCACAAGGATCAGCACCTCGCATGGCCTCGGGCTGAAACCGCCAGCGATTACATCTCAATGGGTTTTGATCCGGATTTGAAGGCAGCCACCCAGCTCGCAGTGCGAAATATGATCGATTTCCTTGTCGCTCAAAAGCATCTGAGCCGTGATGAAGCATATATGCTGACCAGCGTGGCGGTAGATCTGAACATCACACAACTCGTCGATGGGAGCGTCGGCGTCCACGCGATGTGCCCCAAGTCAATATTTGCCGGAGCTGCGACGCAAGTTCACTGATCTGAAGAGAGGGCTTTTACCGTGACAACGCTGTTTCAGCCAGAACTGCTGCTAGCGCGCGGCAAATTCCACCCAGGCGCGGGGCTGCTCGTGGATCAGAACGGCGTCATTCTCCGAGTCACAGGCATAGAGGAATCAGCAAACCAATCTCCAGAACTTCCTTCGGATACCGTTATGGTGCGCCTCCCAGGCAAGGCTCTGCTGGCGGGCTTTGTCAATGCACATTCGCACAGCTTTCAGCGGTTGATTCGAGGGCGCACGGAATCACGTCGCAGCGGAGGGCTGGATTTTTGGTCGTGGCGTGGGGCCATGTACCACGCGGCTGCCGCGCTTTCACCAGAACAGATCTACCACGTGGCACGTATGAGCTTTCTGGAGATGGCGCTGGCGGGCACCACCACAGTGGGCGAGTTTCATTACGTTCACCGTACGTCCCAGGGCGATGCTTACCCGAACGCCAATGTCCTGGCGCACCAGGTGCTGGCCGCGGCGAAATCGGTCGGCATTCGCATCGCGCTGTTGCGCACCGCGTATCAGCGCGCCGGCTTTGAGCTGCCGCCCGATCCGGGTCAGATCCGATTTCTGGAATCCACTCAGGAGTTTCTTCACAACCTTGATGAACTCCGTCGTCGCTATCAATCGGACGACGCATGGGTCGGCGTGGCTCCGCACAGCCTCCGCGCCGTTCCCATTCAAGACATTACGCGACTCGCAGAATACGCCCGCGAGTACCATTTGCCGCTGCACATGCATGTGTCGGAACAGAAGGCCGAGCTTGCCGCGTGCCAGCGCGAATATGGAACGTCTCCAGTGCGGCTGCTAGCCCGGCACGGCGTGCTGGACAACAACTTTACTGCCGTCCATGCGATTCATGTCGATCACGAGGAAGTGGATCTTCTCGCCGCGAAGAACACGACCATCTGCGCCTGTCCAACCACGGAACGCAACCTGGGAGATGGAATGTTACCGGCACGCATCGTGATGGAACGAGGGATTCGCGTTGCGTTGGGCTCCGACAGCCAGGCGCAGATTGAGCCGCTGGAAGATGCACGTGAGTTGGAATATCACCTTCGCCTGCAGCACCAGCAGCGGAGTTTACTGGACGGCATCGATGGTCAGGAACTGTCCGCACGGCTGTTTGCGTGTGCCACCATCAATGGCGCTGCCGCGCTCAGTTGCCCGGCGGGAGATCTGGTACCGGGTAAGCTCGCTGACTTTTTCACTGTGGACCTGAATCATCATTCCATCGCCGGGAACGACCCGGAGGACCTACTGGCCATGATTGTCTTTGGCCTGCAGCGCAGTGCGATTTCCGACGTAGTGACCGGAGGAAAATTTCTTATCCGCAACCATTTCCATTCCGGGCAGGAAGAAATCGTCAAACAATATCAGGAGGTCGCTCGCAAGGTGTGGCTCTCTACCCAGCTTGCAGCGGACTAAGACCATGTCCACGATCACTCGAAACTCTGCTGCTGCCACCCGAGCGCCTCGCGGCTCAACGCGGCGCTGCAAAGGGTGGCATCAGGAGGCGGCGCTGCGGTGCCTGATGAACAATCTTGATCCTGAGGTCGCCGAAGCGCCAGAAAAACTGGTGGTCTATGGCGGCATTGGCAAAGCGGCGCGCAATTGGGAGTGCTACCACGCCATCGTGCACGAACTGGAGAGGCTCGGGAATGAAGAGACTCTCTTGATTCAGTCCGGCAAGCCGGTTGGCGTTTTTCCGACCCACGAGAATGCGCCGCGGGTGCTGATTGCGAATTCGAATCTGGTCGGTGCCTGGGCGAACTGGGATGAGTTCCACAAGCTGGACCGCGCCGGGCTCATCATGTATGGGCAAATGACTGCAGGCAGCTGGATTTACATCGGGACGCAAGGTATTCTGCAGGGAACTTTTCAGACATTTTCCGCCATGGCGGACCGGCATTTTAGCGGGACGCTTGCGGGCAAGCTGGTGGTCAGTGGCGGCATCGGCGGAATGGGTGGCGCACAGCCGCTGGCGGCCACGATGAACGGCGCTGTGTTCCTTGGCATTGACGTAGACCGCACCCGTATCGAGCGCCGGTTGCAGAAAGGCTACTGCGATCAGATGACAGATTCGCTCGAGGATGCGCTGCGGATTTGCGAACAAGCAAAGCGCAACCATCAGGCTCTGTCGGTCTGCCTTGTCGGCAACTGTGCGGAGGTGCTGCCCGAGCTTGTACGCCGCGAAGTCGAGATCGATGTCATCACCGACCAGACCAGCGCGCACGATCCACTCAACGGCTACGTCCCCGCCGGTCATTCGCTGGAAGCTGCGGCGGAGCTGCGCCAACGCGATCCGGTGGAGTATGTGAAGCTCTCCATGCAAAGCATGGCCGTGCATGTTGAGGCCATGATCGCGATGCAGCGGCGCGGTGCAGTCGCCTTCGACTACGGCAATAATCTGCGCAAGCGCGCCTTTGACGCTGGCTGCCGTAACGCGTTCGACATTCC
>DASSZI010000027.1:0-9173 GCA_035713565.1 Acidobacteriaceae bacterium | reverse complement strand
GATGGCTTTCGCTCATGTTTGCGATGATGGGCCTTCCTTTTGGCCTAATGCTGCTGACTCTCGGAGTAGCGAAGTGGCTGCGGAACCGAAGACTCCATCGGTAGAAATGCGACAGTGCCGCAAAACTGCTATCTTTATCCAAAACTTTTATTAGTCAGGAAGTAGGTCCAGTATGGCGAAAAGCGTCAACAAAGTAATCCTCCTTGGCAACGTCGGTAAAGATCCCGAGATCAAAGCCACGGGCAGCGGTGTGCCTGTCGCAACATTTTCCATTGCGACCAGCGAACGCTTCAAAGATAAGACCGGCAACTGGCAGGACCGCACGGAATGGCACAATCTTGTTGCGTACCAGCGGACTGCGGAAATCGTTCGTGACTATGTGAAAAAGGGCAACAAGCTCTACGTCGAAGGCCGCCTGCAGACCTCATCCTGGGATGACAAAGCCACAGGCCAGAAAAAATATAAGACGGAGATCATCGTCAGCGATCTGTCACTGCTATCCGGGCGTGGAGAAGGTGCGGAGGGCAGCAGTGGCGGCGGTTATGCCAGATCAAACACTGCGTCCTTCGATCAGCGCAGCGGTCCGGACGATTACTCCCATTCCACCGAAATCACCGACGACGACATCCCTTTTTAAACGACGTCCGCTCGGTGCGGCGCCTTCACGGGCTCTCCTCAGTCGCTACCATGCCACCCCGGAGAGCCCCATTTTGCACGCCGACCTGACGGTTGGACAGCGCGCTAGGCTTTGCCCGCCAGCTCCCGCAGAACGTACAGCAGGATTCCGCCGTGCTGGTAGTAAAGGATCTCCTGCGGAGTATCAATGCGGACGATAGCATCGAACTGGTTCACCTTTCCGTCAGCAGCGGTGGCCTTCACGCGAAGCCGGCGGCCGCCAGCGAACTTGCCATCCAGCATCGTCCTCAGGCCCGAAAAGTCGTAGACTTCCTCCCCGGTAAGCCCAAGCGATTCCACCGTTCGCCCGGCTTCGAACTGCAGCGGCAGAATTCCCATACCGACCAGATTGGAGCGGTGGATGCGCTCGAAACCTTCAGCAATTACGACGCGCACGCCCAGCAACTTCGGACCCTTGGCCGCCCAATCGCGGGAGGAACCAGAGCCGTATTCCTTGCCGGCGAGAATGACCAGCGGCGTTTTCTGCTCCGCGTACTTCACGGAAGCCTCGAAAATGCTCATTTGCTCGCCGGAGGGCAACAACCGCGTCACGCCGCCTTCTGTACCGGGTGCCAGCTTATTGCGCAGCCGCACGTTGGCGAAAGTGCCGCGCACCATCACCTCATGATTCCCGCGTCGCGAGCCATAGCTGTTGAAATCCGCAGGCTTCACTCCGTGCTCCGTCAGGTACTTCCCTGCCGGCCCGTTCAGCCGGATCGATCCCGCAGGTGAAATATGGTCCGTCGTCACGCTGTCGCCCAGTACGGCCAGCACGCGCGCCCCACGGATGTCTTCCACCGGCGCAGGAGTCGCTGCCATTCCTTCGAAATAGGGCGCCTTCCGTATATACGTGGATTTTGGCTCCCATCCGTACGTCTTGCCGCCAGGGAATTTCAGGCCCTGCCAGTTGCCATCCCCGTCGCTTACCGTGGAGTACTGGTTGCGGAACATTCCGGAGTCAATGGAATTCGCGAGCGCAGTCTGCACCTCCTGTTGCGAAGGCCAGATGTCCCGCAGATAGACCGGTTCCCCGTGCTTGTCTCGACCAAGTGAGTCCCGCTCAAAGTCATGGTGAATGCGGCCAGCCAGCGCGTACGCCACAACCAGCGGCGGCGACATCAGATAGTTCGCGCGCACGTCGGAGTTGATGCGGCCTTCAAAATTGCGGTTCCCGCTGAGCACCGAAACAGCGACCAGGCCGTGATCTTCAATGGATTTCGCCACATCCGGCGGGAGTGGGCCGGAGTTGCCAATGCAAGTCGTACACCCATACCCCACGATGTTAAAGCGCAGCCTGTCGAGGTACGGCATCAGCCCGGCCTTCTTGTAATAATCCGTCACTACGCGAGAACCGGGAGCCAGCGAGGTTTTTACCCACGGCGGCACCTGCAGACCCTTCTCAACGGCCTTCTTGGCCAATAGACCCGCCGCAAGCATCACCGACGGATTGGAGGTGTTGGTGCAACTGGTAATTGCCGCAATCACGATGGATCCATGATCGAGGTACTGGTCCACATTCAAACCGAAACGCTCCTCAATGGATTCGGTGCGTCCCGGCTCCGGAGTGCCTTTCATGCTGACGTTGGGATTCGCCGCAGGATGGCCACCTTCCGCGTTCCAGGTCTGTACCTGGCGCTCGGCGTTGGAGTTGGCGTTAGGACCCAGCAGAGCGGGAAGCTGCTTTTTGAAACTCGCCCCCGCTTCGCTCAGCCGAACGCGGTCCTGCGGGCGCTTGGGTCCGGCCACGCTGGGCTCCACGGTACTCAGGTCGAGACTTAACGTGGTGGAGTATTTTGCCTCCGGAGCCTCGGGCGTGTGGAAGAGACCCTGCTCCTTGTAATACGCTTCGACCAACGCAATCAGCTCCTCACTGCGGCCGGTCAGCCGCAGATAGCGAAGGGTCTCGGCGTCCACCGGGAAAATCCCGCACGTCGCGCCATATTCCGGGGCCATGTTGCCGATGGTTGCGCGGTCGGCAAGAGACAACTCGCTGATGCCCGCACCATAGAACTCCACAAATTTACCCACGACGCCGTGCTTGCGCAGCATCTCCGTCACGGTCAACACCAGATCGGTTGCCGTGGTGCCTTCCCGCAGCTTACCTGCAAGCTTGAATCCGACAACCTGCGGCACCAGCATGGAAACAGGCTGGCCCAGCATTGCAGCTTCCGCCTCAATGCCGCCCACGCCCCAGCCCAGCACACCCAGCCCATTGATCATGGTCGTGTGGGAATCGGTCCCGACCAGCGTGTCTGGATAAGCCTGAACGACGCCCTTCGCATTCGGTTGAGTGGTGAAGACCACGCGCGCCAGATACTCCAGGTTCACCTGATGGCAAATGCCCATGCCCGGGGGAACGGCCGAAAAGTTGTGGAATGCGGCCTGTCCCCATTTCAAAAACGCATACCGCTCCACGTTGCGCTGGTACTCCATCATGGAATTAACGTGGTACGAATCGGTCGTGCCATACTGGTCTACCTGAACCGAGTGGTCGATGACCAGCTCCGCCGGTTGCAGCGGATTGATCTTTTCCGGGTCGCCGCCCAGCGAGTGCATGGCGTCGCGCATCGCGGCGAGGTCAACCACAGCGGGAACTCCGGTAAAGTCCTGCATCAACACCCGCGCCGGCATGTAGGCAATCTCGCGCGAGGGCTCGGCCTGCGCGTCCCACTTGGCCAGAAACTGAATGTCGTCCGCCGTGACGCGGGTGCCGTCCTCATGACGCAGCAGATTCTCAAGCAGAATTTTCAGGGAATACGGCAGGCTTTCGAGCGAGACGCCATGCTGCGCCAGCGCGCTTAATTTGAAAATCTCATAGGTGCGATTGCCGGATTTCAGTTCCGACCGGCTGCCAAAGCTGTTCATAACGGGGCTCCTCTACGGGTGGACACAACAAAATTTCGTCACTCTGAGCATAGCGAACAATTCCGGCGGTGTATGCCTGAACGGGAGTGACAGCTTTGATCTGGTGGCGGTCAGTGGCGACCGAGGAGTGCAAGCCGTCCTTAGCCGCGATCCGGCTTGCCGCGATGCCACCGTTTAAGAAAGATGATCTTGGGAATGAAGAGCATAGCGTCCCGGCAGCACGCTGCCGTCTGATCCTATGGTAGCGCCGGAGGACGAGGGAAGAAAAGTGACGGATTCAGAGAGTCTGGGTGCCCCATCCTTCGCGCCTTTGCGAAGGGTGGGATCGAACCCCGCTCCATAAATCAAACCCGCAGTGTGCCTCCTGAGTTACGATTTCTCTCATGCCGACCGGCCTCAAACGCTACCAGGAAGCCGAAGATTTCCACTTCATCACGTTCAGTTGTTATCGGCGGGAACCGTTCCTGGGCAGCCCGGAATCGCGCAGCACCTTCGAAACGATCTTTGAGGAGACTCGCGAGAAATACGCATTCCTGGTGCTCGGATATGTCGTCATGCCGGAACACGTCCATCTTCTGGTGGATGAACCCCGGTCCGATCCATTGTCCCTGGCGCTGCAGGTCCTCAAGCAAAGAACTTCGCGCAGGATAAATAGGGCGGAAGCCAGGCAGTTCTGGCAAAGCCGCTATTACGACTTCAACGTTTGGAGCGGCAAGAAGTCAATGGAGAAGTTGCGCTACATGCATCGCAACCCAGTCGCGCGAGGACTTGTTTCCCGCCCGGAGGATTGGGCCTGGAGCAGCTTCCGCCATTATGCAACCGGGGAAAGGGGAACAGTGGAAATCGAGTCGGAGTGGACGGTATGTCGTCGGCAGATGGCTAAATTGGATGTGCAAATTTGAAAGTGCATCCCACCCTTCGCAGAACCGCGAAGGATGGGGCACCCGGCCTTCAGCCAAGTCAGCACGTCCGCATCCAGACGGATGGACGCAGGTTTTTTTCACCGGGCGATAGGCTCGAATTGCGGTAGGTCATCCGACCTGAGGGAAATTGCTCGTGTTCACGTCGCGTTACGCGTCTGCAGATCCAGAATTGTCTTCACCAGCGAAATAATGCGATCCAGTTGCTGCCGTGCCACGCGAATTACTTTGGCGTTTCGCTCATTGTCCAGCAGCATCAAGGTGTTGGTGAGCGCCTGCAGCGGATTGTTCAATTCATGCGCCAGTTGGTTGGCGACCGCCGCTGCCGAGCGATAGCTCTCAAGCTCCCGCTTAATTTTTTCCTTCCTCTCCATGTTCATCGCGAGCGAGCTGAAGGTCATCAGACTACGCGTAAGGCGCACGTCTTCCTGGGTGAATTTTGGACCTTGTCTGTGCGCCATCAGCCAGATGGCTCCAGTGATTTTGCCGTCTTCTTCCCATGGAACCACCAGCGCTTCCAGGATGATCGCCGGTAAGCCGTACAGGCCGCGATAGAACCTGCTGGGGCGGTGAAACAACTGGGGCGCACCACGGCTGATAACCAGTGCGCACGGATTCCTGTCCCATTCAATCGCGTGGCCGCGCAAATAATCCACCGGGCCGGAAGTCGCCGTCCAGCGATAGAGCTTTTTTCCATCCGGCAGATTTTCGACCATGGTGATGCCGACCGAATCCGCGCGACACAGTTCCCTGCAGAGATCGACGAGTTCCTGCACAAGATGTTCGGGCCGGTGTGCAAAACATTGCATAAGTCGCTGCAGAGCGAGATTTTCATCTTGAGGGCGAGGACGGCAGAAGCGTCGTGCCAAAGTTCCGGTAATCAGAACATCATCAAGATCGCAAGGCTGCATGACTGTCCAGTGAGACAATTCAGCTGCAAGTTCGACTAATTTGTGGGAATCTCGCTGCCCATCAACCGTGAGGGGCGGTTGGCACAGCAGCGGCCGTGGTCGGATTTTAGCAATTAAAAAATGCGCAGCATAGTACTGAAAACAGGTAACGGTGCGGCCGAATCTGTAGTTATCTAAAAGGTGCTCGCACGTTCACACTGCGCGGTCCGAATCGGTGCCAGGAGTTCCTGTCAGTCGCCGGAAATCGACTTTCCACCGAGCTGGCCTGAATTGCAATAAACTGGATTCAGAATGATCCCTACACTTGAATGGACCGATGCCGGGGTTCGCTTTCTGGACCAGACGAAGCTGCCTCTTGAAGAAACCTATGTTCTGGCCGAAGATTATCGCGGTGTAGCCGATGTCATCCGTACGATGATTGTGCGCGGCGCTCCTGCCATCGGAGTAAGTGCCGCCATGGGCGTGGCGCTCGGACTGCTGCGCAGCGAGGCCACGGACAAAGCTCAACTGGACGACGACCTGAGAATCATCTGCGACACTTTGGCTGCAACCAGGCCCACGGCGGTCAATCTTTTCTGGGGAATCGATCGCATTCGCCAGCTTGTGCTGGAAATGTCCAAAGAGTCCTGCACGACGGTGCCGCAGATCCAGCAGGCAGCTGTTGCGGAAGCACGCCGGATGTATGACGAAGACATTGCGGCCTGCCGCACCATGGGTGCCATGGGAGCAAGCCTGCTACCGCAAGCTGGCGGTGTGCTGACACATTGCAACGCGGGTGCCCTGGCAACCTGCGGCTACGGAACGGCGCTGGGCGTGATTCGCGCAGCTGTCGATCGCGGTCATTCCATTCACGTCTACGCGGATGAGACGCGACCCTTTCTGCAAGGCGCACGGCTGACCGCATGGGAACTGCTGCACGACAACATTCCGACGACCGTGCTCTGCGACAACATGGTGGCCAGCCAGATGCGCGCGGGCAAAATTCAGGCCGTCATTGTTGGCGCGGACCGTATTGCGGCGAACGGTGATGTCGCCAACAAGATCGGCACCTATGGCGTGGCGATCATTGCCAAGGAGCACGGCATCCCGTTCTACGTAGCCGCCCCGTGGTCCACGATTGACATGACAACCCCTAGCGGCGATTTCATTCCAATCGAGGAACGGGCATCGCGAGAGCTCACCCATTTCAACGGCAAGCAGATCACTCCCGACGCCGCGGAAATATGCAATCCGGCTTTCGATGTCACTCCGGCCAAATACGTGACAGCAATTATTACGGAACGTGGTGTGCTGCGGGCACCTTACGAGCAGTCGCTCCAGGCCGTCGTGGACCAGACAGTGCCGCAGTTGATGTCGTTGGCGTAGTCAAAACCGGAAAAGAGCGGTCTGCAAGAGGCAAGCACGAGCCGACTATCCGATTGAACGAATGCGCATTGCAGCCGGGCCGCTCAGTTGACGTTCATCGTCTTTGGAGTGCCGCTGAGAATCAAAGCAGGTTGCGTGGCGTTCTGTACTTCCTCGACCGTAACTCCCGGCGCAATTTCTTCCAGCACCAGGCCCTGCGGCGTCACGCGTATGTAGGCCATCTCGGTAACGATGGTGTCCACGACAGCGAGGCCCGTGATCGGAAGAGTGCAGCGCTTTAGAATTTTTGGCCGTCCTTCTTTGGTGGTGTGTTCCATCGCGACGATCACCCGGCGTGCGCTGGCTACCAGATCCATGGCGCCGCCCATGCCTTTCACCATCTTGCCGGGAATCATCCAGTTGGCGAGATTCCCCTGCTCATCGACCTCCATCGCGCCGAGCACGCTCAGATCCACGTGGCCGCCGCGGATCATCGCGAAGGAGTCCGCGCTTGAAAAATACGCCGTGCCAGGCAGTTCGCTAACCGTTTCCTTGCCTGCATTGATCAGGTCCGGGTCTTCTTCGCCGACCAAAGGATACGGGCCCACACCGAGCATACCGTTCTCCGACTGCAGCACGACTTCCATTCCCGGGGGAACGTGGTTGGCGACCAGCGTCGGCATCCCTATACCCAGGTTGACGTAATATCCATCGCGCAATTCCTGGGCCACGCGCCGGGCGATTCGCGTGGTGACCCGTGCTCGCTTATCATCGTCCGCGGTTCCGCGCAAATCCGCACTCACCCGCGCAGAGGCGGGCTTAGCAGCCCCTGAATCCGATAGAGTGGAATTAAGCAATCTTCCCGGTCGATGCGTTCCTTTTTCCATTTGCGATCTCCCTCTCTGTTGCGTGGCAATGTGCTGGTGCTCGGCAGCCTGGGAGCGGCGTTCGGATTGTCGAATTTTCCCGACAACCGGCCGACGCTCGCGATGATCTTTCCTGTACTGATTGCGCTCGCAGGTATGGTAGAGACGTTCCGGTGCCTGCGAATGCGATGGAGCTTTTATCATGGTGCCGTGATGATCAGTCTTTACATGGATGCGATGGCAGTGACCATGATTGTCTTTCTGGCGATTTATCCCGTAGCCTCTGCGCTTCGCTGAGGCACCCTGTTCCGTTGCTCTGCTAGCGGGTACGGACTGTTCTGCGCTCAATGCGCTTTTCGTGCTTCCCTACGACAAGGCGTCGGACATAAATACCCGGCGTTACTACCTGATCCGGCTCAATCTGGCCGGGTTCCACGAGTTCCTCCACTTCCGCGATGGTAATGCGTGCGGCGGTCGCCATCATCGGGTTGAAGTTTCTTGCGGTCTTGCGGTAGATCAGGTTTCCCATACGATCACCCTTCCAAGCCTTGATCAGCGCATAGTCTGCGCGAAGCCCGCGTTCCAGCAGATACGCTTTACCTTCAAATTCGCGCGTCTCCTTGCCCTCCGCGACCAGGGTGCCGACGCCTGCGGGAGTATAAAAGGCGGGAATGCCAGCGCCACCCGCTCGAATGCGCTCCGCCAAGGTACCTTGCGGCACCAGTGTAAGTTCAAGAGTGCCAGCCAGCACGCGTTCTTCCAGCAGCTTGTTTTCACCTACGTAGCTGCCGATGTGCGAGACGATCATGTCCGCCTCCAGCATACGGCCCATTCCAAAGCCGTCCACACCCATGTTGTTGCTGATGGTATGCAGGTCTTTGACGCCCCGGCGCACCAGTGCGTCAATCAGATTTTCCGGAATGCCGCACAGCCCGAAGCCGCCAAACATTAACGTGGCGCCGTCTGAGATGTCGCATACCGCCTCGTCCGCACTCGCCCAGACTTTATTCATCCATGCCATCCCGCCAGATTCAGCATTTCCCTTCTATGGAACTCTGGAGGATATCGCAAGCTGTTGACGCCAGCCAAAAGTGTTTGCTTCGCATCCGCCATGGTTTCGGTTTTTTTGCTGCGGCGGTGATAGGATGCTGGCAAACACCGGAAAATACTGCTTGATGCCGTACCGGGCGGAGAAACGAACCACTTCCATAAAGGAGGGGCAACATGCTGAGGGGATTTCGAGATTTCATACTTCGCGGCAATGTGGTGGACCTTGCCGTCGCGGTCGTCATCGGTGGCGCATTCACTGGCATTGTCACTGCGCTGGTCAGCGACATCATCAATCCGCTGATCTCGGCGATTTTCAAAAAACCGGACTTTTCTTATCTCAAGTTGCATGTGCATGGCGGCGTGGTGCAGTATGGCTTGTTTCTCAATGCTGTCATCTCATTTTTG
Organism: Acidobacteriaceae bacterium; assembly: GCA_035713565.1. Classification (GTDB taxonomy): domain Bacteria; phylum Acidobacteriota; class Terriglobia; order Terriglobales; family Acidobacteriaceae; genus JAKAAZ01. Next base: position 137 of record DASSZI010000027.1, on the reverse strand, counting down.
ATTATTGCGTTCGCCATATATTTTGGCGTGGTCTTGCCGGTGAGCAAACTGCTGGCAAGGTTCCATAAACCGGCACCGGTCGCGCCACCGGTTACCAAACCCTGTCCGGAATGCCTGAGCGACATCCCTCTGGCGGC
>DASSZI010000026.1:0-28591 GCA_035713565.1 Acidobacteriaceae bacterium | reverse complement strand
TTGCTGGAGATCGCCACCCGCGGACGGTCCTTTCTGTCCTGCCGCGCATATCCGTAATACGGAATCACCACGGTGATGCGCCCGGCGGATGCCCGCTTGAGCGCGTCAATCATGATGAGCAGTTCCAGCAGATGCTGATCCACCGGATAGCAGGTCGGCTGCACTACGAAAACATCCGCTCCGCGAACGTTTTCCAAAAGCTGAAAGTACACTTCTCCGTCGGAAAACCGCTGCAACCGAACCTCTCCCAGCGGCACACCAACAAATTTGCAAATCTCTTCCGCAAGTGGCCGGTTGGACGTACCGCTAAAAATCTTGAACCGCTTGTCCTCGCTGTAGGACTTGCCACGTTTTCGTCCTGGTGCCGGCCTGGCATGTGCGCCGCTTGCCGCGGCAGTTCCGTCGTCAGTCGCCAAAGCGGCCACAGTTTCCACGGCCAGCGCGGCTGAACCGGCAGATGCGTCACCTTTCATAAGTCTGGGACCTCCAAGCTGGTTGGCGTTGGTGTTCCGAACTACAACACTCCGGATTGCAGCAGTTCGTTAGTAAGCTGTCGATCCGAAGAACGGTTTGCCGCAGATGTTCCGGTTCTGCGACGCAATAGAAACACAAAAAACGTTCCTGCCTAAACTGGCTGGGCGACTAGGATTCGAACCTAGACCGAGTGCTCCAAAGGCACTTGACCTACCGTTAGTCGATCGCCCAAAAACTCTCAAAATCTTTCCCGCGAGAAACATCGTGCTCAGATTTCTCCAGCTAATCCGGGTTCTGCATGCCTTGCCAGTACTGCTGACGGCCAACCGTCGTCGTTGTAAATGCCCTGATTCCCTGCCCTGAAAGCCGTTTGACCGCTTTGCCAGCCTCTTCCATCGTTCCATACAATCCAAAAAGCGCCGAGCCGGAACCGGAAAGCGCCGCATGCATCGCTGCTGGCTTTCCGTCAGAATCATTCTTTAAAGTTTCGAGGATGCCGCGCAGAGAGGGATACTGTGTGAATACAACTTGTTCAAAGTCGTTCACGATCCCGGCGCGGACAAGCTCGAGAAGAAGATTCTCGGCCCGGTCTTTCTTGAGTAGAGATGGAAAGACACCGGTGGTATTCGTACGTGATTGCTGGGAACCGGTCAGAACCGACGCCCATGTAGAACCTAACTGCTCTAGCCTAACGGAACCGTGAGGTACGGTCAATCCTTCTGCGCTGGCTGGATTGGTTTCCGGGGCGGAGCCAAAAAACCTGTCCCAGTCGCGAAAGGCCTGCGGCGTCGAAACTCCAACGGCCGGAACCGCCACCACGCAGGGCGTCTCCGGCAGATCCCGCAGGGCAGATACACGCTCGCCACGGCCCAGCCCCAGCACTGTGCCGCCGACCAGAAACAGAGGAACGTCGGACCCAACTTCCCCAGCGACGCCCAGCCGCTCGGCATCGGGCAGCACTGCATCCAGCTCCTTTTCCAGCCCGATCAGCGCCGCCGCAGCGTTGGCCGAGCCTGCTCCCAATCCACCCTGCACCGGCAGCCGCTTTTCGATCGAGAGGCTCACCTGTGCCGCCAGATTCATGCGCTTCAGTGCCCGCTCGATCATCTTCCAGCAGGTGTTACGTCCATCGCACGGCACGCGTTTGTCATTGCAGCGGATCGTAATCTGGCTGGCGGAACCGGTCTTCAGCGGCGTAGCCGCGACCTCCACAAAGTCATGGATCGCCAGCGTCTGATAGATCGTTGCCAGGCCATGATAGCCATCCTCCCGCGGCGGCCCTATCGCGAGACCCAGATTAATTTTGGCATGGGAACGGATGCGTGTGGCCATGCTTCGCCTTTCAGTTCGACCCTTTTGGGCGTGTGGTACGGAACTATGATATTTCGATCATCAGGGAATCCTGTGCTCGATTCTCGATGTTGCGGGATGGGAAATCAAACGAGCACGTACGTAGGTGCTTCAGTTTCAGACATGGAGCTCTGCTTCCATTGCTTCAAGGCGAATTCCCCGGGTCTCCGGGTATACAAACAAAACGACGAAGAACTGTAGAGCCATCATTCCGGCGGCCTAAATTTACTGGAAAGTTCTTGATAGCAGTATCTGGGATATAAGACCAGGTGTAAGTGTTGTGTCCACACTCGAAACAAACAAACTTTGACTGTGTTGGTGAATTGCGCTGTGGAGGTTGGGAACGACGCATGGACATGGAACGCTTCCATCAAGGGGGTCCGGGCGCAGTTTGGATCGGTGTAGACATCGGTGGTACGAAAACTGCCGTTGTCCTTTCATTTGATCCGCCGGCGATTGCTGCGCGAGTTGAATTTGCCACGCTGCCAGATCAAGGTCCCTCGAGAGCTCTTGATCGGATTATCAAAACTACTCGCGAGCTTTTGAATGCACCAGATACCCAGGGCATTCCGCTTCAAGCCATCGGGATAAGTTGCGGGAGTCCGCTGGATCGAACATCCGGAGTTATCCAATCGCCCCCTAATTTGTCTACTTGGGTTGACATCCCCATAGTTTCAATCCTGCAGCGTGAGTTCAATGTTGACTGCAGACTGGAAAATGACGCCAATGCCGGAGCTGTTGCGGAATATCGATTTGGTGCGGGGCAAGGAACGCAGCACATGATATTTCTGACAATGGGAACCGGCATGGGTGCGGGGATCATTGCCGATGGGCGCCTGTACCGTGGTGCGTCCGATCAAGCCGGGGAGATAGGGCATGTCCGGCTCACACAGACCGGGCCGGTTGGATACAACAAGGCCGGTTCGGTGGAGGGTTGGGCCAGCGGGGGAGGAATGGCCCAGTTCGCATATCAGGAGGTAACCAGTGCCCTGAGAAATGGAGAAGAAAGCCGACTGGCTGCGATTCTCAATTCTACGGGCAGTCTCACTGCTAAGGATATTGCAGTTGCCGCACAGCATGGGGACAAGCTGGCTCAGCGAATTATCCATAGCACGGGACTTCGACTGGGCGAAGCTTTGGCAATTCTCGTAGATATTCTGAATCCAGAACGAATTGTTATCGGAGGCCTGGCCATGCGCTTAGGCGAGTCGCTTCTAGCCCCAGCACGCGAAGCCATGGCCCATGAAGCACTCCTGCCTGCCAGCAGAATCTGCGAGGTTGTACCTGCAGCGCTGGGAGAGACGATCGGTGATGTTGCGGCGATCTGCGTGTCAATGGGGCTGTGATCTTACAAATTCTCTGGCTCGCTGCTCTGGCCTGACGTGCCGGCTATCTGGTTTTTAGGGAATCCTCGGATCAGCTGAGCGGAAGTCCTGGCTGCTGACGAAATGGCGGGAGAGTCACTCGAACTCAGCTTATTATTGGCTTAAAATCAACATCTTCACGATCTGATACCTATTGCCTACCACAGATTTCTACCACCAATGTAACGGCGCTGCCCTATCATCCATCCATATTCGCGGCTGCACGGCAAGAGACTCCCTGCTCTTGCGCTGGAGGGTTACCCTCCGCATGGAAAGCCGATGGTAGGCGCGGATTGCAAGCCGAAAGGATCAGCACGAGCAGACCTGTATTCCCCGCGTGCGCTCTTTGTGGCGCGTGTAGGTATGTCCTTGCCGTAGCTTACGCAGGGTTGCGCCTTTTCTGGTGCAATCGGGCCGGGGTAGGGGAGTCTCGGGGGGCGGGTGTTACCGTAAGCCGCAGTGCTCACAAGAGCTTCAAGAACTCTCTCGCTTTGTGCGATTTCATCTCTTCGACGACGTTTCGCAGCGTTATCCCTGCCGCATCGAAGGCGAATCGAGCCTCCCTCGCGCCGATATCGCAGTGCATTCGAGCTGCAATCGGACGCGGTTCGGAATACATTGGGGCGTGCGGAGATGGTTACATTCGGTCGCTCCCTCGACGGGTTTTAAGAGCTTTTCCAATCGTCTGCTGGTATAGTTTGAGGCAATTTCGGAGAAATCCCATGCGCCCCCTTGCTGTTCTTTTTGTGTCTGCCCTGATGCCCGTTTGCTTCGCGTCCTGCCAGCAAACTACGCCGGACAGCAGCAACCCCCAAACCGATATATCCACGGTAACGGTGGCCACCAAACCAACGGCATTGCCGCCGCTTCCAGCAGGATATGAGTTGGAAGTTCCGGCTCCCCAAGCGCTTGCATGTGAGACGAACGGAACCTGTTCTGCGTCGCTAAGAGAAACGGGACTGCGACTTTATCGTTCCACATATAGAGATGCCGTTATGAATCATGGCGCATCGCCAGAGCAGGCCGCAAAGAAGGCGGAAAATGCCCGCGAAGTGTGTTAGGGTCTCGTTGGCTTGGATGCCATGTCAGCCGCAGGCATGTCTCAGCCCGACGGCAACCCTGTCGAGCCGGGTTCGGCGATGGAGAACCGCCGCGCTAATTTCATATTCGGCCAGACCATAGACGAGGAGGCGTGTACCCTTGGCGTGAACCCCGATGATCTGACGAGGCGCGCGAACACGGCTGTGGAAGCTTTTAAGAAAGACAATCGAGAGGCGTGGGCGCAGTTACAGGCTGCACAAGAGACACCCGCAAACATTCCAACCATCGCGGCTGCGCCGACGCCGCATCCCGCGAGCCGCTGGAAACGAATGCTGGCTGGCGCAATGGCTGGGCTGGCGCAAGCGGGGCAAAATTACCAGAACCCAACGGCGGCAAATACCTGGGCGAACAGTCCCTCCAATCAGCCAGCGCGGCCAGCCAGCGATTACACCACGACGTTCGTGACTCCCGGCTTGGCCCCTGGAAGCTATAACACCACAAGCACCGATGGAAGCGGCCATTACATCTATGGCATGACCTATGTGCAGCCGTCCGTCGACATGTCTTTGGCTCCGCCCGTCGTAAAGTCGTTCCACCAGCAGCCGACGTATCTCCAGCAACAGGCACAGGACAAGATCAACGCGAGTTCGCCGAGTTTCCAAGCAACGCCGCCCGCTCCGCCACTGTTTAACGCGGAACCACAGAAACCCCGATGCACGACAGCACTACCGTTGATCTCTCCAACAAAGGGGCTTTATTTTGGGTGCCTGGACAACCACTGAGGCGAGGTACAACGCAGCCGAGCGGAGCAAGAGCCTTTGAGCGGGCCATTTATCCGGCCCGCCCCTTGGTGTATAGATGGAGTGTGTTACACCTCGACCCCGGCTAGGGCCGATCCCGTTTTCGGTAAGAGAACTCGCTTTGTGCTTTCGAGTCACTCAGTCATCTAGTCACACATCAAGGTAAGGCTGGCTCATCTGCCGACGCTACAGCGGTTTGGAGTTGCTGCTTGGCAGAAAGATTCCCCGTATCATATCCGAGAATTTCCTTTACAACGCTGTATGGAAATTCGGCCTTCGTGTCGTCGATGTTGATACGCGCCATTCGATTGGTGAATACTCTTGGGCTGAGACGGTCGCGGCGGCTGGGTGGCGAACCGTTGGCCCGGCACCAATTCAGGAAATACAAGCTTCGTCTGCCAGCGTGCGGTTTCACTCCATTTCCAAGATTGAACCATTGCGGCAATCGAGCAATCCGGTTGAAATGCATGTCGTACACATCCCATTCGAGCAGAACGCACCAGCGCTGGAATTGCGGGTCTTTGTAGATGCGGGCGCGTCTGCATTGCCCGTTGTACATGCCGTGTTCAATGCGCGGATACTCGGCGAAGCCGATTTCCGGTTCCTGTTGCGCGTCTCGTGGCTGAAACGGGCGACCCTTTAGCGTTGAAGGTGGCGCGGCCATTAGCGAGCTACCACCTGAGCCGCCGCCGAGTTCTCTGTGTTGCGGGATGCGCGAATGCGGTCTGCGATCCAAGCCGAGATTTCCGACTCCGGCCATGCGACGGCGCGTGCGCCCAGCGAAATTGGCGCGGGAAATATGCCGTCTTTGACGAGTTGATACAACCGCGATTTGGAATACCCCACGCGGCGCTTTACTTCCGGCAACCTCAGCAGAATTTCAGTCATAACCCAAGTCCTCCCGGCGCAAGCCACGCGAATCTGAGCAACGTGGCATCGGCCTAGACAAGACAATACCGCCTCTTGAAGGCCACTCGCGAGGGTTCGCCCGATAAGCCAATCGGCGGCCAATTGGCGGGTGATCTGCGGTCGATTCGGGCCTGATTCACGGGCGGATTTCTGCTGTCCGCAAACAGCAAGGCCACCCATGAGTCGAGCGGCCCGTGTTGCTGCGATATGCGTGTTTGCTATGCCGTTCCGAATTTGGCGTGGATGATATTGCCGCCGTTTGCGCTGGCATCCAACCGGTCAGCCCACCACGCCATCAGCTTCTTTCGTTCGGCAAGATACGCGGAGCGGTTGTAAGCGGCGCGAACTGCGTTCTTATCGAGATGGGCGAGAGCCGCTTCGATCACATTGGGCTGAAAGAGTCCGCTCTCGTTTGCAATGGTGGAAAAGAGACTGCGGAAACCGTGACCCGTCTGCATCCCACCGTAACCCATGCGCCGCAGGGCCATCAGAATCGCGCCGTTCGATTGCGTCTTGGCGGCGTCGCGTCCGGGGAGAATGAACCGGCTATGGCCGGTGATGGCCCGCAATTCCGTCAGCTTGGCAATGGCCTGCCGAGACAGGGGGACAATATGCTCGCGGCGCATCTTCATCCGCTCCGCTGGAATTGTCCACGCGGCATTGTCGAAGTCAAACTCGCTCCACTCCGCTCCAATCAGTTCGCCGGTACGCGCGGCGGTGAGCAAGAGCAATTGCAGGCTGATTCGCACCTGCGAGCTTCCCAGGCGGTCATAAGCGCTGATGGCCCGCACCAGCGCGGGCAGCTCCGAAACGGGTACGGCAGGCTGATTTTGCTTCACGTGTGGCGTGAGGGCCCCGCGCAAGTCGGAGGAAAGGTCGCGGCTGCATCGGCCCGTCGCAACCCCAAAGCGAAAGATTTGCCCGCAGACCTGTAGAACGCGATGCGCCAAGTCGTAGGAGCCGCGAGACTCTATCCTGCGAATGGATTTCAACAATTCCGGCGCTTCGATTTCGCCGGTGGGACGCTTGCCCAGAACGGGGAAGATGTTGGACTCCAGACGGCGCTGGACATCGCGTGTGTGTGAAGCAGACCATGTGTGGACTTGCTTTCCGTACCATTCCCGCGCGACTGCTTCAAAGGTATTGGCAGCAGCGGCCTCTTTCGCCAACCGCTCCGCCCTACGGGACTCGGATGGATCGATGCCAAGCGCACGCTGCTTCTGCATCGCATCCCGGCGGGAGCGGGCCTCAGTGAGACTGATATGCGGGTATGGGCCACGGAACGGTTGTATTTGCTGGGTTTCTGTATGGGAAATGGACTTTGCAGGACTTGCCTGGAATCAAATTTGGCGGAGGGAGAGGGATTCGAACCCCCGTTACCCTTGCGGGCAAAGCGGTTTTCAAGACCGCCTGTTTCAACCGCTCACACATCCCTCCGCGGTCGCGGCGTACGTTCTCGATCCAGTGTACGACGGTCGAACCAGCTTCGCGGCTCAGCTATGCGCGGCCGGGTGTGCCGGGGAGGCAAATGCCCATGATCTGGCGGTATGCTGAACCTAGGGCTCTCCCGCACGGCGTGAGAAATCGCGGTGCGAGGCGGGTCGGCAGATCCCGGGTGAACAGTGTCCGCGCGCATCCACAATCCGTCCTTTGCCCGCACCCTTGCCAGCGCCAAGCAAACCATGGTGCTCAGCGAGATCCTTCACCTCGCCTTCGACAGCTTCCGCACCAATAAAGTCCGCTTTGCTCTTACGGCGCTCGGAATGGTGATGGGTTCAGCCTCCGTCATTCTGGTGGTGACCATCGGGCTGACGGGTAAGCAATACGCCGTCAACTACATCCAGGGGATTGGCTCCAATATGATCACCGCCGATTATCAGGGCGGCGGCGATGAAAGTCCGGATTTCCTGAAGAAAGACGACCTGACGGCCGTGGATGAACAGGTGCCAGGCATTGTGGCATCCTCTCCCATGCTCGAGATGCATGATCGCATCAGCTTCGGTGATGGCAAGGTGAAGGACGTTCTGGTGCTCGGCGTTTCTCCACAGTACAGAAGGGTGCGTAATCTTGTGGTGCTCGCGGGCCGCTTTTTTGACGAGCAGGACGCGATCAGCCACTCCAAGGTCGCGGTAGTCACCGTCCCGTTTGCTGAGAACCTGTTCGGGGATACGAACACCGCGATCAACAAAACATTCTCCATCAAAGGTATTCCGTTCACCATCATCGGAATCTTTAAAGAACGTGTAGACACGTACGGGCAAATGGAGATTGCGAATCAAACTATCTTGATTCCTTATCCTGTCGCGCGTTACTTTACCGGCACCGACGCAGTGAAACAAATTTTCTTTTCTGCACGCGACTTTAACGATGTTCCCCGCGCCCGGAATGAAATCGCCAGCGTGATTCAGTCGCGTCACCGCGCAAACTCTGTCTATGACGTGAACGAGAATGCCGCCCTGCTGACCACCGTGGAGCGAATCGCAAACATTCTGACAGTCGTGCTTCTGCTGGTTTCCGCCGTCACGCTGGCTGTCAGCGGAGTAGGCATTATGAACATCATGCTGGCGACAGTGCGCTCCCGTATCCGCGAGATCGGCATCCGTAAGGCAGTGGGCGCAACTTACCGTGAAATTCAGTTGCAGTTTCTCGCCGAGGCTGTGCTGATCTCTTTGAGCGGAGGCATTCTCGGCACTCTGCTGGGGCTCGCGATTCCGCTTTCCGCCAGATTTTTCCTGCCCGCCGATCTGATCCCGATTTCGCCGTGGTCCGTCGTCATTTCCCTGGGAACGGCCATGCTGGTGGGCATCCTTTTCGGCACGCTGCCAGCTACTCGCGCGGCGCAGATGGATGCGGTGGAAGCGTTACGCTACGACTGAATCGTTGCGCGGGCAGCGGATCGTCCAGCGCGGATCAGATCAGGCAGTCCGACCCCGTGGTACGCATTGCCTATTAGTCGAAGACCTGGCAGGGTGGCGGCACGCGCTTCCAGTTCCGCAATGCGGTCAAGGTGGCCAACCTCATACTGGGGCAGGGAATCTGGCCAGCGGCGAACCAGCGAAAGCTTAGGTTCGGGTAGCTTGCCCATCATTTTTCCGAGCGCACTGTGTGCCAGGCTGAGCAATGTTCCATCGTCTTCCTGGAACAGCCCGGGCGCGGCGGACCCACCAAAAAATACCCTTAGCAACGCCGCACCGGGAGGGGCACGATGGGGAAATTTCTGATCGACGAACGTACAAGCCAGCAATGCGCGCTGGGCCGCGGCATCCAGACTGCTAGTCATTACCGGCTGCGAAGAAGTAGTCCGTTGCGGAACCAGGAAGCCGAAGCCGCGCGGAACGCGCATCTCTGCGGACTGTTCCGGGGAAAATGCGAACGCCGCCACAATGGCCGAAGAACTATGCTGGGGCAACAACTCAGCCATCCCCGGATGGAGCGGGGCGAGCAAGAGTGCGGTTGCCCGGGCGGGAGTGGCCAGCAGGAGTGCATCAAAACTCTCCGTCTGTTGCTTGGCCGCGGGGGACGGCTCTGCAAGTAGCTGCCAGCGGTCACCCACGCGCGCCACAAATTTCACTGCAGCTCTCTTGCGCAGGCTGCTGTCTGGAATTCGAGCCTCCATGCCTTCAATTAAGCTGCCGAGCCCGTTGCGCAGCGTGCTGAATACGGGAGCCGGCATTTTTCCCTGTTCTGCCTCGTCCTGCATGCGTCTTTGCAGTCCCAGAATCAGGCTTCCATGCTGGCGCTCCAGCGCAACATAGGGCGGCAGCACAGCGCGTGCGCTCAAGGTGGCGATATCTCCACCAAAAACTCCGGCCAGCAGCGGCGCTGCGATTGTGTCGGTGACTTCCGCACCAAAATGGCGGAAGACAAAATCGCGAACGGACTCATCCCGCGGACTGCCATCCCTTGCTACGGCGCTGGCCTTCAATTCTTCGGCAAGCTTGGGCTCGCGCAGATACGCCAGCTTGGCCTGCCAACTAAACAGCGGCGAATTCAACACACCGGCCCATTGAACTGGCACCATCATCCGCATGCCATCCGGCATCGGCTGCAGCGTTCGACCTTCCGCGAGGTAGGTCCGCCGGTGCTCGTCCTGAGATGTGACGATCTGATCTTCCAGGCCCAGTTCGGCGGCGAGTTCCCGCGCCCACGGTTTTTCTGTCACCCAGCTGTCGGGTCCGCATTCCAGAACAAAGCCATCCCTGCGCTCGGTTTCCACTGTGCCGCCGAGACGGTCTGTCGCTTCAAACAGGGTGAACTCAATGGGCGCTCCTGCCCGCTGCTGCAGCGCCAGTTCATAGGCTGCCGACACCCCGGCGATTCCTCCGCCAATGACAGCGATACGCTTCATGCTGGCGTGGAAGCTGGGATCAAGGCTGAGGCTTGCAGTTCAGCGAGGCCGCATAAGGCCAGATCGCACAACGCTTCGATCAGCAACAAGGAACCATTAAGCGACTCCGGCCGGAAGAGCTGCAGACCAAGCGTACGGGCATTCTGCTGGAAAGCAATGTCGATGTCGTACAGAATCTCCACGTGATCGCAGAGAAAACCTATCGGCTGCAGTACCACGCCACGGTGGCCTTCCTGCCGCAGCGAGCGCAGCGTGTCTTCCACGGTTGGGCCGATCCAGGGTCCTCCGGACATTCCCTGGCTCTGGAAAGCAAAGTACCAGTCTCGTTGTGTTAGCCCGGCAGTCGCGAGCCGGGCCGCTACAAGCGCAGCCGTCTGTTTGGCCTGAATCGCGTAGGGGTCAGGGCCAGCAGCGGAGCCAGCGCCGAGAGCGTAGGATCGCTCCGGCGCCGTGGGCCTTGCATAAGACCTGGGCGAACTCGTCCCGGCGACGGCCTCTGCATCTGAGGCTTGCGGCGCTGAGGCGGGCTGTGCCTGGACCGTCCGGCAGGGAACGCTGTGTGCAGTAAAGACCACCGGAAGCTTCTCCCCGACAGATTCGCACGCTTTACGCCACGTGACTCCGAGCCGCTCTGCGAAGGCGTCCGCCAGAAGCGGATGTTCGGCCCACCCGTCAATAAAATGAAAGCGCAGCGCGGATTCGGCTTCCGCATACGCCGCGCGGCGATACAGTCCGACGCTGGTTCGTGAGTTCTGTGGTGCCAGGCAGATCGCCACGGCATCCGTAATCCCTTCAGACCTCATAGTGCGCACAGTTTCGGCAATATACGGCTTCCAGTTGCGCATCCCGACATAGACCGGCAGTCGGAGCTTGGATTGCAGCAACTCCGCCTGCCGAAGTGTCCATTCCGTCAGCGGGCTTTTTCCGATCTGCGCGTATCTGTGCTGGATTTCTTCCACCACATGCTGAGGCATGGGGCGTCCGCTGACTACATTTTTCAGATACTCGGGGATTTCCTCGATTTTCTCGGGCGTCCCGTGCGCCAGGAGCAATACGGCAAATTTTCTTTCTCCGGCCGCGCTCATACTCGTCTGCCCGCCTGCGCCGAGTCCGCCTGCATCTGCATCTCCGCACTCGTTTCCCTCACCCACCGGACAACGCGCTGCACATTCTCCACGGGCGTTGCGGGAACAATGCCGTGTCCCACGTTGAAGATATGTCCCGGCATGCCTCCAGCCTGGCGCAGAATCTCTTCCACCCTGACGCGCAACAATGCCTCCGGCGCGAACAACGCAATTGGATCAAGATTTCCCTGCACGGCGCATGCTCCACCCACTGCGCGCCTCCCCTCATCAAGCGGAATTCTCCAGTCCAGTCCGATGACGTCCGCGCCCGTTTCACGCATTGTCGGCAGCAGAGTAGCGGTATCAACTCCGAAGTAGATCACGGGCACGCCGTGCGCCTGCACATTCTTCACCAGGAGACGAGTGATCGGCAGCACGAACTGGCGATAATCCGTGACGGAAAGAGCACCTGCCCAGCTGTCGAAGATTTGGATTACGTCCGCGCCTGCCGCCACCTGTTGCGCAGCGAATTCGGACAGAACCGTCGCCAGCGTCTGCATGAGCGCCTGCCATGCTGCCGGGTCGGAGTACATCAATCGTTTCGTCTCGATGTAATTGCGCGATCCGCAGCCCTCAATCATGTAACTTGCCAGAGTGAACGGCGCGCCACAGAATCCAATCATTCCCATACGCTCGCCAAAATGGCGCGTTACGCGGCGAATTGCTTCCGCCACATAGCCCAGGTCGGCCGTCCGGTCCGTGCGCAGCGTGGCGATGTCGGCATGGCTGCGGATTGGCTTATGGACCACAGGACCTTCGCCCGCCAGAAACTCAAAGTCCAATCCCATGGGCTCCAACGGTAAGAGAAGATCGGCAAAAATGATGGCAGCGTCTACATCCAGTTTTTCCGCCGCGGTGATCGTTACCTCCGCTGCAAGCGCGGGAGATTTGCAGATTGCAAGCAGCGAATGGGATTTGCGCACGGCCTGGTACTCCGGCATGTAGCGTCCGGCCTGCCGCAAAAACCAGACCGGCGTGCGGTCTACCGGCTGACGGAGACATGCGCGAAGAAAGCGGCTGCCTCCTGTCATCGGCTGCGGCATAGAACCGTCCAAAATCTTTTTGTTCATAGCCGTTTTCTCCGCCATATCCGGCATCGCCCCTCAAGCTGCCGCATAATAGCCGACAACTTAAAAGACTAGCATCGCGCGGCACAACATCACACGCAGCGCGACAAAGGATTCCAGCGCATACAAGCCTGCCTGGACGGGCCGACCCGTCTCTGGTGCTACCATTCTTCGATGACGAATTTTACGCGCCGCTCGTTCCTGTCCGGTCTTGCCGCTTTGCCCCTTGCCAATCGCTGGGGCTGGGCACGCGATACTTCCTCCACACGCATTTTCGTCGGCACCTATACGGACAAGGGCAGTAAAGGGATTTACTCCTATCAGTGGAATGGGGAGACGGGCGAACTCTCCAATATGGTTCTTGCAGCGCCAACGCCAGAACCGAGCTTCCTCACGTTTGCTCCGGGTCATCGCAGCCTCTACGCGGTGAATGAAATTCAACACGGCGGCAAAGGTTCCGTCTCTGGCTTTTCAGCCAATGCTGCGTCAGGCAAACTTTCTCCCCTGAATGTGGTTCCTTCCGGCGGTGAAGGCCCCTGCAATACGACCACCGACCATACCGGCCAGGCACTGTTTGTAGCGAACTACGATAGCGGAAGCCTCGCCACCTTCAGGATCCTTCCCGATAAAACCCTGAGCGGCCCGGTGTCCAATATTTTTTTCAAAGGTCACAGTGTCAATCCGGAACGGCAGGAGGCAGCGCACACCCACTGCACGACAGTTTCCCCGGACAACCGTTACCTGCTCGTGAACGATTTAGGGCTTGATCGCATCATGGTCTACCGTTTCGACCCAAAGACCGCAAAAATCACCCCGAACGATCCGCCGTACTACAGTGCAATTCCTGGCTCGGGACCGCGCAATCTGACCTTCCACCCAAACGGGAAATGGGCTTATTCCGTGCAGGAAATGGGCAGCACTGTAACTGGCCTGAATTGGGACGCGGCCCGCGGCACGCTGACTCGCTTCCAGAACATTTCCACGCTGCCCAAAGATGCCAAACCGGGCAATACTGCGGCGACTGTCGTGGTCCATCCCAACGGAAGAACGCTCTACGCCTCGAACAGAGGGGATGACAGCATCGCGGTTTTCTCCATCAGCCAAAGCGATGGCAAGCTCAAGCCCATCCAGCACATTTCCTGTGGAGGAAAAACGCCGCGGCATTTCGCAATGGATCCTGCAGGGCAATGGATCGTGATCGCCAATCAGGATTCCGCGAACCTGGTGGTGCTGCAATGCGATCCCCATACAGGACGGCTGAAAACGACTGGAAAACAATATCCGTTGGATTCGCCCGTTTGCGTTCTGTTCGCATAAGCCTCCCCGGTCGCAGTGCTTGGACCGGGAAGGCTCGCACTGATACTTCTATCAGTTCAGCTTTTAAATTTCCGCATATAGTCCGCGTCGCCCTTAAGCTCCTGGAACGGCGGCATGTCGAACTCTTCCTGCTCCACGAAGATGTGCTTGATGTGTCCGGTTTTCGCGGCTGCCTGGAAAATCGGCCCGTAATGAACCACCCCCTTGCCAAGTTCGCAAACCTTGGGCGGGTTCAACTGAGTAAAGTCCTTGACGTGCAGCATGGAGATGCGTGTCGGATAGCGGTGTAGAAAATCCACGGGATTCCCTCCGCCGACAATCACCCAGCCGCAGTCCATCTCAAACGTGACCTTGGAAGGGTCTGTCAGCCGGATGAGTTCATCAAGCGGCACGACGCCCTCGGTTTTGTGCAGCTCCATGAAATGGTTGTGGTATCCGAATTTCAGCCCGGCAGCGTGGAACTTCTCGCCAACCTTGTTGAACTGCTCGGCATTCCAGCGCCAGTCTGCGAGCTTGAAATTTTTAAAGCTATCTTCGAACCTGGCGGCGGGCGCGGGATGCTGGAAACCCGGCGAAGAACAAACTACGTACTCAAGCCCCACCGCCTTTGCGAAGGCAAGCGTTTCGTCAAATTTCTCCTGGAGCGTTTTCAAGGGATAATGTGCGCTGACACATTGCAGTCCCGCAGCCTGCATGGCCTGCTTTACCTGGGACGCGCTCTTATCATAGAAGCCGGCAGCCTCTACCTGCTTGTAACCGGCCGCAGCGACTTTTTTCAGCGTTCCTTCATAGTCTTTGGGCAGCAATTCTCGCACTGAGTAAAGCTGTAAGCCCAGCGGCAATCCCAGCGGTTCTGCGTTCAGCGTACTGCCCCGCAGCATCGCGGATCCGTAGATCAGGGCGGCAGAACCGGTTTTGAGAAACTCTCTTCTTGAATGCATTCGCGTGCGACCTCTCTTTTTTTGGAATGAAATTTTGGGTGGCAAAGTGCTTTACGTTTTGATTTTCCGTGCGGCGGCATCCCACACCGCAACATTCTGCTTGAAATACGATTCGTTTGCCATATGGCATGCAATGGCAGTGTGGTTGCCAAATACCTCATTTTCAACCGGCGATTTTCTGGTCCGGACGGAGTGAAAGAAGTGCGCCTCGTGGTCGACCACTTCGTCGTAATGCTCAGGAGGTGCGAAAGTTTCGCCCTCCTCAACTTTGTAGGCTGAGACGTCCGGACGAGGATGCTCGGCATACCAGTGCGCCAGATAGTCGTTTCGGAGCTTGGCCGGCCAGCCGATTGTGGAGTAGGTCTCCGGACCAGGAGTAGCCACATAGGGAGTGAAAGTCATTTTGGAATCGTTGATACGGAGCGTGCCCTTGGTGCCGTAAAACGAGGTCATTTCGCCCGCATTGCTGTTCGAGTTGCAATGCACGCTGACCCTCACGTCCGGAAAGTCGTAGAGCGTCGCGATCACATCCGGCTGGTCGCGCCCGGCATTCTTCCACCGGAACAGTCCGCCGGTCGAGTAGGCGCGCGTGGGAACCTCATTGATATTTGCGATAAAGAATATCCCGGAAAGAAGGTGCACGTAGAGATCACCCGGCAATCCCTCTCCATACGACCGGTAGCCGCGCCACCGGAAAAACCTCGCCGCATCAAACGAAATCTTTGGCGCGCCGATCAAAAAAGTGTTCCAGTCGATCGTCTGCTCATTCGCATCCGGCGGAATCGGGTAAACCCATGCCCCGCTGGCAGTGTCCCGGTCAGTATAAGCGTCGATTGCGAAGACCTCGCCCAAGGCTCCAGAAGCGTAAATCTCCCGGGCCTTGGCGTACAGAATGGAGCTGACTCGCTGACTGCCGACCTGCATGACACGTTTGTTTTTCTGCGCCGCATCTACCATTTCAAAACCCTGCTCGACCGTATGCGACATAGGCTTTTCACAATAGACATCCTTGCCGGCAGAGCAGGCCGCTGTGACCACGCGGCAATGCTGGTGGTCCGTTACGGCCACGATCACAGCATCCACATCTTTTCGCTGCAGAACTTCCTGGAAATTCTTGGTGGTAAACAGAGCCTTGCCGGCATACTCCTGCGCTCCCTGCAGACGCGCGTCCCAAAGGTCGGAAACAGCCACGCACTCCACGTTGGGAACGCGCAGAGAAGCCTGCAGCAACTGGCTGCCACGGACCCCCGCACCTATCAGCGCAAAACGTATTTTGTCGTTGGAAGAGGAGCCTGTCTGCGCGCCAGAGGGCTCCGGACGCAGAATCGTAAACTTGGCAGCTGCTCCGGCCAAGGCGGACTTGCCGCCAAGCTCCAGAAATGCACGGCGGTTCAATACCGTATGGTCCACAACCTCTCCGTTCAGTTCATGTCTGGACTCATCAACATGAAAGACTGGAGTATAGGCCATTCCATTGCTTTCCGGTAGTACCGGACGGGATACTGCATTCGGTCACCCCTGCCGAACGCCCAGTGTTCGGTGCCGGCTCTCCGTAGCTAGAGCCAACGTGTTCCTTTTTGCTGCTGCTCCACGGTGGCGGCAACCCGCAGGATCGTAGCTTCGTCAAAATGCCTGCCCAGAATCTGCGCCCCCACCGGAAGCCCTTCAGAGGAAGCGCCACACGGGACCGAAATGCCGCAGATGCCCGCCAGGTTAGCTGTAACCGTGTAAATGTCCGCCAGATACATGGAGAGCGGATCGTCAGTTTTTTCCCCGAGCTTGAAAGCCGGTGTGGGCGTTGTGGGCGTCAACAGCGCGTCCACTGAGTCAAACGCCCGGAGAAAGTCCTGCGTCAGCAGAGTGCGCACCTGCTGCGCCTTGCGATAGTACGCGTCATAGTAGCCGGCGCTCAGGACATACGTTCCCAGCAGGATGCGCCGCTTCACCTCCTTGCCAAAGCCTCGGTCGCGTGTCTTGCGATACATGCTGCCGAGCGTCGCCGCTTCCGGAGCGCGGAGACCATAGCGCACCCCATCAAAACGCGCCAGATTGGCGCTGGCCTCTGCCGTCGCCAGCACGTAGTACGTTGGAACGGCATAGCGCGTATGGGGAAGAGAAACCTTGTGCAGCGTGCAACCGGCGGCCCGCAGCGCCTCTGCCGCCGTTTCTATCGCTGCACGAACGTCAGCATCCAGACCCTCCGCAAAATATTCCTCCGGAATTCCGATCCGGAGGCCCTTGACCGGCTGCTCCAGCGCCCCTGCATAGTCCGGCACGGGCTGCGCTGAACTTGTTGCGTCAAGAGGATCGTGCCCCGCCAAAACGCCGAGCAGTGAAGCTGCATCCCGCACGTTGCGGGTGAACGGGCCCACACGATCGAGCGAAGAAGCAAACGCGATCAGGCCGTAGCGGGAAACCCGTCCGTACGTGGGCAGCAGACCCACTACGCCGCAAAAAGCCGCTGGCTGGCGGATGGAACCGCCAGTGTCCGTGCCGAGGGTAGCTACTGACATGTCCGCCGCGACAGCCGCCGCAGACCCGCCGCTGGATCCGCCTGGAACTCTATCCAGAGCGCGCGGATTGTGCACCGCACCGTAGGCCGAATTCTCGTTCGAGGAGCCCATGGCGAACTCATCGCAATTCAATTTGCCCAGCAGCACGGCTCCGGCAGCCTCCAGCCGTGTGACGGTCGTGGCATCGTACGGAGGGCAATAGCCTTCCAGGATGCGTGATCCCGCAGTTGCCGGAACGCCCTGCATTGTCAGAACATCCTTGATACCCATCGGGACGCCTGCAAGCGGCGGCAGCGTCTCCCCGCGGCTTCGCATATCGTCGATGCGCCGGGCCTGCTGCAGCGCGCGCTCCTTACAAAGCGCCAGCCACGCATTGACTCGCGGGTTTTCCGCTTCAATGGTGCGATAACAGGATTCGGCGAGCGCAACGGCGGTGAGTTCTCCGCTGTCGATTGCGCGGCGAACATCGTGAATACTGCGAGGAACGGAGGATTGATTTTCTGTCAGAGTCATCATTGTCAACGATTGCGGACATTCAAAATTGGTCTTGGCGCGCACGTCCAGTGTCTCGACGTCAGCGAGGGGGGCTGGAGATAGAGTTGTGCATCAGCGCTCTATCACCTTCGGTACTTTGAAATAGACCCCATCGCTCTCCGGTGCCTGCGCCATTACTGCCTGACGATCCAGAGACGCACGTGGCACATCTGCGCGCAACGCACTGCCAAACTCCTGGTTTGCCTCATTCGGTGCCCCGGATACAACTTCCTTCACCTGGGCCATCGCTGCGACGCCAGTCGTGTCAAGCTCGTTCAAATGAGCCACATGGCCAAGAACAGAGTTCAGGTCGCGCAGCATTTCGGATTGCTCTTCCGTCGTTAGCTCCAGATGAGCCAGTTCCGCTATGCGCACCACATCGTCGGGTGTGACCGTCGCCTGCGAGCTCAGATCCGCGAATTTCACATCGTTCTCCGCGTGCTTGACCGGTTGCATATTCATGGACTCAGTATATCGAGTGTTTTCGCGCAACCCCGCATCTACGAACTGGCCAAACAGCGATGAAAGATGCACAATGACGTACAGATCATCTTCTTCATCGCAGCGGCAGCGGAGCACATTGGACGGCTTCATTCCTGTCGTTTTCCCATAAAAACCGTTAAAAACAAGGGAAAATCGGTAAAACCCGAAGAAAACCTGTGGAAATGCCGCATTTTCCATTGACAAACGCTACGGAAAGCCGCAAGGTAAACGGCGGAAGGGTTTCTAAAAAACCCGCATCAATCCTGTAGATTCTGCACTTTTTCGGTGCGGCGCTCAGGTGAGCGGCTAAAAAAATTTGAAGCCAAACCTGCAGTGGAATCACCACTGTCAAAAAAAGGAAGACGGAGGAACAAACACATGGCAACAGGTATGACGAAAACACAACTGGTTCGGCATATGGCCGAGAAGCTTGAGCTCACCAACAAACAGGTCGCAGGATTTCTCGATCTGCAGGCGGAAACCGCGATTAAGGAAACCAAGAAAACCGGCGTGTTCGTGATTCCAGGACTGGGCCGTCTGGTAAAGGCCGAGCGCAAGGCGCGCATGGGCCGCAATCCGCAGACCGGCGAGAGCATCAAAATCAAAGCCAAGACCGTGGTCAAGTTCCGCGTGGCCAAGGCAGCCAAGGATGCCATCGCGCCCGTCAAAAAGTAAGCGCGAGGATCCGCACGGTTCTCCCCTCTTGTGTCACGCACCGGCAGCAGTGCCTCGCCTGTGTCCTGTTTGGTTCAGGGCACAGGCCGGCAGAAGCTGCGCGCCATGCGCGTGAATGTACCGAAAAGCTCTTCAGGAAAAGCTGCGCAACGCAGGTTGCTGAATTCCCTTGACGATCACCGCCAGCCCAAGTGAAACAATTACGCCCTGCTCAAGAACCGTCACATTGTAACGGCCGGCGAACACCGCGTAGGTGAGAGCAACTCCCCAGAAATAAATCTCTCTCAGGATTGCCGAAAGCCACCAGCCGGTTGCCCGTGCTACAGGCTGTCCTGGGTCTGCAACTTCGAGACGATCCCGCCTGGCGGAGCGAATCGCGAGGCCCGCACCCACAGTTGCGAGAGATACGGTAAGCAGCGCACCGCCTGGTGGCATCAGAATGGACAACGCCAGAATGTGAAGCCACAGGCCAAGTTCACGCGTCCGATTCCCGATTGGCCACCCGCGAGACACGGCCAACCAGGTACGCAGGATGGCACCCAGAACGGCAAACAGAATCGCCGCTCCCATCACCGCGGTGCTGGAATACGCGATGGGCAGGATACGATAGCGTGCCAGGGCACCGGCCAGGAACAGCCACGTAGTGCCCGGATGCGCCCCGCGTACCCGTTCCCACGGCGACCAGAACCCGACGAGCGCAATCAGCGCCAGCAACCAATAGCGAAATCGAAAGAAGAGTATCGAGCTTTTCATTGCAAAGTATTCCTGCTTGAGTTGACCCCTTTCTATGAGGGCGCAACCGCGGGCTGGTTGGGGCGCGAAGTACGAGTCACGCAACGGGGATCAGCAGGCCGAAAAGACTTCATCGCGCCTGCGTGCACCCTACGACTTATTCAATTGTGACAAGTACCTGAGCGGGCTGCACTGTATCGCCCGGTTGGACTGCGATACGGGTTACCGTGCCGCTGCTCGGCGATTGAAGCTCGTTCTGCATCTTCATGGCTTCCATCACGAGAACCCCCTGGTGGGCAACAACGGATTCCCCTTGCTGGACGAGAACGCGTATGATGCGTCCCGGCATGGGCGCTTTCACCACGCGCTTTCCCGCCTGCGCAGCGCCAGCTCTGGAGCGGGATCGCAGGGAGCGCGGGTCAACGATCGTGTACGGGATGCGCCGCGACCCAAGCACCACGGCAGTCTCCTCGCTGCGGGGATCCGACAGAGCGCGGTAGGATTTTCCGTTCATCAACAGGGAGAGCACGTTCGACTGCATGGTGACTGCATCGGCCTCGATCTCCTGGCCATCCAGCTTGACGTGCCAGCGCGTGCTCTCGCCTTTCCGGATGATCTCAATCTCCCGCGTGCGCCCGTCAATTTCCATTTTGTATTTCAAAGGCGGATACCCTCCCGTCGCCCGGCAGCTTTCCAAGCGTTCGCCGGCGCGGCATTGCCATTCTCCTTTGTTTCTGCTGGATTGCTCGACTGCTCCAAAATCGCGGCCGCGATTGTAGCGGCGTTTTCCGCATCATTCTCTCGCACAGCAGCGTTCTCTTGCAGCGGCCTGGAGCTTTCCGCAAGCAGACGCTCCAGATAACCTGTGTCGATCTCAGCGGAACGAAATCCACGATCGCTGAGGATGCGGCGGAACAGGTTCACGTTGGTGGCAATGCCGCCCACATGGTATTCCTGCAGCGCCCGCAGCATACGTTCAATGGCCAGTGCGCGTGTGGGCGCATACGCAATCAGCTTGGAAAGTATTGGATCGTAATCGAGCGGAACCGTCCACCCCTCATAGACCCCGCAGTCTTCCCGGAGGCCGGGTCCAGAGGCCTGCAACAGCCGTGTCACCTTTCCCGGCGAGGGCATAAATCCGTTTTCAGGGTCTTCGGCATAGATGCGGCACTCAATCGCGTGACCTCGCAGGACGACCTCCTGCTGTGTGAATGGCAGCGGGTCACCCTGAGCAATCTGAATTTGGAGATGAACAAGATCCAGCCCCGTGACCAGTTCCGTGACAGGATGCTCCACCTGGAGGCGGGTGTTCATCTCCAGGAAATAAAAATTCCGCTCGGCGTCCACCAGGAATTCCGCCGTGCCCGCATTCGTATAACCGGCCGCCTGCGCCAGCCGGACAGCAGCGGCACCCATACGGCTCCGCAGGGCCTCGTCCACTACGGCAGAGGGAGCCTCCTCCACCACCTTCTGGTGACGCCTCTGAACACTGCATTCGCGTTCACCCAGGTAGACGCAGTTGCCGTGATGATCGGCAAGCAGCTGAATCTCAATGTGGCGGGGCTGTTGAATCAGCTTTTCAATGTAGACCTCGCCGGATCCAAAAGCACGCTCCGCTTCGCTGGTCGCATTCTCGAACGCTCCGGCCAGTTCGCTCTCTGACGCAACGGCCCGCATACCTTTTCCGCCACCCCCGGCCGCGGCTTTCAGCATCACGGGGTAGCCCACCTCAAGCGCGACCCGCCTTGCTTCCGCCACCGACGCCAGAGCATGCGTGGAGCCGGGCACGCGTGGCAGATCTGCGGCATCCGCGGTCTGTCGCGCCTTCGTCTTGGACCCAAGCATGCGCATTGCACTGGAGGGTGGGCCGATGAACCGCACGCCTGCCTGCTCACAGGCTGCGGCGAACTCTGCATTCTCAGACAAAAATCCGTAGCCGGGATGGATAGCATCCGCTCCCGATTCACGGGCAATGTCGAGAATGCGATCGATGCGCAGGTAGGATTCTGTCGCGGGCGATGGACCCAGACGATATGCCTCCTCGGCATAGCCGACATGTAGGCTGGCGCGATCTGCATCCGAGTAGACCGCAACCGACGAGAGACCGAGTTCGCGGCAAGCGCGCAAGATGCGCAGCGCGATCTCTCCCCGATTCGCGACCAGAACTTTTTGTATTTTCTTGCTCAAGCGATCAGTTTACTGGAGTTTGAGATCAAGAGTCGCGCTGACCCTCGATAAGTGCAGTCAAGGCGACTCGGCTGAACACGATATGCTGGAACAAATCCTGGAAGGGTTGGAAAATGCATGTCTTTTTTGAGTTCTCCACGGCTAATTTTCCGGACATGGAGGGAATCCGATCTGCCCCATGCGACTGCGCTGTGGACTGATCCGGAGGTGAACCGCTTTCTGGGCGGCACTATGTCGCCCGAAACCGTACGTGAACGACTGAACCTTGAGATGGAACGGCAGCGCAAGCTGGGGATTCAATACTGGCCAGTGTTTCTGCGGTCCAACGGCACGTTCGCCGGATGTGCAGGTCTGCGCCCGTTTCATGACGAGGCAGGCGTGTTCGAGCTGGGAGTTCATATCGCGCGCCCGTATTGGAGCATGCGATTGGGAGAAGAGGCCGCCCGAGCCGTGGTGGAGTACGCGTTCTGTACCGTCGGTGCGATCGCGCTCACCGCAGGTCACAACCCGAAGCATTTCCACTCGAAGGCGTTGATTGAACGGCTTGGATTCCGCTTCAGCCATACCGAGCCTTGGGGTCCACTCGACACAGAAACGCCCTTTTATCGGCTGCACCACCCAGACCCGTCTCCGTCGCAAAACCAGATATCCGACTGAGATCGCGTGCCCCACATTTTGCCGGAAATGGATCAGGGCTGCAGAGGCAGCCCTGATGGTGCAAATGATGGTACAGCGGATGACTTATTTCTGATCCAGAACGATCCCTTTCGGAGACTGCTGATTCTTCTTTTCCTCGTTGGCCTTGCGCGCCGCGAACGCCTTCTGCACCCAGACATCTGCCTGCGCCATATCTGCCTTGTTTGCTGCTTCATCACCACATTCGATATCGGCCTTACGACGATAGAGCAGATTGATGTAGGCCATTGCGGCTTCGTAGTTGGGCCGGATCTGAACCGCCTTTTGTAATGCGTTCAAGCCTTCCTGAACAAGCGGTCCGTTCTTGTCCGCCAAGGCTGCGCAAGCCTTTTTATCTTTGATCGGCTGCCCATCTTTTTGCAACCCGAACGACTGCCGGACGGGCATGGCGTTCTTGTACGCAACGGTCCAGTCAATGACCCCGATGGTGTAGTCCGCCGACGCGTCATTCGGATCCACGGCTAGTACCTTGTTCTGATACTCCTTGGCTTTGTCGAAATTCTGCGTATTGAAATAGAGAGAGGCAATCCCTTTCAATGCGTTCAGGTTATTGGGGTCTTTGTTCAGAACCTCCTGAAAGTTCTGAATTGCCAGATTGGCCGCTTTGAGATTGTCCGGGGTCTGGAGATTCGGAACAACCTGCTGAGCATACGCTGTCGCGAGATAGAGCCGCGCCATCGGTAAGCTCGGGTCCATTTGAACCGCCTGTTGGAAGTGATTGATAGCTGTAGCATAATGCGCGGTCTTGAAGGCTTCTACGCCCTTATTCAGCTGGTCACGGGCTTTAAGCCGATTACATCCGGTGATCAGGACTAGCGCGGCACAAAGGACGGCGGCCATGACCGGAAGGCGTGCGATACGATTCATTCTGCTTGATCTCTCCTTCACTCGACGGCCGCCATCCCGGGGAATGCGGGCGACAGCGAGAACCAGTGGATGTGGCGATTGTAACGTGCTTGGTAAGTTTACCCCGTTTCACTCAATTGAGAAAGACGGGGTCACGAACTTGCCAACATGCGCCGCAGAGATATAGAGCGTCTCTGTCGCAGCTTATTGGCCGGCCGCAATCTTCGGAGTTATGACACCAATATGGTCTACGCTAGCCTGGTGCCCAATGTCAATGATGGCGGCCACTTGCGAGAATGTAAGATCCGGGTCACCCTTAATGAACATCACCTTGGTTGCACGGGTCGCATAGATCTGCTGGAGCTGCGGCAGAAGCTGGCCGAACGAGACGTCCGTCTCGTTGATCTTGTAACCAGGCTGGCCGCCGCCCGGACGATGGGTAATCGACACCACAATCGTGCGGTCATTGGTCTGCTGCTTCTGAGGATTTTTAGGCGGCTGCGGAACCAACGCATCCAGTCCGTGCGGCGTCGTCGGCGTAATGACCATAAAAATGATCAGCAGAACCAGAAGGACGTCGATAAGAGGAGTGACGTTGGGGCTCGAAGAGAGTCCGCCAACGCCGCCAGATGACATTGCCATAAGAGTGTCCTCGCTTGATACGTATGCCCCGTCTACAGGGGAAGAGTTTGAGTGGTGCAGGTAACTTAACTGACTGGTTCAGACCCCAGCAGGCGTTGTGCCGTTAGGGTTCACCGGGGGCTTGGGAGCCGGAGCAGCCTGCGACGGCTCCGTCAGGAACCCCACCTGGTCCACGCCCGCAGTGCGAAGATTGTCGATCGCGTCCATCACCACGCCATAACGCGCCCGCGCATCAGAACGAATGTACACCGTCTTGTCGGGTTTGTTCTGTAGCAGGTCCTGCGCTTTAGGGCCGAGATCCGCAAGGACCACCTGATTCGCTCCCAGGTAAACCCGTCCATCGCGCGTGATCGCAACCTTAACAGAATCCTCTTTATCCGCGTCAGGCAGAGGCTCGGCACTCACCGTCTTCGCAAGATCAACATTCACTTTATTCTGCAACATGGGTGTGATGACCATAAAAATGATCAGGAGCACCAGCATCACGTCCACCATTGGAGTGACGTTAATGTCAGATGTTACGTTTTTTCCTACATCTCGTTTTGCTATCGCCATGGATAAGCTCCAGATTCTAGGATCCTAGCGCCCAAAAGAGACGCGAGGACTTGTTGCAACCTGCATCAAGCCTTCAACCGCACGTGTAGCTGGCACACACTCCGGTGGCTGATGAATTCCACCAGCCACCAGAATTGATTCCCGCTCGGAATTGAACGCACGGCGACAAAGCACTGCGCCTTAGCGGCGAGCGCCCTGCTTGAGGAAATAGTCCACCAGTTCGCTCGAGGAATTGTCCATCTCCACGTCAAAGGCTTCCACACGATTGGTGAAGTAGTTGAAGGCCATAACGGCCGGAATCGCCACGAAGAGACCGAATGCGGTCGTCACCAGCGCTTCTGAGATACCGCCGGCGACTGCACCGATACCGGAGGTTTTCTGCGTCGCGATGGATTGGAATGCGTTCAAAATACCAACGACGGTTCCAAACAGGCCGATAAAGGGGGCCGTAGAACCGATGGTGGCTAGCCCGCCCAGACCGCGCTTCAGCTTAGCGTGCACGATAGCTTCAGACCGCTCGAGCGCGCGCTGGCTCGCTTCCACCTGCTCTTCAGTCACAGTACCGCCACTGCCATAATTACGGAACTCCTGCAGGCCAGCGGTCACAACTTCCGCCAGGTGGGACTTCTTATTGCGGTCGGCGACCTTAATGGCCTCGTCCAGGCGTCCTTCTTTCAGCGCACCCGCGACTTTGGGGGCGAATTCACGCGACTGCTTGCGGGCGGCCGAGAAATAAAGCGCACGGTCGATCATCACAGCCAGAGACCATACAGACATGATCAGGAGCAGAAACACGACTGCCTTGGCCAGGATGCCCATGTTGTGCCAGAGACCGACGACGCTAAAGCTGGCTTCCTGGTCCTGAAAAAATGCCGCGGCCAACGAAGCGGCGTGGGGTGCTAGTTGTGTAACGTGAGCGAGAATCACTGAATCTATCCTCCTTAAGGATATGTGCTGAGTTGAGTACCTACGCGATCAAAACCGCTGATACTGAAAATTGGTGAGTGAATGCCAAGCTATCATTCATTCAGACTAAAGACAACGCTAATCGTCGTCTCCACATCCACCGGAACGCCGTCAAGAACGGTCGGCTTGTACCGCCAGCGACGCACCGCATCCAAAGCGGCCTGCTGCAACATCGGCGGCCCACTGACCACACGCAGATTCTGAATCGTTCCATCCTTGCCGATAGTAGCGGCCAGGGAGACAGTGCCGGAGATGCGCGCGGCACGCGCAATCGCCGGATACACGGGCTGCACCTGGTTGATTAACTTGCTGGCCATAACGCCAGACGAAACCACAACCTTTTTCGGCGGAGCAGCCTTAACGACAGGGCCATTGCCCATCCCACCCAGAATTCCGCCCATTACGCCGCCCGCAGTACCGCCGAGCGCACCCATGCCCTGCACACCGGAGGTGGCCTGCGGCGGGGGAGCCTGATCCTTGACCATCTTGATCACTTTTGGGATTTTGCTTGGCGCCTGAAGCTCGTCGGCCATCGACACGACCTTCACTTGCGGCACCTTGACTGCCGGTGGCGGAGGAGGCGGAGGGGGGGGCGGCGGTGGTGGTGCCACCAGCAAGGTCGCCATCGCCTGGTTGGGCAGAGCTTCCGGGTAGATCAACGGAATCAAAATGAGAATTGCGACGACACTTACATTCAGGATGAGCGTAGCGATCATCCAGTATTTACTTCTCGTCTTAATCTTGCCACCCGATTCAAAGGTGCTGTCTTCAAACATGGCCTTTTACCCCTGAGCGTTCGGCCCTGCGACTCGATGGCCGGGATGCTTCCTTCAGCTTAGACACCGGCAGAGTGGGGTAAAGTTCCCGGCTTGTGCGAAATAGTTTTGGATTTTCATCTCCCCGCAACTTGGAACTTAGGCAAACGTGCAGGTCGGCAGCTCTGGATCAGATGGTTCGCGCGCGCTTAGCAGCCGGTAGCGCTGCCACCTTGCCGCGCCTGGCTCGCCAGTCCTGATACGCAACCAACATGGGCGCGGCGACGGCGATGGAGGAGTACGTGCCGATCAGGATTCCGATCACGAGAGCGAAGGAAAAGCCGTTCAGCACTTCTCCGCCAAACAGGAAGATGCAAAGCACCGTCAGAAATGTAAGCCCGGATGTTAAAACCGTCCTGCTTAGCGTCTGGTTGATGCTCTTGTTCACGATGTCCGAGAGAGATCCACGGCGCACAAGACGCAGGTTCTCCCGGATTCGGTCGAAAACGACGATCGTGTCGTTCATGGAATAGCCGATAAGGGTAAGAATCGCCGCGATGACCGTAAGGGTGATGGCGCGATTGGAAAGACTGAACGCTCCCAGCGTAATAAGCGTGTCGTGGAACACTGCCACGACAGCCGCGACGCCGTAGATCAGCTCAAACCGAAACCACAGGTAAACCAGCATTCCAGCCAGCGAGTAGAGAGTCGCCAGCAGCGCCTGTTTACGCAATTGCGCGCCCACCTGGGGGCCGACAATTTCAACATTCCGCACCGTAAACCCAGATAGATAAGCACCTTGTTGCAAGGCCGCAACTACCGCCGGATCCACCCGCCCCTGCAGTTCCGAAATGCTGTCCAGCAGGCCGCCTTTATCTTTGTCGCGGAAATTGAGAATGGTGGCTGCGATCTGCGGATATTTCACCTGCTCTACCGTGGGGTTGCCGATGTGCAGAGGATCCGACCCGGTCAAAAATGCCGCCAGCGATTCCCGTGTTGCATTGTCGAGATCGAGCTTTCCCGAGTTCGATGCCCCATTCCGCGAATAATTCGACTGGAGGGTGTTCACAATGGTCGTCCGCCCGGCATCGAGGGACGACTCGCGGGTATCGCGCTGCGGCAGCGAAACGATGACTTCATGGTCAGCCGCTCGCCCAAAACGCTGAATCTTTACATTGTGCAGACCGGCGCGGTCGGCGGCCTGGCGTATCCGGTCCACTTGCGGGGTCTGGTCAAATTTCAGGTAGACCAGAGTCCCACCCTGGAAATCTACACCCAATGGCAATCCATGCCAGAACAGCATAGATAACAGGCCGGAAATGCTGAAAATCAACGAGAAGCCAAGGAAATACCACTTCTTCCCAAGCCAGTCGACATTTACTTCATGAAAGAATTCCACGCCGCGCTCCCAATCGTTGGAACAACCTTATTTGGCTTTTCCGGCAGTCCAGTTTCTGAAATCCATTCTCCTGAGCCACAGGCGAAGATTTCGTGTCTCACAACCCGCGAGAGCATTCGCTTTCAGAGCCGCCAACGCAAACGCAGCACAGCAATTGCACTCCGCCGGCCAACCGCTCCAGGCCTCAGCTTCGAGACCTGGCGCTAAATCGAAATCGGCTCTCCACGCTGCTTGCGGTTCAGGTTGGCCTCAAAAATGACTCTGGAAACAAACACCGCAGTGAACAGGTTGGCCAGCAGACCGAACGTCAAAGTCACAGCGAATCCCTTGACCGGGCCCGTGCCGAACAAGAACAAGATGGCTGCGGAGACGATCGTCGTGACGTGAGTATCGACAATTGTCAACCAGGCATGGGCAAACCCCTGCTCCACCGCTGCCGAAGGCGACTTGCCTGCCCGCAGTTCCTCACGGATACGCTCGAAGATCAGCACGTTCGAGTCGACGCCCATACCGATGGTCAGGATGACGCCCGCAATCCCGGGCAGCGTCAGCGTCGCGTGGGTGTAGCCCATAAATCCGAGCAGAATGATCAAATTAAGGATTAACGCAAGGTCCGCATTGATTCCGGCGCCCCGGTAATACACCAGCATGAAGAGCAGCACCACGATCATGCCTGCTGCTGCCGCTTCCACGCCGGCCCGAATCGAGTCTGCGCCCAGCGACGGTCCGACGGTCCGCTCTTCCAGGAAATGAATGGAAGCCGGCAGCGCGCCGGTGCGCAGCATCAACGAAAGGTTTTCCGCAGTTTCCTTGGTGAATCCGCCCCCTGAGATTTGTCCCTGGTCGCGGATCGCGCCCTGAATGGTCGCAACT
>DASSZI010000025.1:0-10133 GCA_035713565.1 Acidobacteriaceae bacterium | reverse complement strand
TGCAGGCTGGAATCGTGGACTCGGATGATCTGGCCTTCCACCATAAAGGCGTAAGGTACGTAAATCACGTCGTGGAAAACATTGGCGAAGCTGAGCGCGACCGACGTTTTGCCATTGCCAGGCGGTCCGTAGAGGAGCATGGCTCGACCCGACGTCAATGCGGGGCCGCTCTGCTCGATAATGCTGTCGGGGAAAACCATATCCCCGAACGCGGACCGGATACGGTCAAAAGTGACCAGTTCGTCGACCATCTTTTGCCGGTAGACCTGTTTAGCGAACGCATCGAGGGTTACTGGAGCAGGTCCAACATAGCGGGACTGATCGAAAGCATCCATTGTGAATTTTCGGCCCTGCTCGGTGAAGGCGTAACCCAGGTCGAGGAAGCTTGCCGAGTTGCTGGTTCCCAGCGACCGAAGCAGTTGCCGGTCAATCCCCATCTGCACCAGGTCGTGGACGATTTGATAGGGAAGCTTAATCGCGTCGACAAACTCACGCGGAGTTTTTAGATGACCCGTGTAGATGAGCTTCATCAGCAGGTTGAGAAGGTCAGTTTCGTCAATTCCAGT
This sequence comes from Acidobacteriaceae bacterium, assembly GCA_035713565.1. Taxonomy (GTDB): domain Bacteria; phylum Acidobacteriota; class Terriglobia; order Terriglobales; family Acidobacteriaceae; genus JAKAAZ01. The sequence goes on along the minus strand of DASSZI010000025.1, from coordinate 9,567 downwards.
CGCCGCAATATCCAAGGGTTCCGCTGGTACGCGATCTAGAAAAGCTTTCAGATCTTCTCTGGAAATTGCGCCACTTGCCACGAGAGAGTCCGCCAGGCGCCCACCGCGGTCCGCCGTGTGCGAACGTGCTCTTGTCACTTGGTCAACCGTGACCAGCTTCGACTTGATGAGTAGATCGCCCAATTTCAATCGCGACTGGATAAGAACCTCCCAGGAACAGCATGATCTGTTCGTTATTTATCAGAATGGGGAGTAGGGAGTCTACGGCAATCTGCTCACGAGGAATGAGGGACTCAGGGGTCGCTAAGGCGGCAGCCTATAGAAGGGCTCTTTAGACTATGTCCGATAACATGTATTCTGTAAAGTAACGGACAGGATCCAGTCGAGAAGCCCCACTCCTAATCTTTTGGTTTTCGAATTCCCTCTAACTGTTTGTCTATATACGATTGCAGCGCACGGGCATCGCGTGGCGCTCTCACTTTCGCGTCATTGTCAAAATAGACGAAGACATCCCGCCGCACTCGGGGCCTGGGGTGAGCTTGGCTTGCGTAGTCTCCCCCGACAAAGTCTGCGCCGGAGGCCCACGCAACCGCCCGCTCCCCCCATCTTGCGATGGATGTTCTGTCATAGCCGCTGGTATAGAGCTGTTCCGAGCCGTGCAGCCTGCAATAGATAAAATCGGACGTCACGTCCATGAGACGCGGCCACTCCACCGCGTCGGCACAGACCAAGCCAATGTTATGCTTCCTGAGCAGCTTGATGAACTCTGGGTTGACAAAGCTGGAGTGCCGTATCTCAATCGCGTGCCGGATTGGCCTTTTCTTATCGGTTTCCGCATAGCATCGGTCCTCGGTCAGCCGGTCGTGTCCCTGCGCAAGCACCGCCGCCGCTTCGGTGTCCCTGGGAAGTATAAGAAAAAACTCTTCCAGCAGGTGGTACGAGTATTGAAAATTTGGAGGAAACTGCCACAGAATCGGTCCGAGCTTCGGGCCAAGCTTCAGCAGCCCAGCGGCAAAAAAATTCGCCAGCGGCACTTCAATACTGCGGAGTCTGCGAACGTGTGTGATGTAGCGCGACGCCTTGATCGAAAAAACAAAGTCGTCCGGCGTTCTTTCTGCCCAGGATTGGAAGCTGGACGGGCGCTGCAGTGAGTAGAAGGTTCCGTTGACCTCAATGGTCCGGAAAGCGCTCGAAGCAAATTCCAGTTCCCGCTTTTGTGGCAGCTTGGCCGGAAAGAAAACACCGCGCCACGGCTTATAAGTCCAGCCGGAAATTCCAACACGCACATTGCCCCGCGGCGCCATTTTTTACCGAAAGTACGCCTTACCGCATCAGGATCGAAGGCCAATGAGTTGCGATCGCGTTCCCTACGACGTCTTCCCGGGCCTTCGCGTCGTCTGGCAAAGCAATGTCCGGTAAAAGCTGCCAACGCTCGGTCAAAACCACGGTTTCATCCTGCGCTAGCAACCTTAGTGGCCCCAGAAACTCCGTCTCCATGTAAGAACCGGCGACGTAAGCTTCATTGTTCGATCCAAGGTCGGGATAAGCGGCATCAGGGTCAAAGCGGAAGCTTTTGACCAGCAGCGTGTCGCCACTATGGTATCCGCACCAGCCCTGCTTGTTGCAAATGCCGATTTTCTGCGGAGATGGGCGTGCGTCATCCCCGCGAACGATGAAATAGCGATCGCCGAGCGTAAGCCGCGGATCCTGCAGGTCAGTGAAATACCAAAGGGTCATTGGCTGGGCAGGAACCACGCAATCGTCATGCGAGCGAAAGGGTTCGCGCGGCAAAATGATGGTGCCTCCGCGATGGATTGTGATCGACCAGGGAGCAATCTGAATCGTCCACCCGTTGTGATTGGTGATCGCGTGTTCGACCTCGACGGAAGTTCCACGCTCCGCCAAGCGAATCGTCATTTGCTTTCGTAAACCGGCCGCATCGACGGGCGCAGTCAACCGCAAGGCGCGATCCCCTTCCGACTGAAACTGGATGGGTACATTGTCCGGAGCGTAAGAGGTGCTCATGTTTTCCGGGGCCGCCCAGAGACGATGTCCGCCGTAAGGTTTCCAGTCCCCAACCGGGGACTGGGTGACGAGTTCAGGAAACTCGCCGAACATATTTTGTTTGCCGGAAAAACCATAGCGGAGGATGCGCGGGCCCACATCTGTGCTGACGATAAGCTCCACGTCTCCATTGGTCATCTGGAGACAATTCGAAAGTCCAAGATACTTTAGTCGCTGGCTCATTCTGAATGATTATATGCGAGCCGTCCTACGCGGCCGGACAGTGCGATTTTCCGGCACGCACAGGAAAGTTTCCGAAAGAATCAAGCGACAGCCTAGCTTGCTTTGCTATCGCGAAACCCACGAATGATGTCGTGCGATTGGTTGATATGCACCTGCTGATGTCGCAGCAGATCGATCACGGTTCCCGGCAAGCTTTCCTGGAGCGCTTCCGCATATTTGCGTTTCGCTTCATCCTCGCCCTGCTCGGCGGTTTCGAGCAACGTGTGATCTCCGCCCCCCAGTTTGGACTTTAGCTCCGCCCAAACACGATGGACCGTGCCGGATGCGGTGCCGGTTTCATTCACGTCGGGAACGCCAAGCCGATGCAACTCATTGGTCAACTCGGCTGCATAGTTGGCACGAACGTGCGTCTCTTCCAGACAAAAATGCTTGGCCGCCTCATCTTTCAATTCGCTGCCGATTGTTGCCATTCCCTGCTGCCCATCGCGCAGCACCTGAATGACAGACCTTACCACCTTGATGGTGTTTTCATTATTGGACAAGTTGTATTACCTCAGTACCTTAGGATGTAAGACCTCGATCATCCGTTGTTCCCGGTCTTCGTGCCGGGCGTCTGTTTCGAGCAAAAGGCTCGGATAAACGGGTATACTAGGGCGGATTTGCGCTTCCCATGTCGCTCCTGAAATCTGCTTCCGCGAATTCTATGGTTGCTCCCTTTCGTGATCAAAATCTGCTGATCGACGCGGACGATACTCTGTGGGAGAACAACGTCTACTTCGAACAGGCAATAGCCGCTTTCATTGAACACCTGAACCATCAACACTACTCGCCTGCGGAAGTTCGCTCGTTTCTCAACGAGGTTGAGCGGCAAAGTGTCCTTGAGCATGGCTATGGCCTGCACAGCTTTCGACGTTCTCTGCTTAGGTGTTTCGAGACGTTAAGCCATGATCCGTTGACCCCGGAGCGCGAACAGGAAATCGTCCGGTTTACAGGCGTCGTGGAGGATCATGTCATCCGTCTACTACCTGGCGTGTCAGAAACACTGCCCCGGCTAGCGGAAGATCACCGGCTTTTTCTGATGACCAAAGGCAATTTTCTCGAGCAAACTTCCAAGCTGAAACGGTCTGGACTTGAGCAATACTTTGCAGGTGTTGAAATCACGGTAGAGAAATCAGCCGAGGCTTATCGTGCAGTTATCGAAAAATTTAAATTGTCCGAGGAAAGTACGTGGATGATCGGCAATAGCCCCAAGTCGGATATCAACCCGGCGTTGGAAGCTGGGCTGAACGCAGTGTTTGTTCCCCATGCCAACACCTGGGTGCTTGAACGCGATCAAATCCAGACTACACCTGTCGGACAAGTTTGCCTGCAAGTCGAGAGATTTGCTGACTTGCGTGGCCTGTTCTGCTCTCGAAATCACGCGGTGCCGATGGTATAGTAAGCGTTAGCGTCTCCAGCAAAGATGTATGCGGAAGTGGTGAAATGGCAGACACACCATCTTGAGGGGGTGGCGCCGCAAGGCATGGGGGTTCAAGTCCCCCCTTCCGCACCAAATTCAGATAGTGATGGATTTCCGCGCTTTATCTCTCAATAGCTTCACCCGAAAGTGACTGCAATGATCGCATTCCTAACAGTGATTCACGTATTGGTTTGTTTCGTTCTCATCGGCATTATCCTGCTGCAACCAGGTAAAGGAGCTGATCTGGCCGGTGCGTTTGGCGGACAGGGCTCCCAGACGGCATTCGGCCCTCGTGGTACAGCCAATCTGCTGACCAAAGCCACAACCTGGGCCGCGATCCTGTTTGCGATCACCTCCGTTTCGCTGACCGTGCTGATCGCGCGGCGCGGCAACGGCACCTCCGTTCTGCATGGAATGCAGTCGGCTCCCACCCACTCGGCTCCTGCTCCTCGCAAGTAGTCGGCATGATCCATGAAATTCTTGCTGTAGGACCGCTGGCCTGCAACTGCAGCATCATTGCGGATGAAGCAGTGCGTCGTGCTACTGTCGTCGATCCTGGCGAAGACGTCGATACAATCCTGGCGGTACTCGCCCGGCACAATCTGACCATCGAGCAGATTGTCATCACTCACGCGCATATCGATCATGTCGGAGGCGCAGTCCGGCTGAAACGGCTTTCAAACGCGCCTGTTTTCATGAACCAACTTGATTTGCCGCTGCTCAAGATGATGGAGATGCAGGCCGGGTGGCTCGGAGTGCCGGCTCCGGAGGTAAGCGCGCCCGATGTGGATGCCCGCGACGGGCTGGCGCTAACAATAGCGGAGCAGGCTGCTGACGTTCTGCATACACCGGGCCATACGGAAGGCAGCATCTGCATTCATCTGCCGGATTCCCGGTTATTACTTGCAGGCGACACACTTTTCGCTGGCTCAATTGGGCGCACAGACCTTCCCGGAGGCAACATGCGGAAGATTTTGCGGTCACTCCGAGAACGATTGCTCGTCTTACCCGAGTCGACTCGCGTGATCCCCGGTCACGGCGTCAGTACAAACATCGGTGTGGAGCGGGAGACCAATCCGTTTCTGACAAGTCACTGAATCGAAGTCTCACCGCGCAGAAGGTTCAGCTAAAAAACCGTACAATCCTCTGCGCGCCTTCCAGAAACTCTTCCGCAGGCGGGAGCAAGCTGATAACCACCCATCCGCTGCCATGGAAACCATAGAAATATCCAGGATGCACAACGACGCGCTGCTCCTGCATGAGCCGCACAGCCAATTCTTCGCCGCCCGTCAGCGCTGGTACCCGAAGGACCGCGTACCAGCCTCCCTGCAGCTCTAAACGGGAGAGCAGCGGTGCATGCGCAAGCAAGTCATCGAGTGCAGCGAGATTGTTGCGCACGCGTGCCAGGATCTGCTGCTGCACGCCGTGGCGTTGCGTTAGCAAAAACGGGAAAGCATGCTGTAGGGGCGCATTCAGCGAAAGGAAAGTATCGGCGATGATTTCCAGGCGTGCCGTTGCCTCCAGACGAATTGGCTCCGGGCCAAAGATCGTGAGCCACGCCACTTTCATCTGCGGCAGGCCGGCGGCTTTGCTCAGACCGCTCAAAATATAGGTGAGCACGGGGTGTTCGCCGGATGCGAAACTGCAAATCGCAGATGAAAGTGGCTCCTGTGGGTACTCCAAAAACACTTCATCCACGATGAGCGCCAGCCCGTGCCGCAGGCAAATCTGCTCGAGCGCTTCCCTTTCCTGTACGGACGTATAGTTCCCCGTCGGGTTATTGGGATGGACCAGCACAACAGCTCGGGTCTGCCGCGTGATACGCGACTCCAAAGCGGCCAGATCTATGTGCCAGCCGTAATCGTGAAATAGGGGGTATGGCACAACGCGGACCTCATCCAGATCGGCAAGAAAATCAAACAGAGGATAGCTGGGCTCTGCGATCAAAACTTCTTCGCCGGGATTGCAATGTAGCCGAAAAAGATAACTGTAAGCTTCACTCGTGCTGGTCGTCAGAAAGATGCGCTCGGGCGAGAGTTGCGCTCCGGCGACTTCCTGGTAGTAGAGTGTTACGGCAGAACGGGCTGATGGAAGGCCCTGCGGGTCGGGAGAATATTGCAGGCATTCTGGCCGGCTCAGCTCCCGCAAAATTCCAATACTGTCGTAGTGGAACCCGCAGGTCGTCGGGTTCGATGCCGTCATGTCAAAACAAGGTGCGCCTTCTATACGCACTGCGTCGAGCGCGTCCGCATACCTGGTGCGTTCCACGTTCCATCGGGTGCGCGAAGAAAACTGCACAGGTGCGCTCACCCGGTAAGTTTACTTGAGCTGGAGGCGGTCCTATTTACCCTGGATGGAAACAAACCTTCGTCCTTCATAGAAACGATAGCTGCCCGGACTGTTGCCAGGCAGAATCGCAAGCGGTCGTGGGCGAGCGAGCGCTGCATCCGTCTGCGACGGAACTCGCAGAATGTCGTGGGCCCCCAAATCCATCACCACGAAAGTGTTGTCGCTTAGCATCCCGAATCCGTACGCGCCTGCTGCAAGCTTTTTCCCCCCAATCGTCAATGGAACTTCGCTCAGGATGTAGCCTTGATATTTCTGCCGGATCCCGCTCGAGTATCCGGAGCTGTCGACCAGGGCCGTGAGCATCATCGTGCCGTCGGAAAAACGCAGGCCGTAGCTGTTCCTCAACTGCACGCTGGCACTCTGTCCACGAAAAAATACAGTAGCGGGCATCACCCGTGTCAGGTCCTCCGGTGCCAGGATCTTGGTCTGCGCAGGAGAGGCCATCTGCGCAGGCAGGGTGGACGCAGCAAGCGCGATGCATGTCATCGCAAAGGCGGGCAGCAGGCGGCGGAGAACGGCAGGTGTTTGCATCATGCACAACATTTTGCGCTAAAAAGAGCTTGCGTGGAAAAGATTTTCAGGCGGTCCTGCAGAATGCAGAACGGGTAGACTGTTTGCGTGAGAAGTGGCTGCCCCTCAGGGATTCGAACCCCAATATGCTGGTTCAGAGCCAGCTGTCCTACCATTGAACGAAGGGGCAGTGCGATGACGCGAAAGGCAAACTGCGTCCTTACTGACTATATTGGCAGTGCGCTTTCCGGTCAATTCGCCAGCCAGCCAATCGGTCTACTCGTGTGTACGATGAAAACCGATCCGCTGCAGCATGGACGAAATTTCAGGATTCGCCATGAAGCTCTTCCATACAACGCCGCTTCGATGGTTCTCGATCATGACCGCCATGGGTGCCTGATTCAGGCCCATCGTGATGCCGGAATACCAGTTCTGCTGCAGATTGAATGCGTCACGAAAACCATAGATGCTCCAGACCTGCGCGCCCAGATCGCGGTAGAAGTGTTTGAGCGCAAGCATGGAAAGCTGCGGCGTGTAGGCGAATGCGCTGATAGCACCGGTGGGAGCAATCGTTCCATCATCGATGGAGGGGGTTGGCTCGTAGGGAGAATATCCCGATGGACCGTCGACTGCCGTCAATCCCCACTCGCCATCGCCATAGCCCTTCCAGTGGTCGGGATTGGCGACGCAGTAGGCGTGATTAATCTGCGCCATGTGCCGGTTATTTTGAAAATAATCGGCATAGCGGTCCTGCAGGCCATGTGGATCGAACCCCATGTAAGAGTAGTCGGTAAAGAAAAGCGGACCGCCGGTTCCCTGTCCCACTTCCAGCGGAATGCCGTAGTAGGTTTTCCCGTTGCTGTAATGATTGCCGATGGATTCGCCCGCCCATCCTGTGTAGTAGGTACCCGCAGGAACGCCGTGGGTGGGAGACGCGATCGCAAGCAGATACGTGATCATTACCTCATTCCATCCGGTCAGGCGATTGCTGATGTACCACGTGTAGTCGGGTGACCAGTGCCAGTAGAGTGCGTTCCGCCGCGGCGTCGCGCGAAACCACTCCCAGTCAACCGCTTCCCACAGCGTGGTAATTCTTTGGCAGAGTTGCTTCTCCTGGGCTGTGTCTCCCTTGAAATACTGCCGTGCCGACAGCAGGCCTTCCATCAAAAATGACGTTTCTACCAGATCCGCGCCATTGTCATACACGCCGAAAACGGGCAGAGCATGTCCCGTGCTGCCACTCAGAAAGTGCGGCCACGCCCCATGAAACCGGTCTGGGCGCTGCAGAAATGAGGTTATCTGTAGAAGGCGCTCAATGCCCTGCTGACGAGTGATAAATCCACGCTGTACTCCCACGATTAGAGCCATGACTCCGAACCCGCTGGCGCCGGTGGCGATGATGTCGTCGTTGCCTGGAGTATTTTCCCTGGTCATGCCGGAATGGGGCTCGTTCGCCTCCCAGTAGTAGCGGAACGATGCCTTTTGCACCATCGTCAGCAGCTGCTCATCCGTCATTGGATGAGTGGTGGCCGTAGCAGTCCCGGACATGGGCGACTCGAGCAGGTCGGAGGTCCGCGCAGTCACCCGATAACTGGCGGTCGTGTGATCGTCTCCGACGTAGTCGCAGAACCGGTTAACTCCTGCGCGTTGCACACCCACGGCACGGTACGGTGCGCCCGTCTCCGAGCGGTAAATTACATACTGCGCGATGGCGTCGTTTACGACCGGCTGCCAGCTTACATCAACATGCTTCTCATACGCTGTGGCGCGGATTCCACGTGGCGCCGCAGGCGCGGTCTGGCCCGGCATCGGGTCGTCCTCAATCCGGATGTCATCCATGAGCATGGCGTGCGGCTTGGCGTCCGCGGAATTTTGCGAAAACATGATCATGGTGGTCCGGTGGAATTCGAACGGATGCAAGGAAGCGGTCTGCAGTTCGTTGGCAGGTATGCGCAGCCTGATCCACTTGCCAGGCGGTATCCCCCGCGTGTATTTGCCCAGGGTTACAGCTTTGGTAAAGTTTCGATCGATGTCGCGCAACGTCAGCAAGGGCATGTCCTCAGCGGCGATTCCTTTTTCGGCATACACCCAAAGAAACAAATTCTTGCCCGGAAATTCGGTATATCTGTTTCTCCACCGGTAGAGGGTCAAATCCGCCTCCCAGCTTCCGCGAGAGACCGAACGCCATTGGAGCGACAGCGCATTCGGAGCGCTCACGAAGCTGACGGTCTCGACCGGCAGCTTGCCATGATCGAGCGTCAGACTGCTGAGGCCCGTCACTTTGCCCTTGCTGTAAAAGTAATATCCCGGCGAACTGCTGTTTTGAAAGAAAACCTGCTGCGAATAGTTCTGGTCTGCGTGCATGGGCAGCGCGCAACAGATCCTAAAAATCGCGCAGAAGCAAAGAAAACCGCGAGACATCTTTCCGAGTGGCATGACGCGATTTTAGATCGATTGCAGATTGCGAGCGAATGCGCAAAGCACCTACGCGTGGCACCTGGTAGCACGCTTTAAATATTCCGGTACGCGGTGATGTGCTCGCGACGCTCGCCGAAGAAATCGGCGGTGACGTCTTCTTCAGCAACGTCGAAATAGGCGTCCCAGAGCTTCACGAGGAAGCCGGCTTTCAATAGAGCGTCATGCAATTCGGGATTGGCATAAAGGAGATAAAGCTCGCGAGGATGGGCGCGCAGAGACTTACGCAGCTTCTCGATCAGTCTCATCATCACCGGACGGGCAAACGGATGGTACAGAAACAGGACGCTCGGCTCTTCGGGCCATACAAACTCGGCCGCATCGCACGGCAAGACGTTCACCGGATTCGCCAGATTCCAATAAGCATGGAATTTGTACTGATTTTCTCGAGCAATCTGCGCCAGCTCCGGAGAAATCTCCAGGCCAACAAGTTGATGAAAGCGGTATCGCTGGGCCAGCAACAATGCCCTGCCTTTTCCGCAGCCTACGTCGATAAATGTGAAGCGCTCCCAAGGCAGATTGAGCCG
>DASSZI010000024.1:0-11684 GCA_035713565.1 Acidobacteriaceae bacterium | reverse complement strand
CCTCGACGTTCTTACAGTGCGGTCTCGTTTCGATGATCCGGATATGTGGTGGCACCTGAAAACGGGTGAGATCATCTGGAAAACACGTTCCATTCCAACTTCAGACATTTTCTCCTACACCACAAATCACCACTCCTGGATACCTCACGAGTGGCTGTCGCAGGTTTTGATCTATGCCGCCTACCAAATGAACGGCTACTCCGGCATGATGATCTGGCTCTGTGTCCTTACAGCGGCGCTGCTAATCACTGGATACGCGCTCTGCTCTCTCTACTCTGGAAACGCGAAAGTCGGATGGGCCGGAGCTTTAATTCTTTGGTTCTTCTCCACCAGTGGTCTGGCTATCCGTCCCCAAATGATCGGTTACCTGTTGCTGGCAATTGAACTTGTCTTGCTCCATCTCGGGGCCACGCGCAATCCACGCTGGTTCTTTTGGCTGCCTCCGTTGTTTGGAGTTTGGGTGAACTGCCATGGTTCTTTCTTCCTGGGTTTTCTCGTGGGAGCGGCTGTGTTTTTCTGCTCATTGTTCGAGTTCCAGATGGGATCGCTGATTTCACACCGATGGAACTCGCGTCGCCGAAAGCTGTTGATGGTTGCCCTGATTGTCTCGGCAGCCGCGCTGTTTTTCAATCCCATCGGCATCAGGCAAGTTTTGTATCCATTGAATGCAATGTTTCAGCAACCTCTCAACATCGGGGTGGTAGAGGAGTGGAAGCCTCTTGTTGTGAGCAGCGGGCGCGGAATCGGCCTCATGGGAGTTCTCGGAGCCATATTTCTGATGGTTCTTATCCGAAAGTCACAATTGTTCTGGCATGAACTCGTTCTCCTGGCAGCCGGAACCTGGCTGGCGGTCAGCCATCAACGGATGGTGTTCGTATTCGGCATTCTGGCCGCACCTGTTTTGTCCCGGATGCTCGCTCCGTTTTGGGAGGGCTTTGACTCAGCCCAAGACCTTCCCCTGGCGAACGCGGGTATGATGGCGCTCTCGATACTGACTGTTTACCTGGCTTTTCCAAGCCGCACCAACATTCAAAGGCAAATAGCCGAGAACAGTCCCGTCCAGGCGGTTGCATTCCTCGAGTCACACCATTTAGCCGGAAACATGTTGAACGATTACAGAGATGGGGGATACCTGATCTGGGCAGCACCGGAGCACCCTGTGTTCATCGACGGACGTGCTGAGATTTACGAATGGGCTGGCGTGCTTCGGAAGTATGGGCAGTGGGCGTTGTTAGAAAGCAACCCAGAGACACTTCTGGACACGTACCGAGTCAATTTCTGTCTCCTCGATCGCAACTCTCCCATGGCTCGGATCCTCCCGCTTCTGCCCGGCTGGCAGACCGTCTATTCGGACGATCTTTCCGTCATCTTCGAGCGCCGCACTCCAAATCCGAGCTAGCCCCCTGATCGGCGTACCTACGTCCTCGTTCCGGTCTTCAAAGCACGTTACAAGAAGCATGGACGTCCCGTTTGCTCGGGTCGACTTCCAACCTGCAGATCGATCGGAGTTACTGGTTTAGGCGGAGATCCTGTCGAGCGTCGGCTAAACCTTCACAGGACCCGCAGAAGTCAAACGGCTGTCAGACAGGGAGGCTGACAGCCGTTTCCTTTAAACTCCCTTGAAATTACAGCCGGAGACTACCGGCCGTGCCCAGGTCCGCCGCCGCGGTAACCGCCTCTGCCTCGACCGCCGCGATGAAAGTCGCCGCCGTACCCCACGCGGTTACGTGCGAAATCTCCTCGGCGGCGTCCCCAGTCGCCACGATCTCCATAACCCCCGCGGCCACGCCACCCCTCTCCGTCTCCGTACCAATCGTGGCCGTATCCGTAGCCAGCGCGGTACCACGGTCCAGCCCCGATAAAGGCACCTCCCTGGAACCACTGGGGCCCATAAAACCCATAAGGCGCACAGGCGTAGGGGGGATATCCATAATAGCCATAGGGACATCCGGGCGGTGCATACACCGGAGCCCCAATGCCGATACCAATGGATATCTGCGCCCGGGTATATGCAGTAGGCAGCAAAAGCACACAAAGGACTGCGAAGTACCGGAAAAACCGCATACCGACCTCCTTGCGAGCGGGATGGATCCCCATCCGCCGATGAGGTCCAGATCGTTGAATTGGTCTGAACTTCTACACATGGTAACGTCGAGTTCCGGTAAATGTCGCGACAAATCGTTCTTTGCTGTGGTTTATTTCTTCCGACTGCCTCCGGTGTTATTTTGCGGTGCTTGGAAATTCGCTGAGCGGAATCGCGATGACCCAGCCGAAGACATTGGAAACGTAGAGAGTACCGCCCACGACGACCGGCGAAGAAGGTCCGAAGGACCCTCCAATGTGTTTTTGGCCGAGCAGATTGCCGTCGGCGATGCGAATGGCAGCGATGTCGCCTGAGTGATAGGGGACATAGGCGATTCCATTCAAAACCGCAGCGCCCGCCCGTATCTGGCTGCCCAGATGGACGCTCCAAAGCTGCTTCCCTGTCTTGAGGTCGAGAGCGTGATAGTTGCCGCTCACCGGGCTGCCTTCATAAACAATGCCGCCGTCGATCATGGGCGTCGCGGTTTTCATAGCTGGCGGGACGGGGCCGTTATCCAGCCTTTTCTGCCAAAGCATCCGGCCGGTTTTGGCATCCATTGCCAGAATCACGTTCGCGACGGGTTTTGCAGCTTCGCCAGATTTGATGGTTGCTTCCTGAATCACAATGCCATCGGAATACGCCGGCGTGCAGTCGCTGATCCCTGTCGCAACCAGGCCGGGGATGGTCGTTTTCCATGCGATCTTTCCCGTGTTCTGATCGACCGCATAAAAGTTGTTCGGGTAGGTGCCGCCAAAGAAAATGTTGCCATCCCCTGCCACTGGCGATGACATGCTGACGAACGACTCTATGTCCGACTTCCAGACAAGCTTCCCAGTCGTAGCGTCCACCTTATATACGTGACCGTCGCCGGTCCCTACATACAGAAAGCCGTTGAGGAGCACAGGCGTGGGCATGACCTCGCCTGCCGGGTGAAATGCCCAGATCTCCTTGCCTGTTGTTCGGTCCAAAGCGTAGATCGAATTCAGACCAGGCCCACGCACCGTCCTTTTGCCCTTCACATACTGCATGGTTTTGGCATAGTTGAAATAGGCGTTGCCCGTCGAAACATAAACTCGGTCGCCATCCACCAAGGGGTTGCTCATGTTCATGTTCCAGCCGTAATGCGCCCAGATAAGTTTTCCTGTAATCGCGTTCACGGCGTAGGTGTAGCCGTTGTCATCTCCTACATACAGGATTCCCTGAACGACCGAGACCCCGACGGGCATGCCGATCGTATAAGCAGTTACTTTGAAATTTCCGTCCAAAGGCGCACCATCCAGGGGAATCGCGCCTGCTCCCGCAAATGACCACTGAACTCCTTTTTTCAGAGATTCAGGTGCAGTCGACGGCAATGGGAACACTGCATTGCGACCGGAGTTGGACGAGTATGTTTTCCAGGCCTTTGGGAAATATTGCGCAACACTGCTATCTGGCAGATTTTCGGGCAAGTACTGGTAAGGAAATTCCTGCGCAACCGGGTTCGTGTCGGCTTGTGCAACCGCAGAATGACAAGGACAGGACAGCGTTAACAGGGCTGCGCTGATTGCGGATGCAGCCATCAACTTGCGAACTTTACCTGCCGCAGAATGCCTTTCTTTATGCTGGTTCATAGTTGTCCTCCGTTGGACTGTAGGTTTTCACTCAGACCTGGTGACGCTCGAACCGATTTTGTGCGTGGTAATAGAGCACGGGAACCGCGATGCGTGACAATAGTGTCGATGCAATCTCTCCGGCCATCAAAGAAATTGCCAACCCCTGAAAGATCGGATCCGTAAGGATGACCGAGGAGCCAATCACCACGGCTGCAGCGGTCAACAGCATGGGCCGGAAACGGATAGCTCCTGCATCGATCACCGCGTCCGCCAGAGGCATACCTTCGCGACGTCGCACTTCTACGAAATCCACGAGGATAATGGAATTCCGAACGATGATTCCAGCACCCGCGATAAATCCAATCATGGAAGTCGCGGTGAAGAACGCTCCAAGTAGTGCATGTGCCGGCAAGATTCCGACAAGCGTCAGAGGAATCGGCGCCATGATCACGAGGGGTGTAGAGAAGGATTGGAACCACCCAACAACGAGAACGTAAATCAGCACAAGCACCGCTGCAAACGCGATGCCTAGATCGCGGAACACTTCATAGGTAATGTGCCACTCCCCGGCCCATTTCAACGAATAATGCTCCGTGCTTGCGGGCATTTCCGCCGTATATTGCTCGATGTGATAGCCGTCGGGCGCTTTCATTTTTTCGATCTTCGGCTTCATCTTCAAAATGGCATAAACCGGACTTTCCTCAGCACCGGCAGCATCTGCAAGGATGTAGACCACCGGGCGAAGATTCTTCCGATAAATGGGCTGCCCGATCACTCCGCGCCGCAGCGAAGCAATCTCGCTAAGGGAAACCTGTGCGCCTGCTGGCGTCGCAAGCCGGAAATTTCCGATGGCCTGCTGACTGGAACGGTCCGGACGCGCCAAACGTAACCGGATCGGAATGTCCTCGCGCGAGCGGCTGTCGTGCAGGAGTCCCACGTCTCTGCCCTGCACGCCGATAGCGAGATCGGACGCAATCTGGCTGGGAGATAAACCCGCCAGAGCAGCCTGCTGCGGATTGATGTCGTAGTCGAGCTGTTCTTCTGGCGCAGCTACGAACCAATTCACATCGACTACTCCGGGAGTTTTCAGAAAAACGTTCTTCACTTGCCGGGCAAGATCAATTTGCTTGCCATAATCCGGCCCGTAGATTTCAGCAACCAGCGTTTGCTGCACCGGTGGTCCTGCCGGAACCTCAGCAATCTGCACCGTTGCTCCCGCTTCGCTGGCGATACGCTGCAGGTCCGCGCGCAGGCGCCCGGCTACTGCGTGGCTTTGTGCGCTGCGTTTATGGCGGGACACCAGATTGACCTGGATGTCAGCCACCTCAGGACCGCGCCGCAGAAAATAATGCCGGACGAGTCCGTTGAAGTTAAAAGGTGCGGCCGTGCCGGCATACACCTGATAATTGGTAACCTCCGGCTCCTGCGCAATCCTTCGTCCCATTTCCTGCGCCACCGACGTAGTTCGTTCCAGTGTTGTACCTTTCGGCATGTCGAGGATGACCTGGAACTCGCTCTTGTTATCGAAAGGCAGCATCTTCACCTTCACCCATTTCAACGGGATGAACAGGATTGCCCCTACAAGCAGAAGCACCACCAGCACGAAAAACAGCACACTGTTGCTGCGGCGGCGGATCAACGCGGACATTCCGTTGCGATACAGATGCGTAAGACGGCTTTCTTCATGCTCGCCGTGCTCGTCGTTTGCGCGACCCTTAAGCAAAATCATTGCGGCCCAGGGGGAGACGGCGAATGCCACAAAAAGAGAAAACATCATGGCAGAGGATGCGCCCACAGGGATTGGCCGCATGTAGGGACCCATCAAGCCGCCAACGAAAGCCATGGGAAGGATTGCCGCAATCACAGCAAACGTCGCCAGAATAGTGGGGTTCCCGACTTCCTGCACCGCGTCCAAAGCAACATCGGTAAAGTCTCTGCCCTTGCTTTCCGGCAGACGAAAATGACGCACAATATTTTCGACTACCACGATGGCGTCATCCACCAGGATGCCAATCGAGAAGATCAAAGCAAATAAGGTGATCCGATTGATGGTGTAACCGTAGATGTAAAAGAGAAAAAGCGTCAGCGCGAGAGTGACCGGAATAGCAATCAGCACGATCCCTGACTCACGCCAGCCTAGAGTCAAGGCAATCAGCAGGGTCACGGAGATAGTCGCGATAAAGAGATGCTCGAGCAGCTCGTTTGATTTGTCGTTCGCCGTCTGGCCATAGTTGCGCGTGACATTCACGTCGAGGTCGGGCGGAATCAACGTGCCCTGCAGCTTGCTCAATCGCTTTTGGATTGTCTCGGAAATGACCGTGGCGTTGGTGCCCGCACGTTTAGAGACCGTGATCGTCACAGCTGGCAGTTCCACAGAAGGATTCTGTACGGCTTTTCCGGGAGCTGTGAGCACATAATCGTCAGCGTCGGACGGTCCCTCCGCGACGGACGCCACATCTCGCAAAAAAACAGGATGTCCGCCTTGCGCACTCACCACTACATTGCTCACGTCCTCAACCGAACCGAGATAGCTGCCAACCTGCAGCGCCTTTTCCCCACCGCCTGTCGCGAATTCCACTGGGGTGTTCCGCGCATTCGATCCTTGCAATTTCTGCGCCAGAGCTGTCGCGGATAAATGATAGCTAGCCAGCTTCTCGGAATCGAAGAGCACATTCACGCGTCGTGGTTGTCCACCAATGACCGACGTCTCCGACACGTCAGCTACCCGCTTGATCTGAGCTTCGATTTCGTCGGCGATCATGCGAAGCTGCGTTCCGTTGTAATTCGAGCCTGAGAGCGTAAGCGTAAGAATGGGAACGTCGTTGATCGAACGCACCTTGATAATCGGTAGGCTTACTCCCGCAGGCATTTTGTCCATACTGCCGTTCAAAACCTTATAAGTCTGGACGATCGCATGGTCTTCCTTCTGTCCCACATAGAACCGCGCCGTGACCATGCTCATTCCGGGTTGGCTGGTGGAGTACACATATTCCACTCCAGGGATGTCGCGGATCAGGCGCTCCATTGGCGCGCTTACACGATCCTCCACTTCTTTGGCGGAGGCTCCGGGCATGGGAACGAAAACATCGATCATCGGGACGATGATCTGCGGATCTTCCTCGCGCGGAATCTTCCACAGACTGGCGGCACCAAGAGCGAACGCTGCAATGATAAACAGCGGCGTCAGCTTGGAGTGGATAAAGGTACGAGCTATTGTCCCTGCTATGCCTGGCTTATTCATTTTGCGGTTCAATCCTGTGGCCGATCCAGGCGTCGTTCGGGTTTGCAAGGACCCTGTCACCCTTGCTCAAGCCGCTGATGATTTCCACCGAATCTCCCACCTGCCGACCCAGCGTCACATAACGAATCTGAGCCACGGAGTTCGGGTCGAGCAGCAGCACGGAATCCAGTTGTCCTCGGTGCCGTATCGCACTTTTCGGCAGAAGCATTGTGCGCCCTTTTGTCGCGGGAATGAGAACATCCGCCGTCATACCGGAATAGATTCCCTTTGCGACTGGAAGTCCCACTTTGACCGTAAAGGTATGCGCGGCAGGATCTCCACTCGGCACTATTTCGCGGATCTTTCCCACCAGGGGTTTTGCCATGTTATTGACGCTCACCTGAACTTGCTCACCAGCATGCAGATCGTTGAGAACAGATTCATTGACCTGAACGTCAGCCTCGTGCTGTTTGGCATCCTCTATTTCCAGCAGCGGAATTCCGGGTGATGCTATCGATCCGGCATCGACGTACTTCCTCGTGACGATTCCGCTGAACGGGGCGCGGATTACGGTGTAGCCACTAGTCGCCTGCGATTGCCGGGTCGCAGCCTGCGCCGCAGAAGTCTGCGCAGCAGCAGCCTGCACCTGCGCGTCCGCAGCGGCAAGCTGCGCCTTCACCTGATCGAACTCCTGCGGCGTTACGGAATGGCGCTGGTTTAAAACGGCATACCGCGCGTAAGTCTGTGCAGCCAGATTTTTCTCGGCCTCTGCAGCAGACTGCTGTTTTTGTGCTGCCAATAATTGCCCCTGCGCCTGCTCCACGGCGGCCTGCAGAGGAACAGAGGACAGCCGCACAAGAACGCTTCCGGCGCGTACCGAATCGCCTTCGCGCACCGCGACCTGGGTAATGGGAGCCATGACCTGAGCGGAAATGACAGCGACCTGCCTTGCGGCGATCACGCCAGTCAGAGTAGTCACACTGCGCGTTTCCTTTTGCGAGAGGTCGAGGACCTTGGCAGGGATCGATGCGGTCTGGTCAGGTTGAAGATGTGGGTTGTGCGTGCATCCCGTGCAAGCCAGCAGCAACAAAGGAGTGCAAAATACAAGCTTATTCATGGATGTACTCCAAAAATACCGGCATTGATTTGGCCGGTGGCGAGGCGAAGTTGAGCGTCCGCGATCCACCACTGGTACAGGGACTGCACGCGAGTCAGTTCCATAAATCGGAGCTGCTCCTGCTCGCGCAGAACTTCCGTAATGGTCACGAGACCTGCGCTATAACGATCAAGCGAGGTGCGGAGCGTCTCACGGGTTTTCTTCAGCATTTCGTCGGAGATACCATATTGCCGTGCGGCCGCTTGCTGGTTGTAATAGGCCTGCCTCACTTGAATTCCGGCCTGGATCTCCGCTTGCTGATAGTCGGCCTCCGCCAGCTCGCTCTGGGCTTTCGCCTTGGACAACTGTGAGCGACGCTGTCCTCCGTCAAAGAGCTGAACCTCAGCTTTAGCACCTACTGTCCAGTTGGTGTTACCGCCTCCGGTAAGCCGCGGATTGTCCGCCTGAACATTTCCAAAGGTGCTGATCTGCGGGCCGTAGGCTTCCCGACTGGCTTTTACGGAGTGACGCGAAGCCAAGATTTCCTTTTGTGCGGCCATCAGATCCGGACGTACTCGCATTGCGCGAGCTTGCAGCTCCTCCAGAGAAGGCAAAACCTTTTCGGGAGTTCCCGCAGGGGCGATAAGCGAATATTGCTTCGAAGCATCCCCCAGTACTCCGGCCAATTGCGCGTAAGCCATGCGGGCATTCGATTCTGCTTCGGCGGATTCCTGCTCGCGCTGGGACACCTCCACATCGGCCTGCATCCCGTCGGCAGGCAATGCCATGCCGGCGTCAACCCTGTCATGAGCCTGTTTTGCAAAGCCTGTCGCTCGTGCAAGGGCAGCCTTTGTCGTTATTTTTTCCTGGTCTGCGAGGAGCGCACGATAATAAGCCCGGATTACCTCAAAAGCGATGCTTTGCTGCACGGCGGCGGTTTGCTCTGCTGCTGCCGCGTTTTCCGTACGAGCGGCTCGCATTTGGGTCAGTGTGCGTCCGGAGTCGAACAGCATCCATGTTGCTCCCGCTGTGCTGGTAAAGTCTGCCGTCGCAGAAGGATAGTTAAGGTTGTGCAAGGACAGGTCAGCCGCCGTAAAGTGACCTTGCCGAAGCCGCGCGCCAAACGAGAAAACAGGATCAGTTGAATCAATCACGGTTTCCGAAGCGCCTATTTTAGGGAATAGCGATGAGCGGGCCGACTGGACTCCCGCTTTCGTCTCCGCCTGTCGGGCTTTCGCTGCCGTCACTTTGGGATTGTTCGCTGCCGCCAATGAGATCGCATCCTCCAAAGAGAGCTTTCGTGGGGCTGCATTCTGGGAAAGCAACGGAAACACTCCGGTTGCTGCACATAGAATTGCGATAATGAGTTTTGTTCTAGCCACCGTTATCCACCGGGCTGTTTAGGTTGAATCGCAGGTTGAAATTCTGCGGAAGTAAGTTGCGGCTATACCGCTTTTTTCACGCGTGGGGCGGGATTGGCGACAGCCTGCAAATCGTCGAAGTCTTCCCGCGCCTTCTCCGCCGCGCTTCGGCAAACCAGATCGCAAAGATTGAAAATTACAGGATCAGCGATTCCATAATAGACAGAGGTTCCTTCGCGCCGGCGGCTCACAATCCCGGAGTCATAGAGCATTTGCAGGTGCTTGGAGACATTTGGCTGATTGCCGTCAAGAGCGACGACGATCTCCCCTACGGTTTTCTCACCGGATTCAAGCACCTGTAATAGACGCAAGCGGAAAGGTTCGCCGAGCATCCGAAACCGCCGCGCGATCAGCCCAATCATTTTGTCGCTCTGCTGAAATTTCAACATACAACAACCATATCGCCATATGGTAATATTGTCAAAGTGCAGCTTTTGACAAGGAGAAAAATATGACTATTGAACGTGGGGTTCGCCTTCTGGCCGGAACAATGATCTTGATTTCCCTCGCTTTGAATCACTGGGTTTCCCACTACTGGCTGCTGTTAACGCTGTTTGTCGGGCTCAATCTGTTTCAGTCTGCTCTTACAACCTGGTGCCCCGCGGAATATATCCTGCGTTCCCTCGGATTGAAGCAGGGCGGCCAAACGAGTTGCGGACTGAACTGATCGAGGTGGCACCGCCACGCTTGCTGTTTCAACAAGCTGAGGATGTACGCGAACTCGGCGCTCACCTGTCAGGAAAAACCTGATGTTTAGGATGCGCGCAACAGGACTGTCATCCTCATCTGTTTTGGGTGATGCAGAGCTTCTTTGCCTTTTTGCTGCAATTCCGGCCCTACGCGACGATCCCTCTGGAAGCGAACGTCCCGGTCTGGTATCTTTCAGGTAATCAGAGAAAATCAAGGTACTCCGTTCCCGGCTTTGTTTGGGTCACCTGGGCAGTTTCGATCTCGGAACCAGTTCAGCCCGATCAATTCGCAAGGAGCACCGAACTTTCACCTGATGCTTAAACATGTTCCTATGTTCCCCCATGTACCGCCGCATCTATGCATCAGGACAACCGCGCTCCAATGCTGCTCATAGCCGGAGCAGCCTGTGACCGGCTCCAGCGCCTCATTGCACGAGCTGCGGCCTGCGGTGCCCGCACATGCATGGCGCCCTCTACTTGGCTATTTCTCCTCGCGACGACGGCTGGCGGGAGCTCTGTTTCTGCTTCTGGCAGCCTACCCGATCTACTTGTTTGGGCTGCGAACCCGAATGTTGTTTAAGGCTGCCACAATCCTGTATGCCATCGACGGACAACCTCCCACTCGGACTCTGAGCGCATACACGCGCTTGTTTGGAAACAGCTTCCAGACCCGGGATCTCCAAATACCGGGACGAAACGGACTCATACCCACGCGGATTTACAGTCCGCAAAACCGGCCAAATGCGCCTGTAATGGTGTTCATCCACGGAATGACGCCTGCTGGGTACCGTGATCCTATTATGGTGCGGTTAGCCACCGCCATGGCTCAAACGGGTCTGCAGGTCGTCACTCCCGATATTCGTTCCGAGCAGCAGATCCTGATGCGCTTCGAAGGGATTTCGGACATCGATGATGTTGTGCGATGGGCAGCAGAGACGAACAAGCAGAAGGTCTCCCTCATGGGCGTCAGCTTTTCCGGCGGCCTTGCAGTTGCGGCGGCGGCGCAGCCAAATTCTTCTCGCTACCTGCGAGCGGTCCTCTCTATCAGCGGGTACAACGATCTTGACCGTCTTGGAAGGTATTACATCCAGTATGGTGAAGAGGGGCCGGACCATCATCTGGATCCGGTAAAACCACCCCTGGAATCGCCGCTATACATTGCGCTTCAGCACTTGGATGAAATTGTTCCGGCTGCGGACGTCGGAATAATTGGGCAGGCTGCCCTCGATCGGCTCAGGAAACAGCCGGAGCAAGAGCAGCGAGATGTTGCAGCGTTCACTCCCGCCCAACGCAAACTGTATCTCGATCTGCAACTGCTGGACACGCCTCAGATCCGTCAGAAATATCTCGCTCTTCTGGATCGGCACAGGGCGGACTGGTCGGCGATCTCCCCGCATTCCTGCATACGCGGGTTAAGCGCGCCTCTTTACCTTCTCCACGGAGAAGTTGATCCAACCATTCCCCTCTCAGAGGCCGAATGGAATGTGCATGACGCCCCTGCCAATCTGCCCGTCCACCTCTACATCAGTCCAACCATGCATCATGTTGTTGTTTCCGCGCACCCTCCGCGGCTGCAAAAGTTG
>DASSZI010000023.1:0-34845 GCA_035713565.1 Acidobacteriaceae bacterium | reverse complement strand
CGGCAAATCCAGATAACTGGCATCGAAGCTGCCAAGCACAACACTGGGCCACTCCGTCAGGTGAGTGACGACATCGACGAGTGCCTCATCCTCGCGCCAGCGTGCGCCAGGAACCTGCCGCGTTGCCGCATCGAGTGCTTTGCGGATTCGATGCCGCCGCACCTCGGGATCGACTTCGACATACGCGCCTGCGAGTTTCTCTTTGTATTCCTCGGGCGCCGCGATCACGACTGGCGTATCCCCATGAAGCACACGATGGCCGTAACTCACACCGTCGGCCACGATGCCGGCGAACTCCAGCGACAAAATTTCCTCGTCGAGGAGCGCCAGCAGCCAGCGGACCGGGCGCACAAAACGCTCCGGCTTGCCCGCGCGCCAATACATATTCTTCGGCCAAGCGATGCCGGCGATCTCCGCAGGCAGCAGAGCGGTCAATACTTCCGCAGCGGTGCGCCCCGCGTGCTGGACCGTGGCGGAGACATATTCGCCCTTTGCATTTTGGATGATCTTGAGCGCGGAAACCTCCACTCCAGATTTTTTCGCAAACGCCAGCGCAGCCGGAGTTGGTACGCCCTCTTGATACGCGACCTTAACCGAAGGACCTACAACTTCTTCCGAGCTGTCCGCCTGCCTGGGCAGCAGACCTTCCACCAGCACAGCCAGACGGCGCGGTGTGGAGTAGCTGCGCAGTGCATAGTTCTCCTGCAAGAGAGCTTCGCGAGTCAGCAGTGACTCGACGCGGCGTGCAAGTTCCGCCTGCGCAGCGGCTACCATTCCAGCCGGGATTTCTTCCAGTCCAATTTCCAGCAACAATACGGGCATTCGTGTAGCTTTCTAGGTTCTGTTTTAGTTTTTGTGCGGAACCGGCTGCGATTCTTGTTGCGCGGCGTAGCCCTTCGCCACGCCCACAGCCAATGCGCGAATCCGCGCAATCACGCCGACGCGCTCTGTGACGGAAATAGCTCCACGCGCATCCAGCAGATTGAATAGATGGGAACATTTCAGACAAAGATCAAAAGCAGCCAGAAAGGGATAGCGGCGGCGCGTTTCCGCATCCGTATCCTCCGGCAAAGCACGTGCGCGCTCAAGCAGCGCCTGGCACTCTTCTTCATAGAGTTTGAAATGCTGCCAGAGCTTGTCCACGTCCGCACGCTCGAAGTTATATACGGAAAACTGCAACTCTTCCGCAAGCCTCACTTCGCCATAGGTTACTTCCCTGCCGGTATCAGGTTCGCGTGCCCAGACAATGTCGTAAATGGAATCAACATCCTGCAGAAAGGCCGCAATCCGTTCCAGGCCATAAGTGATCTCGCCTGTGATCGGGTCCAGGTCGATACCGCCGCACTGCTGGAAGTAAGTGAACTGAGTAATTTCCAGGCCGTCCAGCATTACCTGCCAGCCGATTCCCCAGGCACCCAACGTGGGGGATTCCCAGTTGTCTTCTTCAAACTTCACGTCGTGCTGCCGCAGGTTGATGCCGATAGCTGCAAGCGATTCAAGATACAAAGCCTGGATATTGTCCGGCGGAGGCTTGAGAATCACCTGCATCTGCGTGTGCTTGAAAAGTCGATTGGGGTTTTGTCCGTAGCGTCCGTCGGCTGGCCTGCGCGAGGGCTGCGCGTACGCTGCGCGAAAGGGTTTCGGCCCCAGCACGCGAAGAAATGTCTCGGGCGACATGGTGCCTGCGCCCACTTCCACGTCGTACGCCTGCTGCAGAATGCAGCCTCGAGCGGCCCAGAATTGCTGCAGGCGGAATAACAGTTCCTGAAACGTCAGCGGCATTTCTGGCGGCGCGCACGTAGCTTCCGGCATCGATGAAAAAGGTGAATGCATTGATGCTGATTGTATCGAACTCGGGTAGATCACAAACTTGCCGCCGGTCCGTCGAGCCGCTCAAAAGCCGCCGCGGCTTGCAGTCTGCGCTCAAGGTGCCGTTCCAGCGTACGGACAAGAAAGCGCCGCAAGTCTATGGCACGCTGCCGGCTCCATGGATCGCCCGTTACCGCGCGGATCGGCTCGCGCAGCAATCGGCTCGCCCACTCCAGCGACTCTCGACTCAGCAGGCTGCTGTTCGGCTTTCTATGGAGGCCGCAACTCAGTCCATCGGTCAGCGCGTGGAAATACGCCGGCTGCTCACCAAAACGCTCTCCGCAATCCACGCAGCGATTCATCTCCGGCAACCAGCCGATAAGCCGTGTGATCCATAAGGAAAAATACATCAGCGGCATCCAGCACGTTCCCACGCGCGTCTGCTCCGCTGCGGCCAGGGTCAGCCTGAACACAGCATCCTGCGGATCGTGATCCGGCAGAACATTGTCCAGAACTTCTGCGTAGAAGGCGAGCGTGGCGGCACGAAGGTAATCGACGGGCAGCGAAAGCGGGGATGCGATGATTTCAAACTGGTCCAGCCGCACCAACTCCTGCCGCGGCTTTTCCGCATAAGCCGCGCGTACGTAGGTCATGGCTTCCAGAGCGCCACCGAATCGCTTCCTGGATCGCATCGCAGCCTTCGCCACACCGCGGACCTTTCCCATGTCCCGGGTAAATAAGGAAATCAAAAGATCCGACTCCTGCACCGGCCAGGTACGCAATACGATCGCTTCCGATTGGTGCAGGGTCATGATGAAAAGATTGTAGTGAGCGGGCGAAAAGCTGGTTCAGCCAGCCCATTGTCGAAGGAAAAGAAAAACGCGCAGCCCTGAAGCCACGCGTTTCTTTCTTTAGTTGCTTGCCGGCCGGCTTACCGGCCGAAATGTTGCGAGTTCGTCTGCTCGTAATGCTTCCACTTCTCTGGCAGGTCATCGGCGGCAAAAATTGCCGAAACCGGGCAGACAGGCACGCAGGCACCACAGTCGATGCATTCAACCGGGTCGATAAAAAGCTGATCGGCCTCCCCGAAATCCGGTTCATCCCGCTTGGGGTGGATGCAATCCACTGGGCAAGCATCGACACATGCGACGTCCTTCGTACCGATGCAGGGTTCTGCGATTACGTAGGCCATAAAAGGTTCCGGTTCTCCTGGATGCGAGTGGTAGACACTTCGATTGTAGCAAACTGCGGCGGGATTTTTGTGGTATACCGCCTATGCATCATTATGCACTTGAGGCTTTGCGCGCTGCGGCAAACTCGACCGGGGTGGGAATCGATGCCAAATTACGTCCGGCAAAGATATCGCCAAAAAGATGCACCAGTTCCGCATGAATCTTGCCATTGCTGGCGAGCACTTCTGCACTGGCCAGGTGAAACGGACCGTTGTCGATGTACGTGACCACTCCGCCTGCTTCCCGCACCAGCAGGACGCCTGCAGCCGTATCCCAGGAATTCAGTTTGAACTCCCAATAGCCATCGAGTCGTCCGCACGCAACATAGGCCAGGTCGAGTGCCGCTGAACCTGCGCGGCGCACTCCATGGGAACGCAGCGTGACCTCATGGTAAAAGTGCACGTTCGGATTCCCATGACGCTTGCGGCTTGGAAATCCCGTTGCGATCAGGGACTCCGCCATGGTTTCTGTCGCCGAAACATGGACACGCCTGTCGTTCAGGAATGCACCATGGCTTCTTTCCGCCAGGAACATTTCATCGCGCAGCGGATCGTAAATGACTGCGGCGATCAGTTCTCCATCCGTGTTTTCCGCTGTACCGGTGGGGCGATGCTCCAGACCCATGGAAACGCAGAACGCCGGAAAGCCATGGGAAAAATTTGTCGTGCCATCCAGCGGGTCGATGTACCAGCGGTACTCGCAATCCATTCGCGCGCGAGTTCCCTCTTCTCCAACAATGCCATGCTCCGGCCATCTCGCCCGCAGTTTTTCCACCAGCAGACGCTCGCTTTCGCGGTCGGCCACGGTCACGATGTCAACCTCACCTTTGTATTCCGTGGCCACGCCGCATTCGTAATGGGACCGCAGCAACGAACCGGCGGCCCGCGCCATCTCCGATGCCGGACCTGCAAACTCCAACTTCAATGCATTTGCAGCCGTCATACCAGGATGTCTTCACCCTTCTCTTTGCGGCTGCCTGGCTTGCGCGTCTTCTCCGTAATGGTGAGAATCTGCCGTTTATAGATGAACAGGTTCGGCTTGCCTTCACGCGTAAGCCGAATCATGCGGTCGTCAAAATACTCGATCCATCCCTGCAGCGATTCACCATCGCGCAATTGAACCAGGACGGGTGTCTGCCGTTCGCTGAGCATACGAAGATACAGCGCTTCCTGCCCCGTTTCTGTTTGCGGGTGATGGGACTTCTGCCTGCGTCGATTGTTCTCCGGTGAGGTCACAATCGCAGTATATCGCCTCAATGCTCCGGTTCCGGGAAGTACCCCTTCCGGAAATACAAGTGCATCGGCTGATCCGCTGCAGGGTGAAGGATCTTTACTTGAATGTGCCGGTAATCCTCTGCTCCCTTGTCATTGCCCGCGCGTCCGGAAGGCGCATAATAGCCAAGCAAATATTCTCCCGGAAGGCACTCGGCGATTCGCGCCAGCGAAGCCTGGAGCTCGCCTGCATCACGCGCATAAAAGAACTGTCCGCCGGTATCGCGCGACAGTTGGATCATTGCATGCTCCCCACCCAGATTGCGGCCTGCGTTCGCGGCAATCGGCAGCAGAATCACGCTGTCAATGCTGGCCTCCGCCTGCAGCGCCGCTAGACGCGCACGGCTGTAGTCCACACCTGGCATACTGTTAGCGCCATCACTCAGCAGAATCAGTGTGCGGCGGCCAGGTTGCGACTTCAGCATTTGCGCAGCCTGCACGATTGCGCCATACAGGGCTGTCGGTCCATCGGCGCGCAGGCCGCCCAGAGCACGATCGATACGCGCCGCATCGCCGGTGAATGGGGCAAATTCCCGCACCCGTCCGGAAAATCCAGTCAGCGCCAGGCGGCTCTGCCCATGCAAAAGCGCATGGGCAAATGCATGCACCGCGCGTTTCTCCTGGGCCAGATTCCTTCGTACGCTCACACTGGTATCGACGGCCAGCACAACGGATAGTGGCTGCGAGGCGCGCTGGTCGAACATTCGGATCGTCTGCGGCTGTCCGTCTTCGGTCAGCAGAAAATTGTTCCGATGCAGGTCCGCGATGGGATGCCCCTGAACATCCGTGACGATCACAGGCACATAGATTAGGTTCGCATGAAGGTGAAGCGTGTTCTTTCCGGGCGCAGGAACTGAGGGACTAAGGTGAGGCCCACTCTGCTGACCCCCAATCGCTACCGATACAGACAAAGCTGCAGCCAGGACCGCAGCAGAGCCGAGGCTCATTTCCGCGGCTCTGCTGTTGGCCGCAGGGAGAGTTCACCGGGGAACGGCTCGCCGTCCGCCCAGACAGCGCCATCTTCGAAAAATTCCCGTTTCCAGATCGGGACCGTCTTTTTAAGTGTGTCGATGATCCAGCGGCACGCCTCGAAAGCCTGCGCGCGATGGGCGGACGCCACCGCAATCCACACACTGGATTCGCCAACCTGTAAGCGCCCGAGCCGGTGAACCAGCGTCACGTCGCGTACCACAAATCGCTGCGTCGCCTCTGCCGCCAGCGCACGCATTTGCGTCAGCGCCATAGGCTCGTACGCTTCATATTCCAGATACAGTGTGCGCCGTCCGCGCGTGTTATCGCGGACGATACCATCAAAAATCACGACAGCACCGTCGGCACCGTTCTTGATTTCCGATCTCAATGGACTCGCATCGATCACTTCCCGCTGGAGCCGGACGAATGGCCCCTGCCCATCGTTTCCTCCGCTGACCGGCGGCAGTAGCGCCACCTCATCCCCTTCGCGCAAGACATGCTTCGTCGATGCATATTCACGGTTCACCGCGATGGCAAGGGAACCAGCAAAGTTTTGCAGTTGCGGCGCACGCTGCAAATAATCCCGGAGCAGCAGATCGACCGTTGCGTGCTCCGGCAGTTCGACGGTTTCGCTTTCCCGCGCCAGCAGGTCTTTCAACGCGCCGAACAGCAGAATGTTCACGTGCATACCTTTACCTTAAATGTTCTCCGCGGCGGAGATCTTCTCTGGCCAGGGCAACTCCTCTGGATCCGGATACCATAACCGGGCGCCCTCCACTCGCGCAAACGGAGTCAGCGCATGCACCTTCCGCGTGCAGTTTCCTGCCGGAGTTACGAAGAGGTTGTAGACAGAACGTCCATGCACCACCATCATCGCATCCGCAATGAGAGAGCGGTGGCAGCGCCAAGGCACGGCTTCCGCGCACATGATGGCAATGGTCACTTCGTCATCGAGATGTGCGAGCGCCTGCAGCGCTGCGGAAAATGCTTCGGTCTGCATATAGTCCGCATAGCCGCGAAAGCTGCTGTTGCGCCAGCCTGTATTCACTGAATCTTTTTTGGGCTGACGCAATCCGCCCAGGGCCTGCATCGGTCGATAGCCGATTTGCGCAGTCGCAAGGGAGGCAGCCAGCGGCTCCGCGCTGAATTGTGGATTATGCCGGGACCGTGGCACTGTGCGGACGTCAACGAGCGTTTCAACCCCATTCTCCTGCAATGCTTTCAGGAATATCTCGCTGGGAAGCGTGGAGTGGCCGACCGTAAGCATGGTAGTTTTCACAAGACCTAGAGCAAATTTAGGGTGTCTGCGGCTGTGATCCTGAGGCGTTGCCCTCGGAAAATTCTGGAAAAGGACCATGCTGCTGCCTCCGCAAAGGTCCTTTTCCGTTCAAAGGTGGTTCTCGCCGGCGTGTAATGGCTACGCCGAAGCGCCTGCCGCTTGGAATTCGGGCGCGGGTGCATTGTGGACGACCTCCTCCAAAACGCGCGGTTTCAGGGCCTCGGGGAGGGCCACGGCTAGGACATCCTCAATTCGCCGCACGTAGTGGATCGTGATCCCGGCAATCTGCTCCGGCAACAGGTCTTCCTCAACATTCAGCCGGTTCTCTTCCGGCAGAATGATGTCGCGAACACCGGCCCGGCGGGCCGCGAGAAACTTGTCCTTGATGCCCCCCACGGGCAGCACGTTCCCGCTTAGCGTGATCTCGCCCGTCATGGCCGTCAGCGGGCGCACAGGCGTGTTGGTCATCAAAGATACCAGCGTCGCCGCAAGCGTGACGCCAGCGGAAGGACCGTCCTTCGGAATCGCGCCTGCCGGGATGTGAACGTGAAGATCGACTTCTGTGTTGAAGTCTTCCTTCAGGCTCAGCAGGCTGGCGTTGGAACGCACCCAGGTCAGCGCGGCCTGCATCGACTCCTGCATGACCTCTCCGATCTGTCCTGTCATGGTGAAGCCGCCTTTTCCCTTCATGCGATTGGCCTCGATGAACAGAATGTCGCCTCCCGCAGGCGTCCACGCCAGCCCCACTGCAACTCCGGGTCGCTTGGTGCGCTCGGCAATCTCGGTTTCCACCCGTACCTTGATGCCGCCGAGAAATTCCTGCACCACGGCAGGGGTAACTATCAGCTTCTCGTAGATGCCCTCCGCTCTGCGTCGCGCCTGCTTCCGGCAAACTGTTCCGATAAGCTGTTCGAGTTTCCGAACGCCCGACTCATGCGTGTAATGGCGCACAATGTTGCGCACGCTTTCCTCGGGAAATTCAATTTGCTCCGACTCAATGCCGTTTTCCTTGATCTGCCTTGGGATCAAATAGCGGAACGCGATATGAACTTTCTCATCTTCCGTGTAACCCGTGAGTTCGATGATCTCCATACGGTCGCGCAGTGGCTCCGGGATGGGATCCAGCATGTTGGCTGTGCAGATAAACAGAACCTTCGATAAGTCGAAAGGCACATCCAGATAGTTGTCGCGGAACGTAAAATTCTGCTCCGGGTCCAGTGTCTCCAGCAGCGCCGAAGATGGATCCCCACGGAAGTCGCGACCCAGTTTGTCCACCTCATCGAGCATGAAGACGGGGTCGTTGGTCTCCGCGCGGCGCAGAGATTGAATGATCTGCCCTGGCATGGCACCAATGTAGGTCCGACGATGCCCGCGAATCTCAGCCTCGTCATGCATACCACCGAGAGAGATGCGCTGAAACTTGCGGCCGAGAGCACGCGCGATGCTACGTCCGAGTGAGGTTTTGCCCACGCCGGGAGGGCCGACAAAACATAGGATCGGGCCTTTCATGTCCGGTTTCAGCCGGCGCACAGCCAGATAATCCAAAATGCGCTCTTTTACTTTTTTCAGATCATAGTGATCCTCGTCCAGGATCTCCTTGGCCTTGGCGATATCGACTTCGCCTGCTGAGGATTTGGCCCACGGCAAAACGACGAGCCACTCGATGTAGTTGCGGGTCAGGGAGTAGTCGGCCGCCATCGGCGACATGCGGGACAGTCGATTGAGTTCCTTCAGCGCCTCTTTCTTTACCGGGTCCGGCATTCCGGCCGATTCCAGTTTCGTGCGCAACTCTTCGATGTCCTTTTGGCCCTCGTCCATTTCACCAAGTTCTTTTTGGATCGCCTTCAATTGCTCGCGAAGATAGTAATCGCGCTGCGAGGACTGCACCTGATCCTGCACTTCCGTCTGGATTTTGTTACGGAGCTGCTGGACTTCCAACTCCTTCGCAAGGTGACGGTTCATCCGTTCCATGCGCAGCCGAACATCGGCTGTCTCCAGTAATTCCTGCTTATCCACTGTGGAAAGTATCGGAAGCGAGGAGGAAATGAAATCGACCAGGCGACCCGGCTCGTCAATGTTCATGGCGATGGTCTGCAACTCGTCTGACAATGTGGGCGAGGCAGAGACAATCTGCTGAAACTGCGAGAGAATGTTGCGCTGCAGAGCTTCAACTTCAGCGTGTTTTTCCGGCTCCGTATCATCCAGAACTTCGATTTCAGCCGTCATGTAAGGCGTAAGCTGGTCAAATTCGGTCAGGCGAACACGCTCTGTACCTTCGGTGAAGACAAAAAGGCTCTGATTCGGCATTTTGACAACTTTGTGCACTGTGGCCAAAGTTCCCACACTGTACAAGTCGGACGGCTGCGGTACATCCACGCGAGCTTCGCGCTGAGCGACGACGATGATTGTTTTTTCTTCCCCCAGCGATTGCACCAACTGGATGGAACTTTCCCTGCCTACGGTAAGAGGGAGAACAGCATGCGGGAAAAGAACTGTATCCCGGACGGGCAAAACTGGAAACGCCTGCCTGGAGCCGTTCCGTTCACGATCTTTGCGCTCTCCGGGATGAATCACACTTAGAAAATCACTCGACATTTGAGCTACCCTTCATCAACCTTTATGAGGATTAGACGCTAACCTGTGGGATCGGTTGCAAAATCTGGCACTCTGCTGCTCGACCGCAGTTGGCGCGAGTTGCGCCAACTTTGCGGCCACGGCCCGCGCTCGACTGGATTGGCCGACGATTCTGACGCAGGCCTCTACTCATTCGGATGCGATTCATCGGTCCGATAGCGCCCAAGTTCCTTCAACTCGGTACAGGTTTCATTCAGCTCCTGCATTGCGGCATCCGCTTCCGCGTGGCCGGGTATGGTCACGTCTGCGTAGAAGGCATATTCCCAGGGGCGCTCGACCACGGGCCGGGATTCAATCCGCGTCAAATTGAGCTGACGACCTGCAAAGGCAGCAAGAGCACGCAGCAGCGCGCCCGGCCGGTTTTCCAGCAGGAAGCCAACCGACATCTTGGCCGGAGCGGGCTCCGGAGCAGCGCAACCGTGCCTTCGAATCAGCCAGAAGCGCGTATAGTTTTCGTGGCGATCTTCTATGTTTTCCCGCAGAACAACAGCGCCGTACTGGAGTGCGGCCTGCTTCCCTGCGATCGCCGCCCACTCCGGATGATCGGAGTTCACGACGTGGCGGACGCCCCCTGCTGTGTCGTAGAAAGCTGTAGCTTTCATTTGCGGGTTGGCGGAGAACAGCCGCTTGCATTGTCCCAAGGCAATCGGGTGAGAAAAGACCTGTTCTATTCCCTCGAACGCCGCTCCTTGTTTCCCAATCAGGTTGTGGTGAATGCGCATCTGCAGTTCCCGCTCAATCACGAAAGAGTGCTCAAAGAACAGATCATAAAAATCCACCACTGAACCTACCAGGCTGTTTTCCACGGGAATCACGGCGGCGTCGGATTCGCCCGAACTGAGCTGCCTGAGCACCTCTCCAGCAGTAACACAGGGAAGCGGCGTTCCGAGTGGAACCATGCTAAGCGCGGCCGCATGGCTGAAAGATCCCAGTTCCCCTTGGATGGCGATTCGCAAGTAACCTCCTGTCTAGTTAATTGAAAGCAAGTAATTTATAGGCACGCGGCAACCCTACTATGCCTTAAACGCAACTTATCACAGGTACAGTGCTTCACCTGTGAGGAGACCAAAACCATGTTGTGGACGATATTCGTAATTCTTCTGATCCTGTGGCTGCTCGGCTTTGTGGGCTTTCACGTGCTGGGCGCATATATCCATATCCTGTTGATCATCGCCCTTGTGGTGTTGGTCTTCGCAATCATTGGCGGGCGCCGAACGGCACTCTAGCGTTTGCGCGCTTGCTGCCGTCCTGATTTTTCTACAGGACCTACAACCAGCGGCTCTGAACCCTCCCACAGTCGGGGCCGCTGCGTATGAACAATGAACCACGGAGGTAAAAGACAATGAACAATGAACAAGTATCCGGAAAGCTCGACCAGGCAGGTGGAAAGATCAAACAGGGCGTTGGCGAAGCGATTGGGAATCAGGATCTCGCCAATCGTGGACTCGCGGATCAGGTGAAAGGCGCCGCCAAGGAGACAATGGGGAACGTGAAAGATGCGGCCCATCAAACAGCTGAAGACCGCGCCAACCGTAGCCGCGAAAATGTATCCGCCAGCGTGGAGAACACCAAGAACAGCATCAATGACAGAATCGACGCGGTACGCGATAGAAACGCGTAAGCAAATTTGTTAGCTGGACACACCAAGCCCTGCGGAGTCCCTCCCGCAGGGCTTTTCACATGAGACGCCATCTCAGGCGCGGAGATGCAGCAGATCGAACGCAACAGCGGCGAAGAACACGAAGGAAATTACCCCGTTGATGGTGAAGAAGGCCGCATTCATCCGGCGTAAGTCACTGGGAGACACTAGCGTGTGCTCGTAAACGAGCATGACCGCGACAAGCAGAATCCCTATCTCGCTGATGCGGCCCAATGAAAACAGCATCGTGAGCCAGATCAACAGCCCCAGCATGCACAGGTGCATCAGGCGCGCAATCCAAAAAGCAGCGTTCAGGCCAAAGGATTGCGGGACGCTATGTAATCCGACGCGAACATCGTGCTCGTAGTCCTGGCAGGCATAGAGAACGTCAAAGCCAGCCACCCAGAACAAAACAGCAGACGTAAGGACAAGGATGCGTGGATCAAGAGAACCGCGTACGGCGATCCACGCAGCGGAGGGTGCGATTCCAAGCGCGAGTCCAAGGACAAGGTGGGACCAGCGGGTGAACCGCTTGGCGTAGGAATAAGCGAAGATGACGAGCAGCGCCACCGGAGAAAGCGCGAGCGTGAGCCCGTTGAGCCGGCCGGCGGCCAGAACGAAAAGAGCCGCAGTGACGATGGTGAATCCCGCGGCGAAGCGAGGGCTAAGCAGGCCAGCGGGAATCGCACGCATTGCCGTACGGGGATTGAGCCGGTCGATCCCAGCGTCTGCCCAGCGGTTGAACGCCATGGCGGCGGAACGCGCAGTCACCATGCAGACGACGATCCAGAAGAGCACGGACCAGCGAGGAAATCCCCGGGCCGCCAGCATGGCGCCAGTCAACGCAAACGGCAGCGCAAATATGGAGTGCTCCCATTTGATCATTTCCAGAGTTGTACGCAGCCTGCTGGTCACAACGAGTTCCCTTCTCATCAATTCTATTTGCATTTCAAGCCACCGCGTGGCTGCGTCGAGGCTCACATATCACAGCGCACATGCGGAAAGAAGAAACCGCACGCTTCACAATCGCATTCTGGTTCCAAATTGAGAGCAGCAGCATCTAAAATTTGAAAGCATTTCTGTCCGAAGATTACGAACTGTGCATTGCGTGCGGCTTTGGCTCCGCAGCCGTCAAATGCGCGCGTGGAACTGGCCCACCGCACCATCAAACCAACGGCACGAGAATATCCAACTTTGACCGCGACCAAACCTCAAAGCAATCCATGGCTGATCGCCTTGTCCGTCGTATTGCCGACGTTCATGGAGGTGCTCGATACATCGATCGCGTCCGTCGCGCTGCCTTACATTGCAGGCAGCCTGTCGGCGAGCAATGACGAAGCGACCTGGGTGCTGACCAGCTACCTGGTCGCCAACGCCATTGTGCTGCCGGTGAGCGGGTGGTTTTCTCAGCGCTTTGGGCGCAAACGGTTCCTGCTGACCTGCATCGTGATCTTCACCGCAAGTTCCTTCGCCTGCGGTGCCGCGAACAGCCTTTTTTTAATTCTGCTGGCTCGCGCCGTTCAGGGGGCCGGCGGCGGCGCTTTACAGCCGATTTCCCAGTCCATCCTGCTGGAAAGTTTTCCGGAGGAAAAGCGCGGGCAGGCCATGGCCGTCTACGGGCTGGGCGTGGTGGTCGCCCCGATTCTGGGACCTACCCTGGGCGGCTATCTCACGGACACCTACTCCTGGCGATGGACCTTCTACATCAACATCCCGATTGGGATTCTGGCCTTCCTGATGATTTCCCGATTTGTTCAGGACCCCGACTACATTCGCGATGCGAAACCTGGCCCGCTGGATGGCATTGGCCTGGGGCTGCTGGCAACCTGGCTCGGCTGCCTGCAGATCATTCTGGATAAGGGCCAGGAGGATGACTGGTTTGGCGCAGTCTGGATTCGCTGGGCGACAGCGATTCTGGTGGTAAGTTTTGTCGCGTTCGTCTGGCGGATGCTCGTCCGAAAGCGGCCTCTGGTGAATCTGCGGGCCTTTCTCCATCGAAACTTCACCCTGGGGTGCATTCTGATCGCCCTGTTTGGCGGCTGCATCTATGGCCTGATCACGCTTTTGCCGCTCTTTTATCAGGAGGTGCTTGGATACACCGCCTTCAATGCCGGCATCGCGGTGAGTCCGCGCGGGCTTGGAGCGGTCGTCGCCATGCCGCTCATCGGACTCCTGACAGCGAAGATGGACAACAGGTGGCTGATCGGCGGAGGGTTCCTCATCTTCGGCGTGTGCGGCATCTGGTTCGCTCATGTCGATCTGGCGATCTCGCCCTGGTCGTTTCTATGGGCCATCGTGCTCAGCGGCTTCGGTTCGGGGATGGTGTTCGTTCCGTTGTCCACCACTGCCATGGCGGGGCTGGCCAATGAACAAATTGGAAACGCATCCGGCCTGTACAATCTGCTGCGCAACGTTGGTGGCAGTATTGGAATTTCCATTACCAACACGCTGCTGGCTCGTCATTCGCAGGTGCATCAGAATGACCTGTTGAGCAACCTTGCGCCAAGCGGACGAATATACCAGCAGAGCCTGAGCCAAAGCGTAGCCGCGTTGGGGCCGAAGATAGGGGACGCGATGGCCCGTGCGGCCGCGCTGGGCAAGATGTACGGCGACCTAAATGTCCAGGCGCTGCTGCTTTCCTACGTGGACGATTTCCACTATCTGGCGCTGGCTTCCTTTGCCTGCCTGCCCGTGGTTTTCATGCTGCGCAAGGCCATCGGCCGCAAGGGCGTCCACCACGCGGAATAGCGTGGGTTGCCGTGAGTAATGGCGTTTCCGAGGTACCGACGCTCACCATTCCGAAGCCGACGAATCAGCGAGACCCTACGGTTCAGTGAGTGCATTGGCCCACTTACCCGAATGACATCTACGCGGATGAGCGGCGAGAACCCCGGTCTAACCGGGCTTCTCGCCGCCAGCCTTAGCTGTATCTAGCGCGTCGCGACCAGCAAAAATCCCGCTTCTATTCCGCCTGCCCCATCCCTTCAATGACCGCAGCAACTTTATCGAGTATCTCGTTCCAGCCCTCAAGTTGACCGCTGTTTTTTGCGCTCTCCATCGGTTCATTTCCAATGAAAGTGAGCTTGGTCTGGCCGTTTCCAAAATCCTCAAAGAGGATCACATCGTACGCGCCCTCTATGGCCTCATGCTCTATTCCCAATTCCGCAGGCTCGATCTTGTTTCCCTTCGAGTCAGCAAAATACATGGAGGAAACGATCTTCTCGTGCAAAACAATCTCATGGTATTCACCGGCATTCCAGAACTCCTGTCCGTCCGGCGTTTTCATGCAGCAGAGGAATTTTCCTCCCACACGAAAATCCATCTGGCAAAAGGGCGCGGTAAAACCCTTCGGCCCCCACCACTGCATCACGTACTTCGGGTCTGTCCACGCCTTCCAAACTAACTCGCGTGGGGCATCAAAAACTCGCGTCACAACCATCCGCTCTGTCTCGCTAACCGTGTTTTTTGTCATCTCCGACCTCCGCTTTCTTCATTTGATTTACAACTGTATCCAGCTTGTCGAAACTCTCTTCCCAGAATCGGCGATAGCTGATCGCCCAGTCGCTGACCGTCTTGATCGCCTCTGGCCTAAGCGTGCATACACTCTCTCGTCCGCGTTTCGTCTTGATCACAATCCGCGCCCGCACCAGGTACGCGATATGTTTTGAAATCATCTGCTGCGACAGCGCAAACGGCTCCGTCAATCCGTGCACGGAGGCAGGTCCGTGGGAGAGGCGTTCGATCATCGCCCGCCGAGTAGGATCGGACAAAGCCGCAAATGTTGAACCTAATCTATCCACAACCATATGGTTGTGGATAGATTAGCCGACGTCAAGTTTTTTTCGATTCTTGATCCTGTTCGCTGATTTCTGGCCCCTGACGCCTATGCTGGTTGATCCTCAGCGCAGGAGGGGCGAGGCCGACAGGGCTATGGCGCGGGCCTCCTTTGCCTGCCTGCCGATGGACTTCCTACTGCGCAAGGCCATCGGCGGCATGGGCGTCCACCACGCAGGATGGTTGCCACCGGCTAATGCTCTCGCCAAGTTGCAGACCGTTTATTCCAGCCCAAGCGATCGAGACGGGGGCCCTTGGATCGGCGAGTGCAATAGCATGAAATCAGGAACTTGGAAGGATGTTCTTCAAGCCCCCAAACCCTTCCCTCTACGAGACTGTGCGACCATGGGCATTCGGCAATTAGCATGGAAGACGATGGGCTCGCAGGCTGGTGGGACCAAGGTCGATCTGGTGGGCGTCGGCCTGAACGCGACGGATACGGTGATCCCGGTTTCGGCATTCCCCGCTCCTGGCTCCAAGACGGAGTACAGCGAGCGCAGTGTTTTGCTGGGCGGAGAAATTTCGACTGCCGTGATCGCCTGCCGCCGCTGGGGGTTGCGCACGCGATACATCGGACGGCTCGGCGACGACCACGCCGCACGTCTCCACCGCGCTGCCTTCGACGACGTCGGAGTCGAGACCCGAATTGTTACGGTGGAGGACGCATCCAGCCCGCAGTCCCTCATTCTTGTGGATGATTCAGGGGAACGGACCGTTTTGTGTCATCGCGATCCACGACTCACCATGCAACCGGGGGACATAGAACGGGAATGGATCAGTTCCGCGCGGGCATTGCTGGTGGATGGATATCACACTACGGCCGCCATTTGCGCCGCAACTTGGGCGCGCGACGCAGGCATCCCGGTCATTGCCGACCTGGATGTCCTTCGGCCCGGCATTGACGACCTTATGCCGCTGGTGGACTATGCTTTTGCCAGTCGTGAATTTCCCGCTGCCTTGACGGGAGAGCCGAATTTGAAGAAGGCTCTGGCGATGCTGCAGGAGCAGTTTCATTGCCGCCTGGCGGGGGTCACCCTGGGGGTGGGCGGCGTGTTGACATGGGACGGGGAGCAGTCGATTCAGAGGCCTGCCTACCGAGTCTCTACCGTCGATACCACCGGCGCTGGGGATCTCTTCCATGCCGGCTTTGTCTACGGGCATCTGCAGGGCTGGCCCATCGAGCGCCAGCTTGATTATGCCTGCGCCGCCGCCGCGCTGAACTGTACCCGCGCGGGCGCCCGTGGGCACATTGGCACTGTCAAGGAAATTTCGCGCCTGATGGCAGAGAGCAAACGGTATGACGTTGCTGCGTGCGCTGAGACTCGCTGAAGGCTGAGCAAACCCCGGGCCGTTTCGTTACCGGCAACCTATCCCAGTGCGTGCTTTGGTCTGTGGGCGTCAATCGAGGCCCGAGCGAGGCGCTCACTGACCCTAGCGGATATATCGTTACCAACCGTCAAGATGATGTCGGCTGTTGCAGAGCCACTCCTTCACTTGAGAAAGCGACGGAGAGGAATTTCCAGTCCTCTCCGTTTTTCTTTTCGCTTTGTTAGAGTAGTTTGGCCAAGGGGCCAGCGCCGATGCTCGGGCCCTGGTTGGGGTCGGGTTGAGGTTTGTACGCGGGATCATGCAATACCCATAGCTTCTCTGCCCGGCTTACGGGCATTCCATTAAGGACGACGTATTTCTGGCCGTTGCTCTCGAAGGTGACACGGTTGAACTGAACGGTGGCAGGAACCGCGCCAGCGATCGGCGTTGCGGAGAGAATGAAACGTCCCTCGCCGGGCACATAGAAAGAGACACCTTCACCAGGACGATCGCAAAAAGCGCTTAAACTTCCCAAATCCCCAGCGACCGTGTTGTTCTTGAGAAGAAGTGTTGAGAAAAGCCTGATTTGATTCGGTCCCGGATCAAGCAGCTGATGGCCTCCGACCGGAATGTGATCTGTCCATTCGCCGGTAAGCGTAAGCTCCAGCTCTCCCGTAATTGGCAGTGGCAGCGTTTCTCCTGGGGTGAACCAGGATTCTGTCTCGGGCAGACTGCTTGCTGTCTCGGGCCCAAAGGTGGCTGGCCCTCGCCCTATCGGAGTAACTTTGGTGCGGATGGAGAGCAGCACGCGGCTGCCATCTTTTTTCAGGGCTTTCACGGCGAAGAAGAGATTCGATTGATCGATTTGCGTGAGGCCGACGCAGCTATCGTTTTTTGTGTCAGACGTCGACAGGTCGCAGCGAATGCTCTCGCCCTGAGATGGCGTGAGCTTCAGCATCAGCACCGAGCCATCCGCACGCGCACGCACCTCGATCAGCGCCAGACGTGAACTTAGAACAACAAGTAACAGTAGCAAGCAAGCGAACGCAATCCTTGGTATACGCATCATCTGCAATCCTTTCTCCCACCACATCGTTCTGTCGCGTTCTGTCTTGAGCCATGTGCGCTCCGGGACCGGTTCCGCGATCAGGAGACTACCGTAGCTGCGCAGGGCGGCTCCTGTTTCGGCGTAACCTTTCAACAACTCCTGGCAACTCGCACAGTGGGCCGTATGTTCTGCCGCATGCAGCGGCACCTTTTCTCCGTCGTATAGCGCGGAGAGATATTCTCTGGCTTCATCGCACCTCATGCGCCTCTCCTTTGGCTGCACCCAGCCAGATTTCCTGTAACGTGCGCCGAGCCATGAACAATCTCGAGCGCACGGTTCCTACCGGGATATTGAAGATGACCGCGAGCTCGGCATACGACTGGCCCTCGACTTCCCGCAGCCACAGCAGAGTTCGCTGCTCTTCAGGCACACGCTTTAGAGCGTCCGCCATGATGGACCTGCGCTCCGGATTACAGCCGGCGCATTGGTCCTCCCCCAAGGGAACCTGAGGCCTGCTGCTTCTCCACCAGTCCGCGGCTCGGTGTCTGCCCACGCCGAATAGGTAGGCTCGAATGGTTCCGCGTGCAGGATCAAAGGCTTCCGGGTTGGTCCAAAGCTGTGTAAATATCTCTTGTGTGAGATCTTCGGCCACTGCAAATGATCCAACGGCTTGCCGTAGAAAAGCGCGCAGACGCGGGGCGTTCTCGCGGTAGAGAGCGCCAAAAGCCTCGGCGTCTCGCGCCCACTCGGCCGTGCCTGCATCATGAATCACATGTGTCTCCAGCCTGATATTCGGCTTGAAGGGCAAAAAGGTTCACGCCGCGGCCAAATAGATGGCAGCAGGGCTGACCCGTTGCCGCTTCACTGAAGCGCGAGAAACTGAGCACACACCGATTTGTAGCAGATGGTCGGATGAGTCCTGGGAAACGCCCTAGCGCCGACCCATATTCCGGGCTGCACGGTAGAACTTGGTGAGCGCAAAATCGCCGCTGCGCTCGTTTAAGCTCTGCCTAATAGGGCTCAATCTACCGATCTGACTTTGTTGGCGAGTAACGGCTAAGTCGAAAGTTGATCGTCAGCGCGTGCTCCGCTCGCTGCGCTACGAGACCATTGCTACGATTTCGCACCAGAGAAACTACATCCAGGCATAGATGCATGACCCGGGCGCACGCTGTCATTTACTCCGAGCGACTTTCGACTGGCTACTGCTGGCTGGAGGAGGACACCTGATTCGTTTTCTTTTCGTTCGGCTGGTTGGCGACGATCAAATCGTTGGTCACGTGAAAAATGTTGGGCAACTGCATGACCCGCATATAGACCAGTTCCTTGTCCATTGCGTTATCCACCACCCCGTAGAGCGTCAGGTTTCCGTTCTGGACAGAAATGCGAATGGGACGCGAAGGCACGATTGCGTACTGCTGCAGCGGGCCATAGCCATAGATGGCGCGGAATGCCGCCAGCCGGATTTCGTCATCGTAAGGAGAAACCGGGTCAATCTGGATTTTGTTCACGACCCCTTTGACGCCGGGCATGTACTGCGCCAGCCCGACGGCGGACTGCTCGGTCACCGGCCCTTTGGCATGGCCGCCAAGAGTGACCACCCCGTTCTGTACGGCGACGGAAATGGCGTCGAATGCCTGACCGAATCCGATGCGGTCGACCTGAATCTTATCATTAAGTTTCTGCCCCAAAACGTTGTCGGGAATGGTCGGGCCGCCAACGGCGATGTTGTCCCGTACGTGATCCACTCCACGCGCTTTGCGGGCCTTTTCGACCGCCTTGACCTTATAGGCATACAGATTCACCTGACCGGAGAGGGTCACGATTCCCTCGCTGACCCGGACGGTGATGTCTTTGAAGTTTTTGCCGTGCAACTGCTTCTGCACCTCGTCCTTCAACTCCAGGTCCTGTCCACTGCGGGGGCTGCTGTCCTGGCTGCTCGCCAGGGGGGGCTCCATTGAAGCCAGCGGGGCAGCCAATGCCGCTCCGCCGGCAAGTACGGCCAGCAGGACGCCCGAAACCGCTACTCTGGATGCCGCCGATTTGCTACGCATTTCGTCTCTCCTCGTGCTGACGCGGCCCAAATCCCTGTTTCGGGTGGAACCCTTTGCAAGCCACCGCACATAATACGCTACCCGCGCCTGCACAGCTATAAGACGCACGAACGGCCAATTCGCCTTCTCTGGACACGGATGCGCATCTCTTTATTTGCGTTTGCCGCGAATCTGCAGGTACATGCTGAAAACATCCGCTTCGTCACGCACCGCGATCACAGAAACGTTGCGGGTAAGGTCATATTGGGCCTGAAGTAGCTGCTGGGCCGTCGTATTGATGTTGGTGGCGAAGGTCAAGGTGATGTTCTTTCCCACCTGCTCCTCCACCGTCACGCGCGCTGTGGACTCACCCAGAGCGCCGACAAAATTCGGGTCGACCCGGACACTGCCCACGCCAAACAGCTTCTGCACGCGGCTGCTGACCGCTGCATTCAAGGCGCCGCCCAGCAGCGCTTCCGAGGTGAGGTTTGCGCCCTGCTGCTGCTGCTCGCCATACATGGCGGCCTGCTCGTTGGTGCGGCCCAGGGCCAGCAGTGCAAGCACGTCGGACTGCGTCAGCGGCGGTTCCGAGCGGTAGGAGATGTCGAGTTTGCTGGGAGGACCGTGCAGGCTGATGACAATGTCGTAATTCTGGACCCGCGCGGTGGCTTCCAGATCGATTTCCGGCGAAATGGTCACAGGATTGGCGAACACAATGTCGCCCTG
The DNA here is from genome assembly GCA_035713565.1 of Acidobacteriaceae bacterium. Classification (GTDB taxonomy): domain Bacteria; phylum Acidobacteriota; class Terriglobia; order Terriglobales; family Acidobacteriaceae; genus JAKAAZ01. The sequence goes on along the minus strand of DASSZI010000023.1, from coordinate 15,060 downwards.
CTGCAGGCGATAGGTGGTTCCTGCAAAAGACGCGGAGCCTTGCGAGATATCAACGCGGCCCAGAATCGAAGGGTTCTCCAGTGTTCCGCGCACGCGCAGGTTGATGTCGCCCGCCATGGACGCGAAAGAATTTTGAAAGCCCAGTTCCGGCGCGGATGTGACATGCAGATCCAGCCGCACGCGATTGAGCGCGGAGGCCGGGTCGCTCGGCGCGGTCACGCCCGCGGCTCCGGTTGCAAGGGAGGTCAGGTCGATATTGCTGCCGATACCGAACCGGACCATCCGCACATCCCCGCTGAGCAACTGGCTGTCGCTGTTTCCCAGCAGGCGCAGCTTCGCATCCACCGCGCTGGAAATACCCTTGGGGTAGCGGATGCGCACCTCCCGCGTGGTTGCGGTCAAGTCAAGGAATGGACCATTGCGATACCCTACGTAGCCCCCCAGGGAAAGTTCACCACCGCCGGAATAGCCCTTCAACTGCTGGACGATGAGACGGTCCTGATCGAACAGCAGCTCACCATTCATATCGGTCAGACCGTTGGTCACATTTAGGACGTGGACGGTAAGATGCTCTACTTGCGCCCGTCCGCGCAGGTTAGGCTGGCGAGCGGTACCGCGGGCATCCAGTACAAACCAGACCACGCCGGAGGAGTTGGCCTGTGGATAGACAAAGGATGCCAGCGCCGCATTCAGCGTGCCTTCGGAGTGCATCCGCAGTTGGTCGTCGTGCAGCAGATCAACCGTGCCGCTGGCCCCGAGATCGACGTTGCTCCCGCGCAGGCGGAGTCGTAGCAGATTTACAAGTCCACGGCGCAAGGAAATCTGCACCGGGCCTTCAGAGTGGATGGGGAGCCCGCCTATGGTTGCGGTTAGAGCGCTCAGATTCGCGTCCGCTCGGATCTGCGCCGGAGCGCCAATTGGGCCGGACATGGTGATGCGACCCTGCGCCGCCGACTGGCCTCCGACACCGGACGGGCTGACAAGACGCAGCAGAGGGTCGATGTTGAACCCGGTAGATGTCATCTGAAATTGCGCCGGATAGTTCCCGGCGAGTTGAACCTTGCCTTCAGCATCGAGATGGGTTTGTAAGAGATCGGCCCGTGAGGTGAGATAGAGCGTGCCGCGCTGGAGATGCGATTCCGCATGCAAGGTTCCCATGGGCATGTGGTTCAGCGTCATCTTCTCAATCTGCATGTCGCCGTTGAGTGCAGGCGCGGCGGTGGTTCCAGCGGCCTGGAAATGGAAGCCCAGTGTGCCGCCTAGCGGCAGCCGTCCGCGGTTCCATGCCCTGAGTTGCCCGAGGATAAAGCCATGGCCGGTCAGGTCGCCGCGCAAGGCGCCGGACTCGTAATCATAGATAAGCTGTCCGGCGGCCGTCCCGCCCGTCGAGGCGAACTGCAGCCCGCTCGCGGTAAGCACGTGACCATCGGCGCGGAGTTGCACGGAAGCACTCGGCACCTCCTGACCTTGCAGGCTAGCGTGGCTCAAGGTGAGCTGTCCGTTGCCCTGCATATCATCCAGCGTTCCCGCTGCATGCGCGCTGGCGATCACGGTTCCGCTGGCAGGATAATTCATGCCGATGACTGACTGGAGATCCGCGATCGAAGCGTCTGGGGCTCGCATGGTTGTCTGGAAACGTGTGCGGCGATTGTAGGTGTAAGTGTCAGGCGCGGTGCGTTCCGGCTGCAGATCCATCGTGGTGTGGATGACAGCGTGTCCGCGCGCCAGAACTCCATTGCGCACAATGAGCCGCCACGGCGTGTACTCAAGATCCGCATGCAGCTCATCCCACGTGAGCAGATGGATTGGCGGGTTCTGTATCGGCTGCCGTGCAGCGGCGGGAGCATGCAGCGCCGTACGGCCGGCCGGAGCGCTGGGCACGCCAGGGGAGCTTGCCACCAGCATTTGAAAACGCTGCGAGTCCAAATGCCCGACCGCCTGCAGCGCGAAAAATGATCCGCGGACATCTCCATGAAAACTGGCGCGGCCAAGAAGCTGGAGCGGTAGCGCGTGAGGCTCGTTTGGCGGCGTGACTCGCAGGTCCAGCACAGTGAGCAGGCGGTCGAACTCTCCAAGATTCGTGCCGGTGACATCCATGTGCAGACTGCTGTTCAGGTCTTTGGGAAACAGTGTAAGCAAGCCTGAGGCATGAACCTGCGTGCCTGGTGTATCAAGATCGGCGTGTTCGATGACCAGGTGCCGATGATCGCCGAGATATGTTGCCGTGGCGGGACCTCTGACCGGAACCAGGCCGAGCGTCTGTCGCGGGTCGCTCAAGGTAAGAACGCCGCGCACGATCAGCCCGTCTCCCGAGGCGGTCCAGCGGCCACGCACATCGCCGGAAGCGGCTGTCGTGAATCCTATGTTGGCAAACTGCTTCGGCGCTACAGCAGCCATGACAAACGGAAGCGTGACACTGGAAACATGTGCCTGCAGGACGGCCTGCAGAGGCTGGTATCCGGCGGGTGGGCTCAGCGCGGCGGTGCTTTGGATGCCGTGACTATTAGCTGGCGCAACGATCGTGGGCAACTGCGGTCCCACGCAATGTTCCATCACCAGGCTTCCGTCGATGCGGCCTCCATCGCTCAGCGTGGAGGACACATTGGTGAAGGTGCATTGATCGTCATCGATCAGGACGTCAGTATGAAGCGTGACATCGCGCACACTGAGCCAGGGTGCCTGCCATGCTCCACTGCGGACATCCACATGGCCGAACACCTGGAATGTCTGGGCCGCTGCGGTGGTGGGGTTGGCTGCACCGTGCGCCTTGATACTTACATGGGCTGTTCCCTTGCGCAATTCAGGAATATCCACGATGAGGCCGACCTGGCGGGCATCCACCGTGCCCTGCGCCAAAGCATGCCACCTGGGAGCGGCGAAGTGTCTGACGTTTCCTGTAACGTGCAGGCGGGAGGTTCCGGTGACGAGGTCGAGACTGTCAATCCGGAGCGCGTCGCGGGTCAGGCTGACTGTGGTCGAGAGCCGGGAATGTGCGGTGGCGGCATTTTGCAGCCGGAACGTGAGGTTTTTCGTTTGTATCCTGGCGCGGTATCCGGTCTGGGCCGCAACGTAGTTCATCTTGACCTGCAGGGGACCGGCCGCAAGCTCCCACGGGATGGAGCGATCGTTCAGGAGCACGAGTCCGTTCTCCACGCGTGTTCTTCCGATGGCCAGGTCCAGAATCGTCTGCGGCAATGGCTGCCTGCTGGCGGTCTGCGGCTGCGGCTGGTTCGTTGTGCCCCCTGGGTAAACGATCAGATGGAGGACAGGCCGCTGCGCGACTACGCTGGAGAGTGCTATTTCTGGCGTGAAGAAGGAGACGATGCTGGCACGCAACAAAAGATGGTCCACGTGAAAGTACGGAATCTGATTCGCCGCTTCCCTGCCGTGGATGGTTAGATTATCGACCTCAATCGAGAGGTGCCGGGCGCTCCAGCGGAAGCAGCCAATCTCTGCCCGTCCGCCGGTGGCCCGCTCCAGGTCAGCGATCAGTGCGCGATGAACACGCGCGGCAAATTGCGCGCTGGATGCGTACCAGAACAGCCCGGCGACCATGAGAAAGCCCAGCAATATCAGAATTGCAAAGCTGGCAAGGACCAAGCGCCAGCGCGGCCGTTTTGCCGCAGAGGCAGCGCTCCGCTGCGAGGTAAAATCCGGCAATTGCGATTCGGGAGGAGTGGTCACTGTGCCCCCCCTTTTCCCGTTGGAGCCGGCGAAGCGAACGGGCCCGCTTCGGCACTCCCCTGCGCTTTACCGACGCCGTAGGCAGTATCGAGGATGTGCACCTCTGTATCACTGCGCAAACCGCGCAGCCATTCATCCACCATGGTGTTGATGCGCTGCTGGCGAAGCACAGCGAGAATCTGCGGAGCGACGCTGCTCATGGTGGGAACCGCCACGTGATTCCGGCGCAACTGGGGTACCAGAACGTGGTCGTAATACTGCTCGACATCTTCACGCGAAATGCGCACCGCGGCACCAAAACGCGTTTCCATGAACTTGAGAATTTCCAATCGCTCGCGAATACGATTCTCGACTTGCTGCAGAGTGAAGGCATGCGCCTGCAAAAATGCGAGCCAGCCTGCATCCTGAGAACAATGGAAGGTTCTGCACGCCGGAATTGTTTTTCGAAGCTCAAGAATCGCCTGGTCCACTTCCGCCTGAGGAACGTCTGCCAGCCCGGGCTGCAGAACGCGCTGGTTGTTGATCAACGCACGATCTATCAGCCGGTCCAGGGCTCGCTGGGGAGTATTGTCAGCAGCGGGTTCCACTTCTGGCTGGAACGCGGCAAAGCGCATTTCATCATCGACGTCGCTGGCCAGGATTGCCGTTCCGCCCACTACCGCAACCACGCGATCCAGCACGGTGGAAACACTCTTTTGCCGTTCATCCCGCCGCACTTCTGGCCCTGCAGAGGCAGTCTGCACCATGCACAACGTATCAGCGGTCCAACGCGCGGCCGCGGCCTGTTGGACGATCAGCAGGGCCAGTGCAAAGCCGGATGCATGCAGCAGTCTCGCCATCAGAACGCCTGTCCGATGCTGAAGAAGAAATTGAAGTGGCCCGAGTTCCCTACGTAAGGCGGCTGACCGTTGTAGTTGAGAAAAGCCGGCAGAAGCGCCGGATCGCTAACCACGGGATAGACCGTGGGATTCAGGTTATAGCTGAAATCCAGACGGATTGGACCAATCGGAGTTTTGTAACGTATTCCCGCACCTACGGCATTGGAATCGTAGTCGAAGTCGCACTTCCCTTCCGGCCCTTTGAGGTTGTAACAGGTGTTTACGTGCGGCTGCCGGAAACGCGGCAGCGAAGGGAAAATGCTCGAAGCGTCCGTGAAGACATTTCCTGTGTCGTCGAAGAGTGCAAGCCCGACGTTGTCTCCCAGGTAGGGCAACGGAACCGGAGGGATGCGCAATTCCAGACTATTGATAAACGCTCCCGATCCTCCGACGGGAAAACCCGTCTGCAAATCGCGCGGGCCCGCAGAATTGACGGAAAATCCCCGGTGCGATGTCGCGCCCCCGGCATAGAGCCGCTCAGGAAGAGGAATCAAGCCATATTTCGAGTCGCCGTACGTATTTTCAAAGGCAATCCGCGTGCTGCGGGCGAGTACCCAGTTCTGCTTGTTCAACAAATGATAGTTCGACTCCTGGACATCGATCCGATTGAAGTTTGCCTGCGATGCAAAGCCGGACCAGGCAAAAAACTGCTGTTCAGAAAGATACCAGCCGGTAGTGGCGTTCAGCGGGTTGTCCCGTGTGTCATGCACCCAGGTGATGCCCGGCCCGCTGACCCGGGTGGGCTGCGAGAGCAGCGGAATAAGATCGGCGCTGATCTGCAGAGTGTTCGGATTGACATAGACGTAGCGGTAAGCCATGGAATAAATCAGCGTGTTGGCTTTGTTGGGGCGCTCCGTAAAGATTGCTGAACCGCTGATCGTCGAAGCCTGATACGTGGTAATGTCCTGTGCACTGACAAAGCCGCCGGAGAGCGCAAAATCGATCGTTTTGTGGCCATAGAATGCGGGATCGTCAAAAGTCATGATGGCCTGCTGCTCGAGCGTGCCATACGCCGTTTGGAGCGTGACCGTCTGATTCCTGCCCCGGATATTGATCCGGCTGATGTCAAAGGAAACACGCGGGCTGGCGCCGAATTTTCCATTCGGGGAACAAGCGAATGCGGAGGGGTGTGCCACTCCAAGCTCGATCAACGAAGCTGCCGACGGACAGTTGCGCTGCGGGGTTCCGGTCTGCACTTCGAACCCGAAGCCATAATCGTAGTTCCAGCGATGCGCTTCCGTCACGTTCAGCAGAACGTCCTTGCTCGGCTGTGCGCCTTTGGGGTTCACAATGCCTGTTTCGACTTCATTGAAAAGAGCAAGGTTATAGAGACGCCGCTGCGTATCCTGAAGGGCGTTGCGATTCAGCGGGTCCCCCGGATGGATTTCAAGCAGTTTGTCGATCACCTGCGGCCGGGTGTAGTGCAGGCCGTTCAGCAGGACTCGATTTACATAGAAAGGTTCGCCTTCAAAAATCCGGACATCGAGATCGATGAGGTTGGGATTTTCTTTTTCCGGGTGCTGCTCAAAAGTCAGGTTTGCCTGAGAAAAGCCCTTGCGGTAATAGAAGTCGTAAAGCTGAATGCGATCTCCTGCAAGCGTAGTCAGCGAGTACGGCTCGCCAGGCCGGGTATTCATCAAAGCCAGCAGCCGGGCAGCGGAAACCTGTCTCACGCCGAGCAATTGCACTTTGCCGATGCGCTGCTGCTCCCCCTCGTGGATCCGATACGTGACATGCACGTAGGCCAGCTTGCCGTTGCGCGTCCCAGACGACCTATCGGAGTCAGTCACGATGGGGTCGATGGTGATATTTCCAAATCCATTGCTTTTATAAAGATCGCTGAGTGAGGCCACATCGGCAGCGAGCAAATCCTGGCTGTAAACGCCGTGGCGATTCAGCGCGTCGGCTTTCTGAACGCGGAGGCGCTCCTTTAATGTGTCCGTGTCGAAGTAGCGATTGCCAAGGAGCTTGACCGACACGACCTTGTGAATCGGACCATCCTGGATGGTGTAGAGGATCACGTCCCGATCCGGCGCCGGACGCTCCAGTACGTGTGTCACTTGCGCGTCGAAATACCCTTTTTTTTGAAAATGGTTGCGCAGATTGCTGTTTCCCTCATCGAGCAGATCGGGATCGACAGCACCTTCTTCATAGACCGGGACGAGCCGCTTCAGTTCTCCTGAAGAAACCTTGGCTCCCCTGGCAATGACACGCACAGAGGGTCCGCGAGAAACGTCAAAGCCATAGTCCACCTTTGTGGCGGCGGGGTCAAAGGTCTCTGCCGTGGAGCGCACCGTGGCTTCGAGCCGGTTGGTCTTCTGATAATTTTTCCGCAAGGAATCCAGCGCGCGTGTGACGGTCTTCGAGGTCACCTTGGAGTCGGCCTTCAGCTTGCCAAGTTTACGGAATTCCGGCAGGGTCATGCCTGGATTTCCGGCAACAGTTACGTCACCAACCCTCGCCTGCTTGCCGGTTTGAACGGTATAGATGACGTCCACCAGGTGGTTGGCGCCGGCCGGGGCGGTCTGAACGGAGATATGGGGCTGGTAATAACCGTTCAACTCGAGCGCTTTCTTCAAATGCTCCGTCGCCTGGTTGAGTTCCTTTTGCGTGAAGGACTGGCCGACTTCCAGACGAGTGGCGCGTTGAATTTGGGCGGCGAGCAATTCCTGCTTCATGCCATGAACAAAGAGCCGTCTGAGAAACATTTGTGGTGTCCCGCGAAAGATCACCGTAAGCTGTCCGCCGGTCCGAACGCCGACCGCCACAATGTCGCGATAAAGACCTGTGGCGTAGAGCTGATGCAAACTGGTTTTAAGGTTTTCAGCACTAAGTGGATCGCCTGGCTGCAGAGCAAGTTTTCGTTGCAGGGTGGTCAGATCTTCCGCCGTGACGCCTTCGAACTGCACGCTGCCGACCCGCCGTCCGTACCATTGGCGGAAATCGCGGTAGCGTAGGATTGCTGGCGCGGAGAGGTTAGCCGGTGCGGCCGCGGCCCCCTCCTGGTGACCCGAAGGAAAAGACGGCTGAGCTGCGGCCAAGACGACTGACGCCAGCACCAGCCAAAGCATGGCGACGACGGGCGCGCGTGGCAGTGCGCGGGCTGCTCTCTGGATCAGGGGGCGCTTTTGCAATCGATAGGCTCTGCGCGGCAATGCGCGAACTGTCATTGAGGAGGCCAATCAGCCCCACAACAAAAGCGGCCAGACTGCTGGCCGCCGCTCGGATGCGCTCTTGCCGATTGTCTTTCTAACGTTTAGGATACGCAAGCCACCGGGGCTGCGTCATGCTTCCAGCGCAAGTTTCCTTATACTGAGAAGAATGACCGTTGGTCTCCATACAGACGCCCGTGAGCCAGATGCTTTTTCAGCTTCCGATGCGGAGAGCGAACGCTATTCCCGTCAGGTTCTTTTCGCCGGTATAGGCGAGCAGGGTCAACGCAGGCTGCTGGCATCGCATGTGGGCGTGGTGGGCTGCGGCGCGACGGGCGCGGCGGTGGCCGGAATGCTGGCGCGGGCGGGAGTGGGATGCCTGACCATCATCGACCGGGACTACGTGGAGTGGAGCAATCTGCAGCGGCAAGTGCTCTTTGAAGAGCAGGACGCCGCGGAGGGACTGCCGAAGGCGGAAGCCGCACGACTGCGCATTCTCGCCTTCAACAGCAAAACCCAGGTGCATGCTCGGATAGCCGATCTGGTTCCGGGAAACATCCACACGCTGCTTGCAGATGCACAGATTGTTCTGGACGCGACCGACAATTTTGAAACGCGATATCTGCTGAACGACTACGCCGTGGAGCAGAACAAGCCATGGATTTATGCGGGCGCAGTCGGCTCCTCCGCAGTGACGATGAATATTCTCCCGCGCCAAACCGCCTGTCTGGCCTGCATTTTCCCTGAGCAACCGACCGGGTCGGTGGAGACCTGCGATACCAGCGGTATTCTGAATCCGGCCCCAAATCTGGCGGCATCACTGCAGGCGGCAGAGGCGATGAAATGGCTGACGGGTGCATATGGAGCGATGCGACGTAGCCTGTTATCTTGGGATGTTTGGGCAAACCAGCGGGCAGAGGTGAACGCTTCGCGTCCGCGCGCGGGTTGTGAGGTTTGCGACATGCGCAGATTTTTTCACCTGGAATCGAAAGGCCGGGCGCAGATTACTTTGTGCGGACGAAACTCTGTACAGATCCACGAACACCGAAGGACTGTCGATTTTGCAGAATTGGAGAGACGGCTGCAACCACACGGCCAGGTGCGCCGAAACGCCCTGCTGCTCCACTTTCAACGAGGCATTCACCGCATGACCATCTTTAGCGACGGCAGGGCGATCGTGCAAGGCACCACGGATGTGGGTCTGGCACGAAGCCTCTACTCGCGTTTTATTGGGAGTTGAACCGTCCTCAGGGCAACTCGCATCCCGGCATTCACCTCTAACAAACGGAGATCACAACGTCTTGCAATCCAAGTCCGTTCCAAAGGATTCAAAAGCGATACACAAGAAGAGTGAACCGCAGGTCCAGTCGCATGATAGCGCACCGGTTCACGCCAGAAGCAAAAACACGTTGCGAACCACGGACGCTTCTCCGGCCGCCGGGCCAGCACAGCCGCTGGCTGCGGAAGCGCGACCGATTCAGCAGCAGCAGCGGCGTAATCCTCCCATCGCGGGAGAGTTGAACGCAATCGCACTGGCCCAAGCCGGCGATGGCGCGTCCTTTGAGATTTTGTACAACATGCACAAACGCCGCGTGTATTCGCTATGCCTGCGGATGCTGGGCAATGTGGCGGAGGCCGAGGATTTAACGCAGGAAGCTTTTCTGCAGTTGCATCGCAAGATCGGCACGTTCCGGGGCGACTCGGCATTTTCCACCTGGTTGCACCGCATGGCCGTGAATGTGGTGTTGATGCATCTTAGGAAGAAGGGACTGCCGCTGGTCTCTTTAGAAGAAACTTTGGAGCCGACCCAGGAAGACGGACCGCGGAAAGACTTTGGCACCCGCGATCTGACTTTATCTGGATCTATAGACAGGGTGACTTTAGAGAGGGCAGTGCAGGAGCTGCCCCCTGGATATCGCATGGTGTTTGTGCTGCATGACGTTGAGGGGTACGAACATAACGAGATTGCCGGCATGTTAGGATGTTCGATTGGCAACAGTAAATCTCAACTGCACAAAGCACGCATGCGACTGCGCAGCTTATTGCGTGAGAACGCGGACGGAAGGGCAGACGCATGACATCAATGACAACCAATACCCCCAAAGAATGCAGTGAGTTCCAGGAACAACTGCCCGATTTCTTCGATTCCGGCGGCGACCGAATCGAGCATCCCCATCTGAACACATGCGCGAATTGCTCTGCGCTGGTGCGCGACCTGAACTATATCGCGGCACAAGCCAAACTGCTGATGCCCATCCATGACCCCAGCCCGGCAGTGTGGGAGAACATCAGTCACGCTCTGGCCAAGAAGCCCACGGCAGGACGCGCGAGCGAAGATGATGGGGCGTCCTGAGGGACGACCCGATCTATGCGGGAACCGTGTAGGGAGATCCCCCGGCGCCTGGTGTTTACCGGCTTTATGGGCGCGGGTAAAAGTACAATCGGTTCGCAGGTAGCCGCAGCTCTGGGCTGGCCTTTTCTCGATCTGGATGAAGAAATTGTGCTGGCACAGGGTGCCAGCATTTCTTCCCTTTTCGACGCCCTTGGGGAACCCGCATTTCGCGAGCTGGAGAGTTCTGCCCTCGCAGCGGCATTGCGGCGTGACAATCTGGTTCTAGCACTTGGCGGCGGAGCTTTGGAACCGCAGTCCAACCGGGATCTGCTGAGTGGAACTCCCACGACGCTACTCATTTATCTGGAAGCTCCTCTGGAGCTTCTTTTTTCGCGATGCGAGCAGCAATCTCGTTCGCAGACAGGGGCAGCACATCGACCGGTGCTCGATAATCGCGCCTCTGCAACGGAAAGATTTTTGCGAAGAAGACCGCTCTATGAGACTGCCGGATGGCGGGTCGATACGAGCGGCCGCAGCGCGAGCGAAGTAACATCGGTAATCCTGGAACGATGGGACCAACTTCTCGCCGATCGCGCTTAGCCGCACAAGTTGCGGCGAGTTCGCACCAGAGCATCTGGCTTGCAGGTGACCCAAAACCAGCTATCATAGGCCAGCCAATGACAAGCTCTCCACTGCCGGCCACCACCGCTTCCAGCCAGGGACGAAGCGTACGCGGCAATATTCTCTTTACATTTGCGATTGCAATTGTTTTGTATCTGGCGTGGCTGCTGCGGGACGTTCTTGTCCTGCTTTACGTAAGCGCTCTGTTTGCGGTGGTGCTCACACCCATTGTTCGCGCAGTACAGCGAATCCAGATCGGAGGTCGGCATCCCGGACCTGGGTTGGCCATTTTCATCATTATGGGCAGCCTTCTCGGCGGGATTGCAGTTTTTTTGATTCTTACGGTTCCGCCTCTCGTGCATGACTTCACCACATTCCTGCAGTCGTTTCCTGGTCGAACTCCGCACTTTCTAGCCCGTCTCGAGCGGATGCCCCTGCTGAAGCATGTGAATCTCAAGTTTGTTGAGACACGACTTAAACAAGACACGGCGCGGAACGTGGGCGCATTTGTTTCCTCCGCTGGCGACTGGGCCGCGAAGTTCTTTCAGGTGATCACGGGACTGGTGCTCACGATCTACTTCCTGGCGGAAGGGCGGCACGTATACGCGTGGGTACTCTCTCTCGTTCCTGAAGAACGCCGCGAGCGCCTGGATGAAACCCTGCAGCATGCCGCCGCCAGAATGGGAAAGTGGCTGCTGGGCCAGGGTGTGCTGATGCTGATTCTGGGAATCTGCAGCGGCATTGTCTTTGGCCTGATGAAATTGCGCTACGCGCTGGCTCTGGCCGTATTGATGGGCGCTTTCAATATCGTCCCGGTCGTGGGCGCGCTGGTCTCCACTTCCATTGCAATGGCTGTGGCTGTCAGCGATTCCTGGGGCAAAGTGCTTGGGGTAATGATCTTCGAACTGATCTACGCGCAGGTGGAAAATGCGTTTCTAATCCCGCGGATTATGAAAACCAGCGTTGATCTGGCGGGCACGGCCGTTCTGATTGCGTTGCTGCTGGGGGTGAGCCTCGCTGGCGTGGCGGGCGCGCTGGTGGCCGTTCCCTCGGCAGTATTGATCACGGTGCTGATTGAAGAGTACGTGATCGAACCGGGTTCCGTGGTTTCCACGCCCATCCGACCTTAAGGCATTCCTTCCGCAAAGAGGTTGCAACCAGCTTAAATCGGGCGCCGAGTTGGCGGCCGAAAACACTGCGGAATCATGGATCGAAATCTTACCTCATGCAGATCAAAGCCAGGGGTTCCAGCACCGAATCCAAAAACAATTTCAATCGTCCTTCATGTTCTGCTTAAAAAACAGCCTCCCGTTCAGGAAAATTCTTGATAATCCCGCAAATTGATACTAACTTTACATATCCGTTCTAATGTTTTCCCGGGGGGATTATGTTTCTACGAGGCCGAGTTCTAATTCTGGTTCTTTGTTTGTCTGTTTTCGCCGGTAAAATGATCGGACAAAACGCGGTGTCCACAGGCGCAATTTCGGGAATTGTGACGGACACCGCTGGAGCGGTAGTGCCGGACGCACAGGTTGAGCTCACGAACCTGAACACCGGCATCATACAGAACAACAAAACCAATGCGACCGGGTTGTACTCGTACCCTACGCTGCAGGTGGGTGTTTACTCGGTAAAGATCACTGCTCCAGGTTTCAAGACCGGGATAATTCCGTCGGTAACCGTCAGTATCGGACGGACCTCCTCCGCGAGTATCCAGTTGCAGGTCGGGACTGCGGCGCAGCAAGTGACCGTTACAACCAGTAGCTCAGCACTGCTGGATCCTAGTGATTCCAGCGTCAGCACTACCGTAAACCGCGAATTGATACGCGATTTACCATCCAATGGCCGCAACTATACCAATTTTGTTCTGCTCACCCCGAACGTCACGGCAGACGGCGATTTTGGCGACGTAAGCTTTGCAGGACAGCAGGGTAGCGGCAGCTCTGGTTTGGCCAACGGAAATGGAACGAATTCCTTTACGGTAGACGGCGCGGCGGCAAGCAGCACGTTCTATGGGGGTGCACGCGGCAGAACGCGCGTCCCCTACGTGTTCGGCGAGGAATCGATCCAGGAATTTCAGGTAGCTGACAATCCGTATTCCGCAGCTTATGGCGGTGCGGGATCCGGTTTCGTCAATACGGTAACGAAGTCCGGCACCAACCATATCCACGGTGAAGCTTTCTATTTCAATCGCAATTCCGCTTTTGCGAACAACGATGCGATCGATAAAGCCGCTGGAAGGGCGACACCGTACAACGTGCTCCAGCAATTCGGTGCGAATGTGGGTGGACCTATCAAGAGCAATAAGCTGTTCTACTTTTTCGACTACGAGCAATCGCGCGACAACATGCCGATTTCGATTGTGAACCAAGGTATGGCTGCCTTGAACGTGACCAGCTTCGGACTGCCTGCCGGAACGGTGCTGCCTGCGCCCAACGCCCCTTTTCCGGTTGCGAACCCCGCAAGCACTCAGGCAACAGCCACGGCCACCAATCCAATCTACCTGCAACAGGTCGCGAATGCCCTGAACGCCATCAAGACGAATCTTGGCAACGCTCCTCGTCAGCAGAACGACCTGTTGTTTTTTCCCAAGGTCGATTGGCAGGTCTCCCAGAAGGACCATTTAACATTTCACTTTAACTACAACAAGTTCGATGGACCCGGCGACGTGGTGACCTACACTCCCGTATCCTTTGGCGGTATTGAGGCGATGAGCAACAACTACGTGCGGGACTACGACAGCGGCGTGCATTGGACCCACACATTTACGCCGCGGCTGCTTAATGATGCCTATTTCAGCTACACCTTCGACAAGCAGAGCGATACACCCAGCGGACGCGCACCCTCGCTGAATTTTCCAACAGTCGAGCTCTTCTCTCCGGAATTCTTCATGTTGGGAAATCCCGGATTTGCTTATAGCCGCACACCAGAGACCGAGTATCAGGTCAACGATCACGTCACCTACGTACACGGGCGTCACACCATCAGCACCGGGCTGGACTTTAACCACGACAGCGTAAGCGATTTCGAATACGGCAATTTCCGCGGCACGTACGCCTTTACAAATCCGCAAAACTTCGCTCTCGTTCACGAATTGTTTTACAGCCAGAGTGGCGGCAATCCCACGTATTCGTTTGCCGTGCCGTATTACGGGTTCTACATCGATGACAAATACCAACTCTCAAAGAATCTGACACTCGATCTTGGACTGCGGGAGGATTTCCAGGTGTTCCCGCAGCCGGCGGAGAATCCCGCCTTCCCGCAGACAGGCAAGTTTCCAAACCGCTACAAGCGCTTTGCGCCCCGTTTCGGATTCGCGTGGTCGCCACACTCCAAAACAGTTATACGCGGTGGATACGGTGTGTTTTATACCGATCTGAACGGAGTGAATTATGAGAACTCCGCATTATCGAACGGGCTGGCATCGCAGCAGTCTAGCGTCTTTCTTTTCCAGCCGCCGATGAATGCGCCGGCATTCCCCAATCAGATCAACAACGCAAGCCTGTTCGCGGCATCACCTAACATTTCCGTCTTCTCGTCCAATCTGAACCCGCCTACCATTCTGGAAAGCAATCTGCAGATCGAGCAGGCGATCGATAATCAGACCACGGCCAGCGTCGGAGTGGTCTGGTCCCACGCCGACCACTTGATTTCTTCGAGCGCGTACGACCTGAACCTGATCAAGCCTGCGGGAAAAACCACTTATATCGTCTGCCCTCAGGACACCCCAAATACCGCTGGCACGTGTTCAGGCTCAAGCTACATTGGGCCAAACCTTGACAGCGGCCTTTTGACTGAAGGAGCAATCAATCCGAAGCTAGGTCAAATCAACGCGCTGATCAGCCCCGGACACAACAATTACCTTTCGTTGATTTCGCAGTTTACGCGGCGTTCCAAAAACGGCCTGGCGGTTCTATCTTCCTTCACGTATTCCAAGAACATGAACTCCAACGGCGTGGATTTCAACAACCAGTTCAATTTTTCCGATACCCACTCGCCGTCGACACTCGATCAACGCATCCGGCTGTCCGTTTCCGCCGTATACCAGCCGGTAACCACCGGGATCAGCAATGCAGCGCTCCGCAGATTTGCCGAGAACTGGATCATCAGCACCGTAATGCAGTTCAATTCCGGACGCCCCTACACGGGAACCCTGAACGCAGCCTGCACCGGAGTCAACCTGCAGAATTGCACCGGAGCCGGTGACAACCTGAACGACAGCGCTTTTAACGAATCCACCGCGAATACTGCGCTCGGCATCGCGGGTGCCGGCCCCTCTCCCAATCGTGAATTCAACTCCTACTATGGACCGTGGATTGACGAAGGCGATCTTGGCATCGAGCGCCGCTTCACCTTCCATCGCACACAATACATTTCCTTTACTGCTCAGGTG